>JAFULL010000122.1 GCA_017473345.1 Clostridia bacterium | reverse complement strand
GTTGCTCCACTGGTCGTCGCCACCGATCTGCAGACGGCAGCCATGGGTCTTGAACAGCTGCAGGAAGTCGTAGCTCTGCATGATCATGTAGTTGAACTCAAGGAAGGTAAGACCGGTTTCCATGCGGCGCTTGTAGCACTCGGCGGTCAGCATGCGGTTGACGCTGAAATGTGCGCCGATTTCGCGCAGGAAGTCGACATAGTTGAGGTTGAGCAGCCAGTCGCCGTTGTTGACCATGGTAGCCTTGCCCTCGCCAAACTCCATGAAGCGGCTCAGCTGCTTCTGGATAGCGGCGACGTTGTCAGCGATGGTTTCCTTGGTGAGCATCTTGCGCATATCGGTCTTGCCGCTGGGATCGCCGATCATGGCAGTGCCGCCGCCGCACAGGATGATGGGACGATGGCCGGCCTTCTGCAGATGGCTGGCCATGATAATGGGCATGAAGTGGCCAACGTGCAGGCTGTCGGCGGTGGGGTCGATGCCAAGGTAGAAAGTGACAGGGCCCTTTTCCATGGCCTTGTAGAGATCCTCTTCAAAGGTGACCTGAGCAATGAAACCGCGCTCTTTGAGCATATCCAATACGTGCATGATGTTTCTTCCTTTCTTTATTTCACTTACATGTGTTTTTCAAACAGTTTGCGCAGTTTCTCCATGCCCTCTTTGATCTGTTCAGGCGTGGAGTTGGAGAAGTTGAGGCGGAAAGTGTTGTGATGACCGCCGTAGGGATAGAAATGCGTACCGGGCACATAAGCCACGTTGTTTTCAACAGCCTCCTGGAACACCTCGGTGGCGTTGAAGGTTTCAGGCATTTCCACCCAGATGAACAGTCCGCCTTCGGGCACGGTATACTTTGTGCCGGCAGGGAAGCTGTCCAGTTCCTTAAGCATCAGTTCCATCTTTTCTTTATAGGCAGGGATGATGCTTTCGATATGCGGCGCAAGCAGTCCACGGCGCAGGAACTGATCAACGATCGCCTGATTGAGGTTGGGCGTGTGCAGGTCGGTGCCCTGCTTGCCGATGGTGCATTTGCGCAGGATGTCCTTCTCGGCGACCAGATAGCCTACGCGCATGCCGGGGCTGATGATCTTGGAGAAGCTGCCCATATAGGCCACATGGCCGGTCTTGTCGTAGCTCTTGATGGTGGGCAGATGCTCGCCAGTATAGCGCAGGTCGCGGTAGGGATCATCCTCCATCACGAGGAAGCCATACTTGGCAGCCAGTTCAGCAATAGGCTTGCGCCTGTCGGCAGCCAGCGTGCGTCCGGAGGGGTTCTGGAAAGAAGGGATCACATAGAACAGCTTGGGATGATGCTGCTGGATCGCTTCCTCCAGCTTGTCCAGCATCACGCCGCCCTCGTCGCTTTCCACCGGGATCAGCTTGGCCTGATACAGGTTCAGCGTTTGCATGTTGCCAAGGAAAGTGGGGCTTTCCACCAGCACAGCATCGCCAGGATTGAGCAGCGCCTTGCACACCAGATCCATGCAGCTGGTGGAGCCGGTGGTGGGCAGCAGGCCGTTGAGTTCCCAGTCGAAGTCGTACTGCTGCGTCAGATAGTCGCGCAGGCTTTCCACAAAAGGCGGATAACCCTCCGTAGCGCCATACTGCAGAATGCGCTTGCCGTCGGCCTTGAGCACGTCGTGCGCAAGCTCGGCGCAGATCTCGTCCGGCAGCGCCGCCAAAGACGGATTGCCGCCCGCGAAGCTGATCATGCCCGGTTTGGCCAGATACTTGAAAATCTCGCGGATCGCGCTGCCTGTGACCTTGTCAAAACGTGATGCAAAAGTCAGGCCTTCTACCATAAAACAAAACCTCCTTATGAAATGAAAAACGCCTTCCCCCGTATTGGGAGGAAGGCGTGTAAACGCGGTACCACTTCCGTTTAGCACACATACGCGTGCCCTCTGCAGGCCCCATCAGGCCTTCGCGCTGTAAACGGCGCACCGTCGGACTGCTACTGAAAAAAGGTTCACAGCCGGGCTCGGGGAGGTATTCCTCCTGACTGCCGCCGCTTTCTTCCACCAGCCGAAAGCTCTCTTGAGGCGCGCCTGTCAGGGCTACTTGGTCCCGTCAAAGCCGATAGGGGTATTATATGGGATGGATGCGCGAAAGTCAAGCAATCAAAAAAGGTTTTGCAGTATTTTGCTTGACAGCACAACTGCGGTTTGGTATCGTAAAGTCAAACCACAGAAGAGGCAGGTTTTTCAAATGATCATTATCGGTATCTGCGGCGCAAGCGGAAGCGGCAAAAGCACGCTAGCCCATGAACTGGCCGATGCCATCGGCAGCGGCTGCACCGTTATCAACCATGACTGCTATTATAAAGACCACTCCTATCTTCCCTTTGAACAGCGCTGCCTGCTCAACTATGACGAGCCCGATATTTTTGACCACGATCTTTTCCTTGAGGATGTAAATCTGCTGCTTTCCGGCCAGCCCATTACCCGCAAGGCCTACAACTATCCCGAACATCGCCGCGATGATACCGACGAGCTGATCCAGCCGCCGCAGGTGTTGATCATCGAAGGTATTCATGTGTTCTATGACAAGCGCCTGTGCGATCTGATGTTCCTCAAGCTCTACATGAGTGTCGACACCGACATCTGTCTTCTGCGCCGCATCGAGCGCGACATCAACGAGCGCGGCCGCAGCATCGAAAACATCTCCGCCCAGTATCTTACCACCGTCAAACCCATGTTTGACAAGCACATCCGCAACTACATCGAACTGGCCGACGTCATCGTTGCCCACGGCGGACGCAACGCCCGCATCAAAGATATTCTCGCCGGATATGTACGGGGAGAACTGGCGAAGTGAGGGGTTCCGGGAGGGGGCTTTCTTTTGCAAAAGAAAGCCCCCTCTCGCGCTCAACCCGAAGAAAACTGGTTTTTCAGGTATAATACAATCAAAAAAGCCCGGTTAATCCGGGCTTTTTTGTGTCTCACAGAATCATCATCGCATCGCCGAAGCTGAAGAACCGATACTTTTCTTCAACCGCTTCATGGTAAACGCGCAGCGCTTCCTCGCGGCCCATCAGGGCGGAAATCAGCATCAGCAGCGTGCTTTGCGGCAGATGGAAGTTGGTGATCAGGCTATCCACAGCGTGGAAGGTATAACCGGGCGTAATGAAAATGCCTGTATCGCCGCCTTCGGCACGCACCTGGCAATCCTCGCCGGTAGCGCTTTCCAGTGTGCGCACGCTGGTGGTACCCACGCAGATACAGCGGCCGCCTGCCGCACGGGCAGCGTTGATCTTTTCAGCCGCCTCGGGACTGACCTCATAATGTTCCACATGCATGTGATGTTCGCTGAGGTCCTCCACCTTTACAGGGCGGAAGGTTCCAAGGCCTACATGCAGCAAAACCGGCACGATTTCAACGCCCATAGCGCGAATCTTAGCCATCAGTTCGGGGGTAAAATGCAATCCTGCGGTGGGTGCTGCGGCGCTTCCCTCCTGCTTTGCATACACCGTCTGGTAGCGGTTTTTGTCCTGCAGCTTTTCGTGGATATAGGGCGGCAGAGGCATCTGGCCCAGCTGATCAAGGATCTCCTCAAACACGCCTTCATAATGGAAGCGCACCTTGCGGCCACCGTCCTCGGCGTTGTCGATGATCTCTGCACGCAGCAGACCGCTGCCAAAGGTGCAGAAGGTACCGGGCTTCAGTCTTCTGCCGGGACGAACAAGACCCTCCCACACGTCCTTTTCCAGACGCTTGAGCAGCAGGATCTCCACCGGCACGCCGGTATCTTCCTTTTCGCCGAGCAGGCGGGCCGGGATGACCTTGGTCTCATTCACCACCAGCATATCGCCCTTGCGCAAAAACTGCGGCAGGTCGTAAAAATGCAGGTGCTGGATGCTCTTGTCTTCGCGGTTATACACCAGAAGGCGGCTGTGATCGCGGGGCTCCATGGGCGTCTGAGCGATCAGCTCTTCCGGCAGCACATAGTCAAAATCGCTGGTTTTCATATACGCAGCTGTTCTCCTTCCTCAGGCGGGGTCAGGGGCTTGCGGCCCATATGCTCGTATGCAGCAGGCGTCACCACGCGCCCGCGGGGTGTGCGCATCATAAAACCAAGCTGCATCAGATAGGGCTCGTACACGTCTTCAATGGTGGATGCATCCTCACCGGTCATGGCGCTCAGCGTTTCAAGGCCGACCGGTCCGCCAGCAAATTTATCCATCATGGTGCTGAGCATCGTGCGGTCAAGCTGGTCAAGACCCAGATCGTCCACACCCTGCATATCCAGCGCCTGACGGGCCACCTCGCGGGTGATGATGCCGCCGCCGCGAATCTGTGCAAAGTCGCGCACGCGGCGCAGCATGCGGTTGGCCAGACGGGGTGTGCCGCGGCTGCGGCGGGCAATTTCAAGAATGCCGTCGTCCTCCGCCTTCACATTCAGAATGCCAGCACTGCGCCTGACGATCATGGCCAGTTCCTCGGGCGCATACATTTCCAGACGGAAGATGATGCCAAAGCGATCGCGCAGCGGCGCACTGAGCAGGCCCGCACGCGTGGTGGCGCCTACCAGTGTAAAACGCGGCAGGTCCAGACGGATGCTGCGGGCTGTCGGGCCCTTGCCGATCATGATATCCAGCGCATAGTCTTCCATGGCCGGATACAGCACTTCCTCCACAGAACGGCTCAGACGATGAATTTCATCGATGAACAGTACATCACCATCCGCAAGATTGGTCAGAATACTGGCCAGATCACCTGCTTTTTCAATAGCAGGGCCGCTGGTAATGCGGATGTTCTGCCCCATCTCAGCCGCGATGATGCCGGCAAGTGTCGTCTTGCCCAGACCGGGAGGGCCGTAGAGCAGCAGGTGATCCAGCGGTTCGTGACGCTTGAGCGCAGCCTCGATGGAAATGCTCAGATTCTGCTTTACGTTTTCCTGACCGATGTAATCTCGCAGAGTTTTGGGGCGCAGGCTCATTTCCTGCTCGTCGTCACCGGGACGAAAGCCCGTGGAAACGATGCGGTCATCCATATGCGTTCCTCTTTCCTCACATTACATATTCTGAGCCATGTGACGCAACGCCAGCTTGATGAGCTCATCCGGCGTATCCGCCTGCCCCTTGACACTCTTGAGCGCATTGGCAGCCTCCTGCGGCGTATAGCCAAGGGACTTGAGCGCCAGCATCGCTTCGCTCACGGCATCCTGCACGGGTGCATCCACCGCAGCGGTCACAGCAAAATCCTCCAGACCGGCAGTTCCGCCCAGTGCATCCTGCGCCAGCTTGTCCTTCAGTTCAAGGCTGATGCGCTGTGCCGTCTTTTTGCCAATGCCGGGCGCGCGGGAAAGCGCAGCCGCATCGCCGGTCAGAATCGCCAAACGCAGGTCGGAAAGCGGCATGCTGCCCAGCACGCCCAGCGCGCTCTTGGGGCCGATGCCGCTGACGGAGATCAGGCGGCGGAACATATCGCGTTCCTCACGCTTGAGAAAACCAAACAGTTCCATGGCATCCTCACGCACATTCATATGCGTGTACAGCGTGCATTCCTCTCCTGCAGCAGGAAGGCCGCTGAGCGTATTCATGCTGCACATCATACGAAGGCCCAGACCCGCGCCGGTCATAACGATGGCCTCGCCCTCGCTTTTTTCCATTAAAATGCCCTTGACCATTGCGATCACAGCGCATCCCTCATTTCATTTTGAATTGCTCTTTGGCAGGGCCGGTTGCCGCATGGGTCAGCGCAATGGCAATGGCGTCCGCCGCGTCGTCAGGACGGGCGATGTCCTCCATGTGCAAAAGCATTTTCACCATCTGCTGAATCTGCTGCTTCTCTGCCTTGCCGTATCCCACGATGGCCTGCTTGACCTGCATGGGGGTGTATTCATAAAGCTTGTCGGTATATTCCGCACAGGCTGCCAGTGCAACACCGCGCGCCGCGCCAACGGTCAGCGCCGTTGTAACATTTTTGGCAAAAAACAGTTCTTCAAAGGCGATCTCTTCAGGCTTGTAGGTTTCCAGCAGCATACGCATATCTTCACCGATCTGCTTAAGCCGCTCCGGAAAACGCTGCTGCGGGGTAGTGAGGATGCAGCCGTAGTTGACCAGCCGCTGCCTGCCGCGCTCCGCTTCGATCACGCCCCAGCCCAGCGTAGCCAGACCCGGGTCAATGCCAAGGATGATCATTCCCAAATCCTCCCCATCTTCCTAACTTATTTATGATACGGGTTTGCGTTCACTTTGTCAATCGCCCAAACGCAAACACAAAAACGCTTCTATACAACCGCTGCAAAAGGGAATATAATAATATTTCAGGAGGCATATATTTGGAAATACAGCACAAGCGATCCTGGAGTTATCGCATCGTCAGGCCTGAGCGTCTGCTTGCACTGGGCTTTCTGATCATCATACTGCTGGGTGGGCTGATCCTTGCCATGCCTGTATCGGGTTCCGGAGGGCGCTGTGCAGGTCTGATGAAGGGAATGTTTACCGCTACCTCCGCCGTATGCGTGACCGGACTTACCATCATGGATGCCGGTACGCAGCTTTCGACGTTTGGACAGGCCGTACTGCTGGTGTTGATCCAGATCGGCGGGCTGGGCTTTATGACCTTTGCCACGCTCATCATGGTAACGCTGGGCAAACGCCTGACGCTTCGCGGGCGCGTTGTGCTTCGCGATTCCATGAACCAGACCACGCTTGGCGGAACCGTGAGGCTGTCCCTTCATTTTCTTTTCCTTACACTGATCATTGAAGCAGGCGGAGCACTTTTGCTGATGCTTCGCCTCATACCCCTGTACGGCGTCAAAAAAGGTGCCTGGTACAGTTATTTTACAGCCGTCAGCGCTTTTTGCAACGCAGGTTTCGACGTGTTTGGCGGTTGGCGCAGCCTGACACACATGTCCCATGATCCGTTGTTCCTGCTGGTGATCTGTGTGCTGATCGTGCTGGGCGGACTGGGATTTACCGTGATTCTCGAATGTCTGCAGCACCGTTTGCGTTTTCACAGGCTTTCGCTTCATGCGCGGCTGGTACTGCTGCTGACCGGCATTCTGATTTTATCAGGCACATTGCTGTTTTGGCTGACGGAATATCAAAGTGAACCCTTCAAGAATATGCCATGGCATGTCCGGCTGATCAACAGCCTGTTTCAGGCTGTTACGCTGCGCACCGCCGGCTTTGCCAGCGTAGAACAGGCTGAACTCAGCGATTCCGGCAAGCTGCTGGGCTGTGTATATATGCTTATTGGCGCTTCGCCTGCATCGACCGGTGGAGGTATCAAAACCACCACCGTCTTGATGCTGGTGGTGCTGGTTTTGGACGTTGTGCGGGGGCGGGAACATATTCAGCTGCTCGGCCGTGAGATCCCGCAGGATACTGCCCGCCGCAGTATGGCCATTGCCTTCATCGGTTTGCTGCTGGTGCTGTCAGCGGTCGTTCTGATCAGCATATTCGAGCGCGGCAGTGGCATCCCGACGATCGACTTGCTGTATGAAGTTGTTAGCGCATTCAGTACTACGGGCCTTTCCTCAGCCAATACGCCTTCCCTCAGGCCAGCATCCCAATGTCTGCTGATGCCGCTGATGTATCTAGGCCGCGTAGGGCCGCTCACGCTGGCCTTTGCCCTGGCACAGCACAGCGGGGAAGCGGCTGCACGCATCCGCTTTCCTGAAGAAAAGATCATGATCGGCTGAGGAGGACAAAACCATGAAAGCCAAACAGTTTCTGGTGATCGGCCTTGGCCGGTTCGGCAGAAGCGTCGCCAAAACCCTCTGTGAGCTGGGCCATGAGGTGCTGGCTGTGGATTCAGACGAATCGCTCGTTACCGCCATCGCCCCCTATGTAACGCAGGCCATGCAGCTGGACGCCACGGACGAAGCAGCACTTTCCACGCTTGGCGTAGGCAACTTTGACGCAGCCGTCGTAAGCATTGGGCAAAACACGCGCGACAGCATTCTGATATCGGTGCTGCTCAAGGAACTGGGTGTTCCTTTCCTCATTACAAAAGCAAATGATGAGCTGCATGCGAAGGTACTGCGCAAAATCAGTGCAGACCGCGTGGTTTTTCCCGAGCGGGATATGGGCGCGCGTGTTGCACGCAGCATGCTGACGCCCAATGTGCTGGACCTGATGAACCTGGGCGACGATCACCAGATCATCGAGATCCGTCTGCCCATTGGGTGGGCTGGCAGCAGCATTTTCAGCCTGAATGTGCGTCGGCGCTATGGCGTAAACATTCTTGCCATCCGGCGTGACGGACGCTTTTTGATATCCCCCGCTCCGGATCTGCCGCTTGAATCTGAAGACGTGCTGCTTGTGATGGGCAGACGCGAAGATATTGAAAAACTGGAACCATAATTCATGGAAAGGAGTCTTTCTGATGGAGCCTTACAAAAATGATTATTTTGACCGGGAAGTATGCCGACCTTACAAACACAAGGGCGGAGACTGCGGCGTGCTGCTGGTTCACGGCTTTACCGGCACATGCGCGCACATGCGCAAACTAGCCGATGCACTGGCACAGCGCGGCTATACCGTACACACCATCAATCTGCCCGGCCATGCTTCCAGCGAGGATGACATGAGCAAAGCCACCTGGCAGCAATGGCTGCAGGCCGCCAAAGAGGCGTCGCTTGAAATGATGCAGCAGGTAAAAACCTTCGCCATCTGCGGCCTGTCCATGGGCGGCGTACTGGCGCTGCTGGTCGCCCAGCAGATGAAGGTGGACGCCTGCGTGCCCATCTCTGCGCCTACAGCTGTTCAAAACCGTCTGCTGCCGCTTGCAGGCCTGTGTGCGCCGCTGCTGCCCCGCATCGCATGGGGGCCAGGAACAGAACGGCATGCAAAACTGGACAAAACATATGATTTTGGCTACTCAGGTTTTCCCACAGCCAAAGGCGCCGATCTTCACAAGCTGATCCAGATGGCGCGCAAAAATCTGTTCAGCATCACATGCCCCATTCTGTGTGTGCAAAGCGATGCGGATGAAACCATCTGGAAGGGCAGCGCGGACGAGATCCTGGGCGGCGTCAGCAGCAGTGTGCGCCAGAAGCTGTGGCTGCACGACGTGCCGCATGTGTGCACTATCTCACACGAACTGCCCTCTATTGTCGACGCCATGGACAGCCTGATGCAGCGAGTGCATCAGGAAAAAGCACAGCAGAAATAAAAGGCGGTCTAAAGCACGTGAAAACCTTCATCTTCGGCTTTGATAATGAACATCCCGCAGAGTGCGCGCAGGAGCTGCGCAGGCATCAGATTGATGCTGTCGTCATGGGCGCTCCCACGCCAGAAACAGCGGACGCACTGTCCAGCGAGGGAATTGAACTGTATCTTTCATGCGGTGCATATCGCGTGAATGAAAATAGCAGTCTGCCTGCTATTGATCACACTGGCAAACCCCAGCCTTGGTTTCGCTCAGGCTGTCCCAATGATCACGCAAATGCCCAACGTCTGCTGGATGAAGTATTGATGCGCGCTGAAACTTTTCCCTATGTCCGCGGTATTCTGGTGGATGGCGCGCGCTTTGCCTCCTTTGCCTCCATCGAAGGCATCGAACCATTCTTCACCTGCTTCTGCCCGGCCTGTATGAAAGCGATGCAAGCGCAGGGTATTGATGGCGAAGCTGTGCGTGCGTCCGTGGAGCGGCTGGCAGCTACGCGTCTTGTTTCTGAAAAGGACAAGGCGTTATTGCAGCAATGGTTTGCCTTTCGAGAAAGTTGTATTCAGCAGTATATGGATCATTTTGCTGATCGCGTTCATCAGCTGCGTGATGGACTGATGGCAGGCGCCTTCATTTTTCCGCCTTCACTGGGGCGTTTTGTCGGGCAGACAGCAGCGGCCTGCCGTTCGCTGGATATCGTGTCACACATGCTTTACCGCTGCTATCCCCACGAATTTGGCGTAGCCTGTCTGGGTCATGAATGGGCTGCTATGGAAGAAGCTTTTGGCGCGCAGCTGCAGTCCTTCAGCGGTTCTTCCCTGACAGACAGCCGCTGTGCTCGCCAGCTTCTGCATGACGGCTTCACACCGGCATGGGTCGGGCGTGAAGTTGCTGAAGCACGCGCCTCATTCCTGCCGCATCAGAAACTGTGGCCCATCATTCAGATTGAGGATGATTTCATCACAGAAACAGCACGCTGCGTTCTCAGCGCCGGTGCTGACTGCGTAGGCTACTTTTCATACGGCGATGCTCCGCTGCCATGAAATTCATCAAAACACTCATTGACAATTCCATACACTTCCGCTATTCTTTTATCAGGATCACATGCCTGAAAGGATGACACCACATGAAAAAGCTGTTTGATGAATTCAAACGTTTCTGCACCAAGGGCAACATTCTGGAACTGGCAACCGGCGTTATGATCGGCGGCGCTTTCACCACCATCGTCAATTCTCTGGTCAACGACATGCTCATGCCCGTTATCGGTCTGATCACCGGCGGCGTGAACCTCAGCGGCCTGTTCATTGCTCTGGATGGCCAGCAGTATGCCAGCATTGAGGCCGCCAAGGAAGCCGGCGTCGGCACCCTGAATTACGGCGCTTTCATCCAGAACATCATCAACTTCCTCATCATTGCCTTCTGCGTTTTCCTGTTTGTGAAGGCCATGGCCAAGATCATGCCCAAGAAGGAAGAGGCCCCCAAGAAGGCCCCCCGCCTTTGCCCCTTCTGCAAGCAGGCTGTGCATGACGAAGCCGTCAAGTGCCAGCACTGCGGCAGCGATATTGCTGGAAAATAAACATTTAAGCCGGAGCCAACAGGCTCCGGCTTTTGATTGCATTCAAACGCTTTTGTTACATTTATTTCCGTTTCAGCTGACTTTTTTGCGTTGACATATAAATCACCGTGAAAGGAGATGATTTTGATGAAGAAAACGGTTTTGGTTATGTTGATGCTGCTCCTCCTGACTAACAGCGCTTTTGCTGCAACACTTGATGAAACGGCCCGTTCGGTTGTTCCCGAAGGTGCAGAAATGACCCGTACGGAAAAAGATGACGGAATGAATGTCTACCACTTTCGTACGGTAAACGGCGACCGTTATGAGGTCACCGTTGATCCGCAAGCCACCGTCATACAGCGCGTAGAGATGGATGCTGTCAATGACCGTGGAGGTTCGTCTGTCGTTCTTACACAGGCCGATGCAGAAACAGAAGTGCTCAAACTGTACCCGGAAGCTTCCATCCATTTTGTCACACTGGACAAGGACGACGGGCGGTATTCGTACAAAGTGCATCTGAGCACAAATGAAAGCAGCGGCTGGGTGGAATTGAACGCTGAAACCGGAGCATTGCTCGAAAGTGATTTTTTCTACGCGCAAACCGCACTCATTTCATCAGAAGCATCCCTGACGGCAGATGACGCCCGCAAGCTGGTGCTGTCCATTGTGACCGGTGGCAAAATCACAGAATTTGAGACTGAAAAAGAAGACGGGCGGACTGTTTACGAAGGCGAAGTGATCGCTGATGGGATGGAGATTGATTTTACAATCGATGCACAGAACGGTCGAGTCACAGAATGGGAGACCGAACGCCGATAAACAGCGACGGAGACGGGCCAGCAGGCCCGCCTCCGTTTTTTATTTCAGTTCCAGCAACTGATTGGCTGCCTTTACCGCAGCGTTCATCGCGCTTGGAAACGGCAGCCGAGCCATTTCTTCCCGTGTGACCATCTGCATCCCTTCCGGCGGCGACTGCAGTTCGTAATGCAGCAGCTTCATGTTCCAAACCCTGTGAGTGAATACATGCTTTGCTTCTCCCAGCTCCTTGACAAAGCGGCAGTCGATCCCCTGTTCCTTCATCAACTGCAAAACAGCATTGGGCTCATTTTCCTCTTCAATCAGGCAATACACATACAGGCCGTTGAGCATGCGCTCGCTGCGCTGCACCACGGCAATTTTATCTCCCATCGTAAGCAGGCACACCGCCATGTCGATCTGTTTGGGCGGACGTTTCTTTTCATGTACGGGCAGCACCTCTGCGTCACCCTCCTGGCAGGCGTCGCAAATTTCATTCCATGGACACAGGTCGCAGCGCGGCGTACCAGGACAGCAATGCGTTGCACCCAGTTCCATCAGGGCCTGATTGTAATCCCCCGGCCGGTCAGGCGGAATGCTTTCCTTTACCAGCTGACGGATCTGTTTCTGTACTGCAGGTATGCCAACATCCTCGCGAATCCCCCAGAAACGTGAGGCAACGCGGTACACATTTCCGTCCACCGCAGGTTCACACAGGCCAAATGCGATACTGCCGATGGCGCCGGCAGTATAGGGGCCAATGCCCGGCAGAGCCAAAATCGCGTCGTATTTCTTTGGAAAAACACCGCCATATTCATTTGTGATGACCTGCGCCGCTTTTTGCAGGTTACGCGCCCGGCTGTAATAGCCCAGCCCTTCCCATGCCTTGAGCACCTGCTCCTGCGGGGCATGCGCCAAAGCCTGTACCGTAGGAAACAACTCCAGAAAACGCGCATAATATCCCCTGACCGTCTCCACGCGCGTCTGCTGCAGCATAATTTCAGACAGCCATATATGGTAAGGATCCCGTGTGCGCCGCCACGGCAGATCACGCTTAAAATCATCATACCAGTCCAACAGCATAAGGGATGCATCCTTGTGCATGTTTTCCCCTCCTTTGCAGCTTCATTGTACCATAAAACCTGTGCCGCGAAACATATGCACGAAAAAAGAAGAAAATATGGCCGTTTTGTAAAATGGTCTGTTTTTCCGGTTTGAAAGCGAAAAAAAGTCCTTCGGACGCTTGACACTTGGGAAGAAATGCCGTATATTAGGTTCTGTTGTTAGCACTCCATTTGCACGAGTGCTAACAACAGAAAACACTATCCAATGTTTAGGGAGGATACAGAGATGAACGTTAAGCCTTTGGGCGACCGTGTGGTCATCAAGAACGTCGAGATCGAAGAAACCACCAAGAGCGGCATCCTGCTGACCGGCACCGCCAAGGAAAAGCCCCAGATGGCCGAAGTACTGGCCGTGGGCCCCGGCGGCCTGGTTGACGGCAAGGAAGTCAAGATGGACGTCAAGGTTGGCGACAAGGTCATCTATTCCAAGTATGCTGGCACTGAAGTGAAGATCGACGGTCAGAACCTGATCATCGTTCGTCAGAGCGACATTCTCGCGACTGTCGAGTAACTTTTTTCCACTCACAGTACAATCCCACTTTGAGTTTGTAAGGAGGAAACCTCATTATGGCTAAGCAGATCAAGTACGGCGAGGAAGCCCGCCGCGCTCTTGAAAAGGGCGTCAACGCTCTGGCTGACACTGTGAAGATCACCCTCGGCCCCAAGGGCCGCAATGTTGTGCTGGACAAGAAGTTCGGCGCTCCCCTCATCACCAACGACGGCGTGACCATCGCCAAGGAGATCGAGCTGGAAGATCCCTTCGAGAACATGGGCGCCCAGCTGGTGAAGGAAGTTTCCACCAAGACCAACGATGTTGCCGGCGACGGCACCACCACCGCCACCCTGCTGGCTCAGGCCATCATCCGTGAAGGTCTGCGCAACCTGGCTGCCGGCGCCAACCCCATGGTGCTCAAGAAGGGCATCGAGGCTGGCGTTGCCGCTGCCGTTGAAGGCCTGCAGCAGATCAGCCAGCCCATCACCAGCAAGCAGGCCATCGCTCAGGTCGCCAGCATTTCCGCCGGCGATGAGACCATCGGCCAGCTGATCTCCGACGCGATGGAGACCGTCGGCAAGGACGGCGTCATCACCGTTGAAGAAAGCAAGACCATGTCCACCGGTATGACCACCGTGGAAGGCATGCAGTTTGACCGCGGCTACGCCAGCGCCTACATGGTGACTGACACCGAAAAGATGGAAGCCGTTCTGGACAATCCCTTCATCCTGATCACCGACAAGAAGATCTCCAACATTCAGGAGATCCTCCCCGTGCTGGAGCAGGTGGTGCAGGCCGGCCGCAAGCTGCTCATCATCGCTGAGGACGTCGAGGGCGAGGCTCTGGCCACGCTGGTCGTCAACAAGCTGCGCGGCACCTTTACCTGCGTTGCCGTCAAGGCTCCCGGCTTTGGCGACCGCCGCAAGGAAATGCTGCGCGACATCGCCGTGCTCACCGGCGGTCAGGTCATCAGCGACGAGCTGGGCATGGACCTGAAGGAAGCCACCATCGACCTGCTGGGCACCGCCCGTCAGGTGAAGGTTGACAAGGAAAACACCACCATCGTGGAAGGCGCTGGCAGCCCCGACGAGATCGCCGGCCGCGTTGCTTCCATCCGCAGCCAGATTGAAGAGACCACCAGCGATTACGACCGTGAAAAGCTGCAGGAGCGTCTGGCCAAGCTGGCCGGCGGCGTTGCCGTTATCCAGGTCGGCGCTGCTACCGAGATCGAGATGAAGGAGCGCAAGCTGCGCATCGAAGATGCTCTGGCCGCTACCCGCGCTGCTGTTGAAGAGGGTATCGTGCCCGGCGGCGGCATCGCTCTGCTCAACGTTCTGCCCAACGTACGCGCCGAGCTGGCCAACTACGCCGGCGACGCCAAGACCGGTGTTGAGATCATCGTTCGTGCTCTGGAAGAGCCCCTGCGTCAGATCAGCAAGAACGCCGGCATCGACGGCAGCGTGATCGTCGAGAACGTGAAGAACAGCCACAAGACCGGTTACGGCTACGACGCTCTGAAGGGCGAGTACGTCGACATGGTCGAGCGCGGCATCATCGACCCCACCAAGGTCACCCGCAGCGCTCTGCAGAACGCCGCCAGCGTTTCTGCTCTGGTGCTGACCACCGAAAGCCTGGTCGCCGACATTCCCGCTCCCGAACCTGCTGCGCCCGCTGGCGCTCCCGGCATGGGCGGCATGTATTAATCAGAGGGTACCATTTCAGGAAGGATCTCAGAAGAGATCCTTCCTTTTCTCTTGTAAAACGCAATTTTTCATCATGAGCAAACGTTTGTATAGATTGTATTTTTGTTGCATTTATTTTGGGAAGGGTCTATAATGCTTGTGCATCTTTTTCAGAAGGGAGATTGCGCAATGAACCTGTTTGATGCAAACAAACCATTTTTCAAAGGCAACCTTCACTGCCATACCACGCTGAGCGACGGCAAGCTCACGCCTGAGCAGGTAAAGCAGTTTTACCGCGAACGCGGTTATGATTTTCTGGCTTTGACGGATCACCGTGTCGTATCTGAAAATACGCACATGGAGGATGGCATGCTGGTGCTGCGCGGCATGGAGGCGGACTATTCCCTGCCCGGCGAAGTCGTTCATCTGGTGTGCTTCGGCATGGATGAAAATGTAGACTTTTCCGACTATCCGCGCATGTTTCAGGAATGCATCGACCGCTGCCGCGCCCATGGTGGACGCGTGATCATTGCGCATCCCGCATGGTCGCTGAACACCCTTGCCACACTGAGCGGCCTCTATGACGTCACTGCTGCCGAGATCTACAACAGCGCCTCCACCTACCCCTGGAACGGCGACCGAGCGGATTCTTCCAGCATTCTGGACGTTGCTGCTGCGCATGGTACGTTCTTCAACTTTGTCGCTTCTGACGACTCGCACTGGTACAACGGCGAAGCTGGCCGCAGCTTTACCATGGTGCAGGCAGACGAACTCACTCCTGAAAGCCTGCTGAAAGCTTTTGACTCTGGCCGTTTCTACTGCTCGCAGGGCCCTGCTTTTGAGCAGATCAGCGTACAGGACGGCAAAATCGAAGTCAGCTGTTCCCCCGTCTCCCGTGTCATTTTTTACAGCAATGCCGTATGGGCCTTTAGCCGCTGTGTCACCGGCGAAGAGCTGACCCATGCATCCTATGACCTCACCCGCAACGCCAACCAACATGAAACACATGTGCGCATTCAAATCATGGATACGCAGGGCCGCAGCGCCTGGAGCAATCCCATTATCCTGTAATTTCAAAGGAGGAACCTCATGAAGCATCCTGTTTTACGCAAACTGCTTGCGCTTGTGATGGCGCTGATGATGCTGTTTTCCATCAGTTCTGCGCTTGCAGCCAAAGTTATCAAGCTGTCTTCCGCCGACTACCCGGTGGAGGAAAGCGGCTGGTATGACAGCATGGAAGAAGTTGCCGTTTATCTGGCGCTGTACGAGCGGCTGCCCGACAACTTTCTGACCAAAAACGAAGCCAGCGATCTTGGCTGGAACAACAAGCAGGGCAATTTGCATAAAGTTGCTCCCGGTTTCTCCATTGGCGGCGATCGCTTCGGCAACTACGAAGGCACGCTGCCTGACAAAAAAGGACGCAAGTGGACGGAGTGCGACATCGACTTCGACGGTGGCTACCGCGGCAGCAAGCGTATTGTTTTTTCCAACGACGGTCTTATCTACTACACTGGCAATCACTACGAAACCTTCACTCAGATCAAGGTGACCATCGAACCCCCCAAGGCTGCAGAGCCTGCCATTACTGTTGACCTGAACATCAAGCTGGACGAGTACGGCGAGTACAGCTCCATCGGCGAAGTGGCTGCGTATCTGGTGAGGTTTGGCGCCCTTCCCTGCAACTATATCACCAAGGCCGAGGCCAAGGAACTGGGGTGGACTGCCAAGAAGGATAATCTGGCCGAAGTCATGCCCGGCTGTTCCATCGGCGGCGATGAATTCCAGAACCGCGAAAAGCAGCTGCCCTCCGCCAAGGGCCGCACCTGGTACGAGTGTGACGTCAACACCACCGACGGCAAGCGCAGCGACGAGCGCATCGTTTATTCCAGCGACGGGCTGATCTATTACACGCCTGATGCTTTCAAGACCTTTGTCCAGCTGTACTGATTCAGGAGGTTTCCCCATGAGAGATATTGTACTCGACCTGACTCCCTTTGAAGAAAAGATCTCGCTGCACAGCTACCTGAAGGAAGCGCTGAACTTTCCCTTCTATTACGGCGCCAATCTCGACGCCCTGCATGACGAGCTGACCAGCGAAACCGATGCGCTGCGCATCACCGTATGCTATCCGTCCCAGCCCCGCGGCAGAATGGCGGACTATATGCCCCGCCTGCTACGCGTATTTCAGGAAGCAGCCTGTGAAAACTATCATCTGGAGATCAGCTACCGCGAGGTGGCCTGATCCTCATTTCAAAAGCAGCGTGGCGCAAGCACATGCTGCTTTTTGTTTTATGGGAGGTATGTATGAGCAAATTCATTCTGATAAATCCCTCGCCTGAATATGCTGAACAGATCGCTGCGTACAGAAAGGAATTTCTGGACTGCGGCAGTTCCATGGACGGCTGCGGCCCTCTGAGAAAGATCGAAGATCCACACGAATATATTCGCATATCACTGCTGGCCGAGGATCCGGCTTTTGTTCCTGCACATCTGGTACCTGCAACGCAGTTTATGTTTGTGCGCAAGTCCGATCACAAACTGCTGGGGCTGCTGCAGGTAAGACATTTTTTCAACGATTATCTTGAAAAGTACGGCGGACATATCGGCTACTCCATTCGTCCATCCGAACGCCGAAAGGGCTATGCGAAAGAGATGCTGCGCATGGCGCTGCCGCTTTGCAGGCAGCTTGGCCTTGAACGGGTGCTGATTACATGCATAGACGGTAATACCGGCAGCGAAAAAACCATTTTAGCCAACGGCGGAGTTTACGAATTCACCGTGCATGAGCCAAACGAAAATGTGGAGCTCAAACGTTTCTGGATCACGCTGTAACATCAAAAAGAGGAACGATGCAAAACGCACTGTTCCTCTTTTATTTACCTTACCTGCTGTCGGCTTAACAACAGCAGGACCATCACGCTCATGTCGTCCTTTGGACTTCCCCCCGCAGCCAACAAAGCGTTTCGCAAAATAGCGTCAGCCATTCGCTGTGGCTGGATGTACAGGCTGTCCATCAGTGCAGCACGCACCTGGCTTTCCTCTGCAAAAACGTCTGCCACACCGTCGCTCATCAGCACCAGAATATCCCCGCTGTGCAGCCGGTACTGCGAGGCTGTAGGAGCCGCCTCCTCCATGATCCCCAGTGGCAGCGACGATCCGCTGATCTTTTTCATGTGATTGCCGCGAATCACCCACGACGCGCACGCGCCCAGCTTTTCGGACGATACCTCGCCCGTCCACAAATCCACATCTGCCAGATCGACGGTGGAAAAGCGTTCCTCCACCTGTGCGCCGAGCATCATTCCATTGACAGCTGTGATGGCCTGATGGCGCGTGTATCCAACCTCCAGCAGCAACAAAAGCAATTCAATGGTTTTTTCGCTTTGCTGATGCGCCTTTTCCCCGTGCCCCATTCCATCGCAAAGCATCATCAGCAGTCTGCCGCCTTCGCAGCGTTTAGCGGAAAGAGCATCGCCGCAGTGGTCGCCCTGTGTGCCGTCAGCGCAAAGCGAGGCCATGCCGACAGAAGCGCTGTACAATGGGATCTCCTCCAGTTCGATCACGCCTTTTTCCGCCATCGAGACCGAAAGCGGCATTTCCTGCTCCGTTTCCAAATAGGCAAGCAGCTGATCCAGCGCTTTCTGCGGCATTCCGCGGGTCTGCAGCGCCGCCTGCAGATGACCCTCCACACGTCTTGCATAACTGAGCCTTGCCGGAATGTTCAGCTGTTCCAGTGCCTGTGAGATCACATGCGCTGCTCGCAGATCGTCAAAGCTCTCCCCCACAGCCATGTCGCCCAATTCGCCGAGGGTACCCGACAGGGCCGCCAGATGTGTCAGCGTTACTTCGCGTTTATATCGTGCACGCCGTACAGCGGTATTGCGCTGCTGCTGACGGGACAGCACATCTTTTACCAGCGACTGTGCCAGCCCCGCATGCAGGCACCCATGTTCCGCAAGCGACGGAAGCGTTATTTCATTAATTTCTTTCCCGTTGCTGCAAAGTTCCATCATTTCGCTGAGCAACTGTTCAGTGCTCGCCGATTTGCGGCCCCAGCACACCTCCCGTTTCATGCACTGCCTGCAAAGCGTACTTTTCAGTTCATCTTCAGCGGGTTGTGCTTCGTATTCCGGAAGCGCCTGAGCCAACTGCCGGATCGCTTCACGCATATGACGGATCCGCTGGCTGACATATGCATTGTCCATCGTTTGGCCGCCTGACTGCCTCCCGCGCAGATACGGCTTCAGTTTTTCCAGAACCGCTGACGGGATCAGCATATACAGAACGCTTCCTATCCCTGCTGCCCACAGGTCAAGGGCCGATGAACCGTCCAGCATCAGCAGTGCTGCCGCAGCCCATGCAGCGCATACCGCCGGGAGAGCCAGCCATCGTTTGCTGATCACCACAGGCATGGCGCACAAAAGTCCGCACAGACTGAGACTGACAGCGATCATGCTGGCATGTCCTCCAAGCGTAAGCGCAAAGCCGCACGTCAGTCCTCCAAGAACACCAAATGCCGGGCCGGATATCCATGAAAAAATACAAACTGCACATACTGCAGCCACCTGGCCCAGATTCACGGGGCCAACGCGAAAAAAGCCAAGGCCCATCATCAGCAGCAGAACCGGTATCAGCATACAACAGCGTTCCAGCGGACGTGCAGAAGCACCAGCCTGATGTACGGCTTCAGCCCCATAACGGATGGCTGCTGCAAAAAGCATCGCCAGCGGAAGGGCTGCACAGCTGTACATCACAGGCAATGTTTCCCCTGTCATCATCGCCGCTGCGATCCGCGGAAGCATGGTCAATCCTCCCAGAGCGGCCGCTTCCACATTTGTACGCGGGCGACACTTCTGCATCAGCACCCACAAAAATCCGCAGCCCACATATTGCCAGACGTCCGGATCGATATTCCAAAGCACACGCAGCCCCGCGCCTGCAGCAAGACCCGCCAACAATACCGCAGGCGGCTTTCCAGGCAAAGCGGCAAGCAGCGCCGCAGTAAACGGAGAGGGAATCTTCCAGCAGCGGATAAAGCTGAACAGGAACAATGCAACAGAAAGCAATGCCGGTCTGACCGCAGGCCGAATGGCCGCCAGAACTCCTTTTTTTCGGTAAAGCGATGAGGCCGCGGTTTTGCCCGTCGTGCCGGATGATGTGACCATACGCTGCCTCCTGTGATCAATATACGGTCAGTATAGCGTAGGCTTCGACTGCTGGCTGTCGGATGAGCATGCGAAAACTGTCGTTCCTGCCTCACTTTTCGACAATGAGCATAGCACGCCGCTCCGGTGGGCAGACTGCCTGCAGAGGAGGCTTGAACGAATGGATAAGCAGCGAAAATGGGCAGGTTTGATCATTGCAGCCGTTGTTGCAGCCGTCGGCGTGACCGCACTGTCTGCAGGCGGCAGTGCCGATGCAAAAATGGACCGCGATCTGCAGACGCATGAAGGGCTGTTCCGGCAGCTGTTTCCTTATGCAGGCGAAGGAATGGATGCCTTTGAACGAATGACGATTGAGGCAAAGGACGGCCTTGAAATGGCCTATACTGTGCTTCGTGGCGGTGAACCGCTGGGCTATGCAGTCAAGCAGACCGTGCAGGGCTATGGCGGGCCGATTGAGCTGATCGTCGGCATTCGTCCAGATGGAACCCTTGCAGGCATTCACGTAGGAGGCGCAGATTTCAACGAAACGGAAGGTTTGGGAGCAAAAGCCAAAGAAGCGTCTTTTACAGACCAGTTCATCGGAAAACACGTCCCGCTGACGCTTGGGCAGGACATCGACGGCATTTCTGGCGCCACCGTGACCAGCACAGCCATCATCGACGGCGTGAATGCGGCTGCAGCTCAAATGAAGCCCCATTTGAAGCAAAACAGCGGTATCATACAGCAGGATGTGCTTACAGCCAATGCAAGCGTCATCGGCTATGGCGGCCCGGTGCTGGTTAGACTTACGCTGGACACCAGCGGCGCCATTCAAAAGCTGGACGTTGGCGGCGTGCGCTTTATGGAAACGGAAGGCGTTGGCAGCCGAGTAAAGGAAGATTCGTTTACCAGCCTGTTCATCAGCAAGGTTCCGCCGCTGGCGCTGGGGCAGGATATCGATGCCGTGTCTGGTGCGACGATCTCCTCACGCGCAGTCGTAGATGCCGTTAACGAAGCAGCCGTTTTTCTGGCACAGAACCAGTGACGTTTTTCGACAAAGCCTTTCTTTTTTCACAGCAGGAGCACAAAGCCGCATGGCGTATCTTTCCCCCTGGGAGGTGCGCCCATGCGGCTTTTGATTGCTTTGTCTGATCAGGATATGGCCTGTGCCATTGCACAGACGCTTGTCTGTAAAGACTGGGACGTTGAATGGACAAACGACGGTGCTGACGCCGTCAGTCGGCTCAAAACAGAACACTACAGCGTTCTTCTGCTACATCAGTGCCTGTCTGCCTGCGAAGGGATGATGATTGGTCAAACCCTTTCACGGCTGGTTTGTCCGCCGCGCGTACTGTTTATATGCCCGCCTGAATGCTATATTGCAAAACCTGAATGGGCGGATGTGGTTGTTTGTCCGGGTGTTACTCCATCCCGGCTTTGCAGACTGATTCGTATTCTCAGCCAAAAACCGCTGCCAAAAGCGGCAGCGGTTCAAAACACGCAGGTATGTATAAGCGTAAATGCCTTTCTGGATGAGATCGGACTGGCGCAGCGCTACAAAGGCAGGCAATATGCTTCCTGGCTTTTGCAGCGGTTGATCCCTTCGCCGGATTGGGAACGAATGCCTCTGGAATCGCTGTATCTTTCCTGCGCACAGCAGTTTTCAACAACCTCCGCTGCCGTAGAGCGCTGTCTGCGCGTCGCCGTGGAAAGCGTATTCACACAAGGCAGCCTTGCCGGGATCGAACGTCATTTCGGAGCGACCATCGATCCCGAACGCGGTAAACCCACCAACCGTGCCTTTCTGCTGCAGGCTGCCCAGCAGCTGCGCCTTGCGCTGCGTCATTCCTTCACAGACGCATGCTCGCCAAACAGCAGTGTGATGCACCACAGTCCGGCTGCACCCACGAGCGTATAGATCACCCGGCTGAGCATGGCGGACTGTCCGCCAAAGAGATAAGCAACCAGATCAAATTGAAAAATACCGATCAGCGCCCAGTTGATCGCGCCGATGATGACCAGCACCAGTGAAAGCTTGTTAAGCATGATTCATGCCTCCTTCATATCCGTTCCCGCCAGTATCGCTGGCGGGTCTTTTCATGGAAAGGATGCGCAGCGAACACACAAATGATACACGTTTTTTACAGAAAGCACGCCTGTGCTGTTGTTCCACGAAACAGAATCTGCTGCTCCCACGGTGCATTATGGTTCATCAGACAGATCCGACCGTCCAGCGTATCGCTGATCAGTACCCGGCTGCCGCGACATTCCAGATGCATACACAGAGCCCATTCCGGGCGGTTCCAAAGAACGATGCCGCTGCACAGATCCAGTTTCATCAGCCCATCGGGCGTGCTGACCAGTGCCGTCTTCCCATCCGGACACACGCACAGTCCTCCGGGTTGGCCGGGCAGCTCCGTCAGTTTCGCAGGTTTTACGCCACGCGCAGACAGCGTATAGATCACCGTATGGATATCGTCTCCCTCTGCCGCACAAACTAGAACGATCCCACCTGCCCACAGATCCGCAGAAAAACAGGCATGTCTGGTATAAATCGTCCGTTCATTCAGCAGTTCAGGCGCACGTAGTATGTAGGCTTCGCCCGCAGCGCCTCCGGCGATCAGCAGACGTCTGCCCTGCTGGATCATGCGCATAGACCGCGGGAATACGCCAACAGGAGCAGCAAACAGCAACTCCCCCGTTGCGGTCAGGCGCGTATGGATGCTGTCTGCCTCTGTGCCAAGCTGATACAGGTATCTTTCGCAGGGAGAGAATACCATGCTGCTGATTCCCGGAACAGCAGGCATGCAGCTGACCGGATTCCAGGAGTGCCTTTGCAGGCAAAGGCATTCGTGTGTTTTTTCGCAGCAGCAGGCGATCAGCGCATGCGCTGCACACGGCGTACACGGGCATTCCAGTTCAAACGGAAGCTGTTTGGGCGCAGCTTCGCTGTGCGTGCATTTCCACACGCCTGATTCATCTGTTACAAGCACCCTCATTGCGCCGCTCCTTTTTATGCCTGATAGTCTCAGGGTATGCTTAATTCAGCGTAATGTGAAATACGAAGAAGGAAAACGGGGTATGGTGTCGAAATAAATAAATTGGCTTAATTTGCAATAAGCCATATAAAAGGAGAGATTGTTATGCATTATAAAACCAAGGGCACCTGCTCGACCGCCATCGATCTTGAAATCGAAAACGGCATCATCACCGAGTGCAAATTCACCGGCGGCTGCCGTGGCAACACCGTTGGTCTGGCGGCTGCTGTCGTCGGCCAGAACGCCGAAGAGATCATGAACCGCCTGCGCGGCATTCCCTGCCGCGGCGCTACTTCCTGCCCTGATCAGCTGAGCCACGCCATTGAAGAGTGCCTGGCTAAGCAGGCCTGATAAGGAGAACCCATTTTGGAAACAGAAGCTGTACAGACCATGAAATTTTCCGAAGCCGCCGATCTCAGTCCTGAGATCCTCAAGGCTGTTGAGCGGATGGGCTTTACCGAAATGACCCCCGTTCAGATGAAGACCCTTCCCCTGATGATGGAAGGCCGCGACGTGATCGCCATCGCCCCCACCGGTACCGGCAAGACCTGCGCTTTCGGCATTCCGATGCTTGAGTATGTAAACTTAAGCGACAAGCGCGTGCAGGAGCTTGTTCTGGCCCCCACCCGCGAACTCAGCCTGCAGATCACCGAAGAGCTCAAGGCGCTGGCGCGTTTCATTCCCGGTGTGCGCATCGCCTGCCTTTACGGCGGACAGCCTATCACCAAGCAGCTGAGCCAGCTGAAGCAGAATCCGCAGATTGTGGTTGCCACTCCCGGCCGTCTGCTGGACCATATGAACCGCGGCAACATCCGTCTGGACGCCATCCACACCATGGTGCTGGATGAAGCGGATGAAATGCTCAACATGGGCTTTGTCAAGGACGTGACCAAAATCATTGAAGCCACGCCGTCCGACCGTGAGCTGGTGCTGTTCAGCGCCACCACCAATCAGGACGTCATGACCATCGCTTGGAAGTACCTGCAGGATCCTGCTGAAGTGACCATTCAGGCCACGAAGGAAAACCGTCCGCAGATCACCCAGTACGTTATTGAAACCGAGCGCGAAAGCAAGTACGATCACCTGCTGTACCTGCTCGACAGCGACGTTTACCAGCGCATCATGGTGTTTGTCAACACCAAGGACATGACCCAGCGCCTGTGCAAGCGCCTGCAGAATGCCGGTTATCCCTGCGAATGCCTGCATGGCGACATGCGCCAGTCCGCACGCAACCAGGTGATGCAGGGCTACCGCAAGGGCAAGTTCCAGATTCTGCTGGCCACCGACGTTGCCGCCCGCGGTATTGACGTGGACGACGTGGAGGCCGTTATCAACTACGACCTGCCCAACGAAAACGAGTACTACCTGCACCGAATCGGCCGCACCGGCCGCGCCAAAAAGCACGGCGTTGCATTTACCCTGCTTACCTACACCGAGAGCGTTCGCTACGACACCATTCTCAAGTACATCATGGCCAAGCCTGTTGCGCTCAAGTTCAACGAGCTGGGCATTCTGGAAAATGAGGCCGGCGAACCCTTCTTCGAGGACATGTAACATTTGGAGGCGAATTCCATGGGCATCATTCCTTCCCGCAATCTGGAGGAGCAGCGCCGCGAGGAAAACGGCGTCGTCTATTTTGACCGCGGCACCATCGAAGGCAAGGACGGCCGCAAATACGACCGCTATGCCATCCAGACCCACTTTGTTCAGGTAGGCGAAAGCCAGAAAGAGCTTGTGGAAAAGTATGTGCGTCCCCTGTATCAGGAAGGCGACATGCTGTCTTTTGGCGCCAAGGTCATGTGCATGTGCGTCAAGTCCGTAAAGACCCGCGAGCAGGTCAAGCCCGGCTTCTGGGCCAATCTGCTGTGGCGCTTTGCTGGTATCAACACCACCGGTGTCGGCGCGCATGAGCCCTACAAGATGCAGATGATCATCGACATCTGCGGTCTGCCCCGCGTGCTGCTGGCTGCTGCGCTGAGCGCTGTGACGAAGCTTTTCGGCATGCACGGCGTGTTCTGGCGCGTGTGCGGTCATGGCGTTGCCGGCATCGACGGCTTCTACACCCGCTCCAGCTTCCAGCTGTACCATGAGCTTGCGCTCATCAACCCCGACAACCCCAATGAGCTGTGTGAGCAGCTGTACAAGGAAACGGGCATTCCTGTCGTTCTGATGGACGCCAACGACCTGCAGCGCGACCAGCTGGGCCAAAACAAGGACTTCCCCCTCACTGACGAGCAGATTCAGGACGCCATGGCGGACAACCCCAGCGGCCAGGGCGACGAGCTGACTCCCCTGATCCTGATCCGTCCTGTCAAATAAGCCTGCCAAAGCCGTCTGCTGCATGGATTCGCATGCGGCGGACGGCTTTTGTCATAAAGGATAATGTGCATGTCAATCCGCTGGATCTTTTTTGACGTTGGTTATACCCTGATCAATGAAGATGATGTGTGGCAACGTCGTTTTGAAGAACAGGCTCAGACAGCCGAAGCCATTGCTCTTGGGCTGACGCCGGAAATCATTCGGCAGGAGGTCGCCCAAAACACGGTCGAACGCAAACCACAGTATCGCAATTTCATCCAAAAATATGGTCTGCAAGCAGTTGCACCTTATCGTCATTCCTTGGAAAAACTTTACCCTGAAACGATTACAGTGCTGAAAGAACTGCCCCAAAAATACAGTCTGGGAATAATCGCCAATCAGTCCGCCGGGCTTGAACAACGACTGTCCAGTTGGAAACTGTTGCCATTTCTTTCGCTTGTTGTCTCTTCATGGGATTACCAACTCATGAAACCGGATCCACGTTTGTTTGAAGCAGCGCTGCAAAAAACAAGTTGCCCATCTGCACAAGCTGTGATGGTGGGCGACAGACTGGATAATGATATTCAGCCTGCAAAACTTTTGGGCATGCATACCGTGTGGCTTAAACAGGGATTTGGCGCATTGCAGGCTCCGCTTTCCTCTTCTGACACGCCCAACCATATCATTACCAATCTTGTGCAGCTGCTGCAGCTGTTCTGACCCATTTTCATCCGAAAGAAGAACTTGATTTATGAACGCCAAACTGCAACTGTTCCTGTCGATGTTTATCTTTGGTACCATCGGTCTGTTTGTGCGCATGATTCCCCTGCCCTCCAGCATGATCGCGCTGGTACGCGCGCTGATCGGTACCTTGTTTCTGCTCGGCGTGCTGCTGGTCAAAAAGCAGAAGCCCGACCTGAAGAGTATCCGCCGCAACATCAAAACCCTGGCTTTGACCGGTACTGCCATGGGCTTTAACTGGATCCTTCTGTTTGAAGCCTATCGCTATACGACCGTTGCCGTAGCCACACTGTGCTACTACTTCAGCGCGATCTTTGTGGTGATCGCCTCTCCCATCGTGCTGAAGGAAAAGCTGACGCCCTTCAAGGCTGCTTGCGCCTCTGTTGCGCTGCTTGGCATGATACTGGTTTCCGGCGTGCTGGAAGGGGGCGCATCCTTCAGCCCGGCAGGCGTTGCGCTTGGCTTGGGCGCAGCCGTTTTGTATGCCACGGTCGTTCTGTTTAACAAACGTCTCAGCGGCATTTCCAGCTTTGACACCACCATTGCCCAGCTGGGAGTTGCCGCAATCGTTCTGCTGCCATATGTGCTGCTTACTGAAAACCTGACTTCGCTTGCACTTGAACCGACCGGACTTGCCATGCTGCTGATTGTGGCCATCGTTCATACGGGTATCACCTACGCCATGTATTTTGCATCGCTGCAAAAGCTGAATGCGCAGACTGTTGCCCTGTTCAGCTATCTGGACCCGGTGGTTGCGCTGCTGCTGAGTGTATTCGTGCTTGGCGAGCCCATGACGATGCTTGGCGCTGCGGGTGCTGTGCTGGTCCTTGGTGCAATGCTCGTGAGCGAGCTGTTTCCTGTCAAACATTCAAAACGCTGATATACAGAAAGGATGATCCCCATGAGAGCCTACGAACGTCTGCTGCGCTATGTAGCTATCTCCACGCCTGCCTGCGAAACTTCCGGTGTTACGCCCTCCAGTCAGTGCCAGTTTGATCTGGCCCGCGTTCTGGCAGATGAAATGCGTCAGATCGGCTTTGCCAATGTGCGCCTGACCGACGATTGCTTTGTCTACGGCGATCTGCCCGCGACGCCTGGCATGGAGGAACTGCCCTGTCTTGGCCTGATCGCGCACATGGATACGGCCCCTGCGTTTAACGGCATTGACGTCAAGCCCCAGATCATTCCCGATTACGATGGCGGCGACGTGGTGCTCAAGGGCACAGGCGACGTGCTTTCCCCCGCGCAGTTCCCGGGGCTGAAAAAGCTTGTGGGCAAAACACTCATCACCACGGACGGTACTACCCTGCTGGGCGCTGACGACAAAGCCGGCGTGGCCGAAATTCTCACTGCCTGCGAGCAGATCATCCAAAGCGGCCGAGCGCACGGCAAAATCGCCGTAGCCTTTACCCCGGATGAGGAGATCGGTCTGGGCGTTCTCCATTTTGACGTAGAAGGATTTGGCGCAAAGTATGCCTACACCGTCGACGGCGGCGCAGTGGGCAGCCTGTCCTATGAAAACTTTAACGCCTGCGAGGCTGTGGTGGATGTGACCGGCGTAAGCGTGCATCCCGGCACCTCCAAGGATATGCTCATTAACCCCTGTCTGGTCGCCATGGAGTTCAACAGCATGCTCCCCTCCTGTGAAACCCCGCGCGATACCGAGGGTTTCGAGGGTTTCTTCCATCTGTGCGACATGCAGGGCGACGCCATGAAGGCCAGGCTGGTCTACATCGTGCGCGACCACAGTGCCGAACGCTTCGAAGGGCGCAAGCAGCAGCTTAAGCACATCGAAAAGATCCTCAACCATCGCTGGGGCGAAGGCACTGTCAAACTGACCCTGCGCGAGCAGTACCGCAACATGCGCGAGATGATCGAACCCTGCTTCTTCCTGATCGAAAATGCCCGCAAGGCCATGAAGATTGCCGGAATGGAGCCCCACGACATTGCTGCACGCGGCGGCACCGACGGCGCTCAGCTCAGCTACAGAGGCCTGCCCTGCCCCAACCTGTGCACCGGCGGATATGCCTACCACGGCCCGTTTGAACACATTGCTGCAGAAGACATGGATGCCTGCGTGACCATGCTTGCAGAACTCATCTGCGGTCCCCGCAACTGATGAAAGGAGAACCATCATGAAAGCATTGTTTATCGGCGGCACCGGTACCATCAGCACTGAAATTTCAAAGCTCTGCGTTCAGAAAGGCTGGGATCTTACCCTGCTTAACCGCGGAAACGCCTCCATCCGTGTACCGGAAGGCGCGCGCGTGCTGTGCGCAGATATCCATGACGAGCAGGCCGTCACCAGTGTTCTGGGCGACGAAACCTTCGACGTGGTGGCCGACTTCATCGCCTTCACTCCGGAGCATGTGGAGCGCGACATCCGCCTGTTTACCGGCAAAACGCAGCAATACATTTTCATCAGCTCCGCTTCCGCCTACCAGAAGCCGCTTTCCTCTCCGTGGATCACCGAAGGTACGCCCCTTCATAACCCCTACTGGGAGTACAGCCGCAACAAGATCGCCTGTGAAGATGTGCTCATGAAGGCTTATCACGATCATCTTTTCCCTGTGACCATCGTACGTCCCAGCCACACCTACTGCGAACGCAGTGTTCCCGTTGCCCTGCATGGGACTTACGGCAGCTATCAGGTGCTGGAACGCATCCGCCAGGGGAAAAAGATCATTGTTCCCGGCGACGGCGCAACCCTCTGGACCGTAACGCACAGCCGCGACTTTGCCGTTGCTTTTGAAGGCCTGATGGGCAATGCGCATGCGATGGGCGAAATTTTCCACATCACGAGCGATGAAAGCCTGACCTGGAACCAGATCTATGAAGCTATCGGACGTGTGATGGACAAAGAGGTCAAAATGGTTCACATTGCCAGCGAAACGCTTGGCATGCTCAGCCCCGAATGGGTCGGCGCACTGACCGGCGACAAGAGCAACACCGTGCTGTTTGACAACACCAAGATCAAGCGCGCTGTTCCCCAGTTCAACGCCACGATCCGTTTTGATCAGGGAGTGCGTGAAGCGCTGGAATATATCTATTCCCACGAGGAATGTCAGACGCCTGATCCCCGTTTTGATGCATGGTGCGATGAGGTCATTGAAAAGTACGAAAACATGATCGCTGGCATGCCCATCTACATGGGTTAACCACAGCAATGTCACGCTATAGAGGGACCGGAAAAACCGGTCCCTTTTTCTGTTTTCTTGACGCATAGGCCTTTTCGTGTTATCTTTTAAGTTGCAGAATTTTTCCCTGTTTTGAGGTGTCAGAATGTCTGAGAATCACTCCGTCCACAGAGGGCGTTTGCGCCGCGCAGAACGTGCGCAGCACATTTATTCCATGCGTGAGTTTGCTCCTGCCGAGGAGCAGCCTGACGTTTCCGTGCAGACGGAAAACTTTGCCAGTTATATGCCCAATGAAGAACCGGTCGATGAATGGAACGGTTATACACCCAACAAAGAGACCGAAACGACTGAATGGTCCGGCTATACGCCCAACGAGACTGATTTCTCGGCTTATTACAGCCGTGAGGCTGCCGGTCAGGAAGTGGATGCCGAGCCTGCTTTTGCTCCGCCGCCCAAGATGGACCAGTATCTGGATGATAACTGGGCGGATGAAGAAGTGGAAGACACAGGCGCTGCCGGCAACGTTTATCATACGCGCAGCGTCAGCTGGGATGATGATACAGAAGAACTGATCTCCGAAAGCGAACTTGGCTATCAGGTGCAGGAGGAAAAACGCACGTCCAGAAAGCATCGGCATGCGCTGCGCAACCTGCTCATCATTTTGCTGGTTCTGGCTGTACTTTGCGGTGCAGCATGGTTTTTTCGCGAGCCGCTGATGGAAATGACAGGGCTGGATGAACTGATCATCGAACCTACGGAAGAACCTTTTCAGGCCGTTGTAACACCTGAACCTGTCAAGGCTTACGATGCGGCCCAAAAGACTGAAGTAGCCGACGGTACCCGTTCGGCCATCAGTCATCTGAGCGGTACGCTGGACATGGAAACTTTTGCCGTAACTGATGCAAACATTATAACCCGCAATCAGCGTGCGAACGGCACTTACGATTTCTATGTATTCACCTCTGCCGAAGGCAGGCTGCTGAACTATTTTGAGGGGCTTGGCCCGCAGGATCTGCTCCCTCAGGACGGCGGCTTTTACGTTGCTCAGTCTCCTTATCTGATCACCGCCAAGGGTGCGGCAAGAATACGTACAGACAACATTGAAGCACAGCTTGGTGAAAAGGTGTTCCTGCATCCCCTCTACCGGGGCTGGGCCATTGTCGAAAGCGAGGCTGACGGCAGTTCCAACTATGTCAATCTCAGTGGCGAGCTCATCAATCCGCTGTGGTTTGCGCGAAGCTTCCCCTTTACTGGCGACCACACACTGGCTTACGTCGATACTGGTGCGACCGACCAGCGTTATCTGCTGTATGTGCTTAGCGCTGACGGCACGGTCAGCCGCTGGCTTGCCTGTGATGACATGACGGATGTTGTTGGTTCCGCCTGTTCCATGACCTACACGGCGGATGGTTCTGTGTATCATCTGCCCGATACCTCTGCCCCCATTGCGCATTCATCAGCAGTCAGCATTTATCCCGATTGTGACGCCATGGTGGTTTGTGACAGTCAAACTGGAAAGTACGGCCTGTTTGTACGCGGCGAACAGCATTATGATTTTGCCTATGATTCGATCCGCCCGGTAGACAGCGATATCGTCTGGGAAACAAAAACGCTGGACGGTCCTGCCGGAAGCCTGACCATTTGCGCCGCCAGCGGCATCAGCTATCCGCAGCCGCTTTCCCATTCCTTTGTCCTCGAGAAAAACGGGCAGCGAGAATACGTGGCGCTGTCCACCCTGTCTTCCTATCCTATCCGTCTGGATGGCGAGTTTTGATCGGAGGTACCTGAGATGAAACGATTTCTGGTTCTGACGCTGGCTCTGCTGCTGGCCGTCTGTCCTGCCATGGCCACAGAGCCGTCTGTGACCGAAGAAGGTCGCCACGGCAGTGTGACCATTTTGCGCAATCATATTGAAACGACCACTGCCACACAGAACATTGCCGTGGATTATCCCACCTTTTCCTGTGATGATCCGTCTGTCGAGGCGTTCCTGAAGCAGAATATCACCGATCCCATTCTGGCTCTTACCAGCAACACGCAGCTGGCAGATGACGCAGCCTATACCGATGGCAGGCTGGACGCCGTTCGCGGCGGCTACTGCATCTCCCTCGATTTTGACGGTATTCTCTCTGTGGAAGCTTCTGCGCGCACGCAGGCGGCCGGTGCCGAAACCTCACAGATTTCTTTCCATTACAGCATTGTCGATCTTAACGGCCAGCGCGAACTTGCTGTGGCAGACCTGTTTCAGGAGCCCGCTGCTGTTGTGGATGAGGCCATCTGCAATGCCGTTTTTGCCAAAGCGTCTGAAAAGGGCATTCTGCTGGACAAGATCACTGACAGCGGCCTGTTGCCTTTGCCCAATTCGTATTACATCACCCAAAAAGCGCTTCGCACGCTCTATGCTGAAAACACCCTTGGCGCACAGGCAGCAGTGGTTGATATTCCCTGGGAGGAATTGCCCCTGACATGGTCCCACATGCTCAGCGGCGGCGCGCAGGCCACGGCCGTACCCGGGACGGTGCTGGATGCGGATGACGGTCCAACTGCTGTTTATGTTGCCGCAACACCTGCTCCGCAGCCTACGCTTCCCCCCCGCGTTACCGTGACTCCCTTCCCGGATGAAACGCTCAATCCTGATTTTTCCCTGGCGCCTGTGGTTACGCCTTCGCCTATGCCTTTGGCTGCGAGTGACTCCATTCTGGTGGATGTACTCACTCATGGCCTGTGGAAACCGCTGGGCGGCGAAGGCGATGTGTACTATCAGTTTACGGATGACGGCAAACTGCTGACTGTTCAGGTAAGCGGCTATACCGTTGAAGATGGCGTGCTGTCCAGTGAGGTTCTTTCCGGTGTGCTCGATATTGGCAGCGACAGCGCCTTTACCCTGAACGATGACGGCGATCTGAGCGGTTATGTGCTCAACCGTCAGGGCGAACGCGTCGCCCCTGAGGAATTTGTCACTCCCAGTCCAACACCCGCTCCGACGCCCACGCCTTCCCCTACGCCTACGGCTTCTCCTACGCCTACGCCCTCTCCCACGCCTACCCCTTCGCCCACGCCTACGCCTTCCCCCACACCCACGCCTTCGCCTTCTCCGTATGAGATTGCGTTGAAGGAAGCGCCCGTGCTTGCCCCGCTGCCTGACGCTGTTTTTGAAAAAGCGCGCACCCTGAAGGTATACGGCGCTCCCAGCGAAAAGGCATGGAGTGCAAACGGCGCGCAGGTAACCACCGATGAAACCGTTGCCATTTACGGTATGGATGGCAATTGGGTGCTGGTAAGCTACGCCATAGGCAACGGCTCACGCGGCAGAATTGGCTATATTGACGACATGACGGTGGGTAAAAAAACCGTCATCCCGCAGATCAAGTTCTGCTCCATTCCGATCAGGCTGAGCAAAAATGCCGATGCTACCGATGATCCGCTGCGCAGTCAGACGACCCTTATAACTCTGAAAGCCGGTACAGAGGTCAACCTGATGGCTTTCATGGGCACCGAATGGGCCTATGTTGAAACCACGCTGAAAGGCCAGCCCTGCCGTCTGTTCATCCCCAATGCAGCCCTTATGCAGGATTAACGAGAGGAAGGCGACACCATGGATCGCAAAGATGAAATCATCCGTCTGCAGATGGACGTGATCAGCCAGATGACCCGCAGCAACTTAAACCGCATTGCAGATGATCTGTGGGGCATGGGTTCAACACCGTCCACACCTTCGGTCCAGCCTGCCGACGCACACGCACAGCTGCAGACCGAAGCTGAAAAACCTGCTGAAGCTGTTGAAGAAGAAAAGCCCGAGTCCATCGAGGATCTAAAGGCTGAGCTTGCGGGATACATCGGTCTGGAAACCGTGAAAAAAGAGGTTGAAAGCCTCATCAATCTTGTAACCATCCAGAAACTGCGCAAAGAAAATAACCTCCCTGTCAACGACCTGTCACTGCACATGGTGTTTTCAGGCAATCCCGGCACCGGCAAAACCATGATTGCCCGACTAATGGCGCGCGTTTATAAAACGTTGGGCATTCTGTCCAAGGGGCATCTGGTCGAGGTGGATCGTTCCGGGCTGGTGGCCGGTTTTGTGGGCCAGACGGCTATCAAAACCAGCGAGGTGATCGAAACGGCCATGGGCGGCGTGCTGTTTATCGATGAGGCCTATGCGCTTACCAGCCGCGGCGGCAACGACTATGGTCAGGAAGCTGTTGATACGCTGCTGAAGGCCATGGAAGACCACCGCGACGACCTGATCGTGATCGTCGCCGGTTACATTGATCAGATGGAGGAATTTGTTCATTCCAATCCCGGTCTGGAAAGTAGATTCAACCGTTTCCTGCATTTCCCCGACTACACCGTTGAGGAAATGATGGCTATTTTTGATATGCGCTGCAAGCAGAACAGCTACACGCTCAACGATGACGCCCGCGACCTGCTCAAGAGTCTCCTGGCACTGTACAGCATCGACGTCAAGGGCTTTGGCAACGCGCGCGGCGTACGCAATCTGTTTGAACGCGCCGTATCCGCCCAGGCAAACCGTCTGGCGACAGATCCTGACATCACCCGCGAAGATCTGATGACCCTGACGGCTGACGACATCCGTGTCGCAGGCGAACAGGAATAACGGAAATACAAGAGGGAGCCCTTCTTTTTCAAAAGAAGGGCTCCCTCTTGCACTCTCCCTCAAACAAACACCCCGCTGGTTAGCGGGGTGTTTGTTTGATTAATATTCGGCGCTGCCGGTGGTACGCGGGAAGGGCAGCACGTCGCGGATGTTACTCATGCCGGTCAGGTACATCACCAGACGCTCGAAGCCCAGGCCAAAGCCCGCATGCGGGTTGGTACCGAAACGGCGGGTGTCGATGTAGTAGCCATAGTCAGCCTCGTTCATGCCGCACTCGGCAATGCGGGCCTTCAGCACATCCAGACGCTCTTCACGCTGGCTGCCGCCGATCAGCTCGCCCACGCCGGGCACCAGCAGGTCGGTGGCGGCAACGGTCTTCTTGTCGTCGTTGAGGCGCATATAGAAGGCCTTGATCTCCTTGGGATAGTTGTACACGAACACGGGACGACCGAAATGCTTTTCGCTCAGATAGCGCTCATGCTCGGTCTGCAGATCAACACCCCATTCCACGGGATATTCGAACTTCTGGCCGCAGGACTTGAGGATGTCGATGGCCTCGGTATAGGAGCAGCGGGCAAAATCGCTGTTGACAATGGCGGTCAGACGGTCGATGAGGCCCTTCTCCACAAAGCTGTTGAGGAAGGCCATCTCTTCGGGTGCTTCGGCCAAAATGTGGCTGATGACGTACTTAAGCATGCTTTCAGCCAGTTCCATATCGTCAAACAGGTCGGCAAAGGCAATCTCGGGCTCCACCATCCAGAACTCAGCAGCATGGCGGGGGGTGTAGCTCTTTTCAGCACGGAAGGTCGGGCCGAAGGTGTACACATTGCGGAAAGCCATGCAGTAGGTTTCAACGTTGAGCTGGCCGCTGACGGTCAGGCTGGTCTGCTTGCCGAAGAAATCCTGCGTGTAGTCCACATCGCCCTTATCGGTCTTGGGCACGTTTTCAAGCGGCAGCGTGGTCACCTGGAACATTTCACCGGCGCCTTCGCAGTCGCTGGTGGTGATCAGGGGCGTATGCACATACACAAAGCCGCGCTCTGCAAAGAAGGCGTGCAGCAGTTGCGCAGCCAGCGAACGAATGCGGAACACCGCATAGAACGTGTTGGTGCGGGGACGCAGATGCGCGATGGTGCGCAGATATTCGAAGGTGTGACGCTTCTTCTGCAGAGGGTAGCTGGGGTCGCACATGCCCAGCACTTCCACCTTGGTGGCCTTCAGTTCAAAGGGCTGCTTGGCGCCGGGGGTCAGCACCAGCTCACCGGTGGCGCGGATAGCGCTGCCCAGCGTGGTCTTGACGATCTCGGCGAAGTCCTGCGTAATGCCGTCTTCCAGCACGATCTGCAGGTTCTTGAAGTAGGTGCCGTCGTTGAGTTCAATAAAGCCAAAGGCCTTGCTGTCGCGCACGGTGCGCACCCAGCCGGAGACGGTGCACTCCTTGATGCCGCTGGTCAGGTTTGCCTGAAAAAGTTTCCGAATACTCATATCCGCCATTGGATATGTCTCCTTTCATCAAAGCGAAGCTGTTTTTACAGCCGCTGGTTTTCATCATACAACACATACAGGATTCCTGCAAGTTTTTTCTTATTCGTCCATACCGCTGTTCTGGGCGATGAGGGCATTCAATCGGCGATCCAGCTCGTGCGCGGCGCTGTAGCCCATGCGCTTGAGACTGTGATTCCGTGCTGCCACCTCCACAATGACTGCCAGGTTGCGGCCCGGACGGACCGGCATCACCTGATAAGGCACCTTGACGCCGAGGATATCGGTATATTCCTCCTGCAGACCAAGGCGGTCGTATTCCTTATTGGCATTCCAGTTTTCCATATGGATAACCATATCGATGGACTTGTCGAGTGCAACAGCACCAACGCCATACATAGCACGGATGTCAATGATGCCGATGCCTCTGATTTCCATGAAATGGCGGACCATCGCAGGGGACTCTCCCAGCAGCCAGTCGTCCGCCACGCGGCAGATATCCACCACGTCGTCGGCACACAGCTGGTGGCCACGGCGCACCAGTTCCAGCGCCAGCTCGCTCTTGCCCACGCCGCTTTCGCCGGTAAGCAGTACGCCTACGCCGTAAACGTCCACCAGAACGCCGTGGCGCGTCACATGGGGCGCAAGCTCACGGTTGAGGTAGGTGGTGGTCTGGAAGGTAAGCTGCGTCGTTTGAAGCTTGCTCTGAAACACGGGAATACCGCGTTCATTGGCAAGAGAAATCAGCTCTCTGGGCGGCGTCATGCCCCAGCAGACGATGATGCAGGGCAACGGATAGCTCATGTACTTTTCCAGAACGCTCATACGCTTATCAGGATCAAGCGACTCCAGATAGGTCATTTCCACCTTACCGATCACCTGCGGGCGTTCGTGGGCAAAGTATTCATAAAAACCTGTGAACTGCATGCCGGGACGGTTGATATCGGTGACGTTGATATCCATCTCTTTGCAGCTGGTATTGGACAGTTCCTCCAGACCCAGTTTTTCACAAAAGTGCTTGACGTTGATCAACGTTCTCCCTCCTTACAGCACATGCTCTTCCAGAAAATGCGCAAGTCCATCTTCCGCATTGGTGCGGCAAACATAGGCAGCCTGCTTTTTCAGATCCTCGCGTGCATTGCCCATGGCCACGCTGTTGGGCGTAAAGGCCAGCAGCGACGCATCGTTCATGCTGTCGCCAAAGGCAACGGTACGTTCAGGAACGATATCGCCGCGCATCCGGGCCAGTCTCATAAGGGCTTCGCCCTTGGTAGCGCCCAGTGGCTCTGCCTCCAGAAAATTGGGTTCGCTGATGGTGAACGTAGCGCGACCTTCAAAACGACGGCTCATAATGGGACAAAAGCGTTCCACTTCAGCCGGATCGTTGACGCTGAGCACTTTGGGCGGGGCAAAGTTCAAAAATGCGATCAAATCGCCAACAGCCACGCCCTTCATGCCTGAACTTTTCTTGTACCGTTCTGCCTGAATGCATTCCTTTTCGTAGTAGAAAGCTTCGTTTCCATACACCTGTACATAGAAACCTTCCTGCTGCAATGCAGCAATGATCTCGCATGCCAGAGGAACATCCAGCGTAAGCTGCTCGATCAGTTTATGATCCGCTCCGATGATCTCCGAGCCGTTGCCGCCTATATACGGCATGCCGGTATTCAGCTTTTCCATATGGGGACGCATGCTGGGATGCGTACGCCCGCTGGCAGGGATCAGCCGGATGCCGCGCTTTTTGCACTCGTTCAGCACATCCATCGTATAGGACGTAACAACCCGGTCGGGCGACAACAGGGTGCCATCCATATCGGTTACAATGGTATCGATCTTCAAACGCGTTCCCCTTTCTGCCGTCGGCTTTCAAAAAAGCTGCGCAGCATTTGCGATGCTTCGTCTTCCAACAGTCCGCCCACGCAGGTCAGACGATGATAAAAGGCCGGATCACGCGTGAGGGCGTATACGCTCTCTGCACAGCCCTGCCGCTCATCTCTTGCGCCAAAATAGCAGTTTTTCAGGCATGCCATCACCAGCGCACCTGCGCACATGGGACAGGGCTCCAGCGTTACATACAGCGTGCAGTCATTCAAACGACGTGTCCCCAGTATCTGGGATGCAGCCTGAATGACCAGCATTTCGGCATGCGCTGTAGGATCCTTGCGCTGTTCACGCAGATTGTGGGCGCAGGCAATGACGTTTTCACCCTGTGCGATCACAGCGCCAACGGGGATCTCGCCCTCATCAAAAGCCTTCTGCGCCTCCACAAGGGCCAGGCGCATCATGCGCTCGTGTACCGTCATACGGCCGTCTTCCCCACTGCGCTGTTCACAGCATCCGCCTCGCGGAAGGTGGGCACCAGTTCATGCAGGCACTTGAGCATATCGCCGTTTTCGTCGATGCAGCTCTGCAGACGGCTGAGCATATTCTGAAGCGTTTCTGGACTGAAGACTTCCGGCTTGGCAATAAAGATCTTTTCATTTTCCGTTTTGGCAATACCTTCACCGGCCAGCAGCAGCTCTTCGTACAGCTTTTCGCCGGGACGCAGGCCCACATAAACGATTTCGACCTTGCGGCCTTCGCGTGGCGCATACAGCTGAATCATGCGCTCCGCCAGTTCACGGATCTTGACGGGCTGGCCCATATCCAGCACAAACAGCTCGCCGCCGCGGGCGATAGACGCCGCCTGCAGCACCAGGCTGGCAGCTTCCGGAATGGTCATGAAATAACGGATGATATCCGGGTGCGTCAGCGTGACCGGACCTCCGGAGCGGATCTGCTGTTCAAAGAGCGGCACAACGCTGCCATGAGAACCCAGCACATTGCCAAAGCGCACAGCGGTGAACTCTGTTTCCGTCTGCGCATTAAGCGCTTCAATGATCATTTCTGCCAGTCGCTTGGTAGCGCCCATCACGTTGGTGGGGTTGACCGCCTTGTCAGTAGAGATCAGCACAAAGCGCTGCACCTGATGCTTCACAGCTGTCTGCGCCGTAAGCCATGTGCCAAACACATTGTTCTTTACAGCCTGCTCCGGGCAATCCTCCATCAGCGGCACATGCTTGTGCGCCGCAGCGTGCAGCACCACATGGGGCTTGTACTTTCCAAACACCTCATCCAGCCGCTGTTCATCGCGCACAGAACCCACACACAGAATAAGCTTTTCCTTCAGCTGAGCGCCATACTGCAGGCGCAGCTCGCTGTTGAGGTCGTACATGTAGTTTTCGCTCACATCGTAGAGCACAATACGCGCAGGCTCCAGCGGAAGGAGCTTGCGGCACAGTTCGCTGCCGATGGAACCGCCGCCGCCGGTAATAAGCACGGTTTTGCCGCGGAAGAATTCCGCAACGGGCGCCATATCCAGCTGTTCTTCAGGACGGCCCAGCAAGTCGTTGATGTTGATATCGCGCACCACGGCCTGTGCAGCGCTGTTTTCGCCCTTCACATCCTGCAGGGGATTGACACGGCGCACGCGGCAACCGGTCGCCATGCACTTTTCGATCAAAGGCTTCAGGTCGCCCTTGGGCGTTGCAATGGCAATGATGATTTCATCCACACGGTAGTCGCTGGCCAGTTTGAGGATATTGCCGCTGCCACGTGCCACCGGCACGCCGCTGAGCTGGGATCCGGTGCGGATGCGGTCGTCATCCACCACCACGACGGGAATGCAGTTGCCGTAGCTTCCGCGCTGGATCTCGTGCACAATATTTGCGCCCGTCCAGCCTGCACCAACGACCATCACGCGCTGTGCCTCGTCCTTGCGGGAAGAACGCAGCAGCGATACACGCTCACGGGTGACCAGCATACGGTACAGCAGGCGCGAACCACCAACCAGCGCGAGGCTCATCAGCCAGTGCAGCAGATATACCATGCGGTGCAGCAAGAACAAGTTGTCCGGTTTGACAAACAGGTTTGCCACCAGCGAAAACGCATAGGTCAAAACCGCAGAAACCAGCGCAGCCACTGCAATGCGCAGCACGTCGCTGGCAGTGGCATACTGCCACATGGTACGGTACATATCAAAGCCCTGAAAAACCAGCAGGGTGATTGCGACCATCGCAGGCGCCAGACGGATGGAATTGGGGAAAAACGCATAATTTCCGTTGACGGAATAGCGCACGATCTGCGCCAGAGCGAGAGAAATAAGCAGAAGAACAATATCAATAAGCACCCAGGCAAATGTGCGGGCGGCTCTTTGCAGTTTGGGACGGGAAGAAGTCACACGATACCCTCCAATCAAAAGTTGCAAAATCGCATACAGGTTAGATTATACCACAGAAATCGACATATGCAAAGCCTGCATTCAACGCATTGTCAGTGGATTCCAAAAATGCTATAATACTTACAATCCAGTTTTTCTTTTCAAAAGGGAGGGCGACTTATGACCCTGCAGCAATTGATGAACCACGCCCTGCGTTACCCTGCCGCCTGTGCTGAAAATCCCTTCGGCCCCGACAGCATTTGCATTCGTATCGGCACGCACGGGCCGATCTTCGCCAGTTTTATGCCAATGAATGCCTGGGTCAGCTTTCGCTGCGACCCTGTGCAGGGAATGGCATGGCGTGCAGATTTCCCTGGAACAGTACGGCGCGGCTATCATTGTCCGCCTGTGCAGCAGCCATATAACAACACCGTTACTCTCGATGGTACTGTTCCCGACGATGTGCTTCTGGATATGCTTGCTCACAGTTATCAGCGTGCCGTGCGTTCACTGACGAAATCCCGACGCGCTGAGCTGTTTGCCATATCAGGCTAAACCAAGTTAAAAACCGGAGCCGCAATGGCTCCGGTTTTGGTTATTTCAGTTCAGTGGTAGGAATCACATCCATATCGTCAAACGCCTGATTTTCGCCGCCCATGGCCCAGATAAAGGTGTAATTGCTGGTACCTGCGCCAGCGTGGATGGACCAGCTGGGGCTGATGACCGCCTGTTCATTCTGCATGACAATGTGGCGGGTTTCCTGTCCTTCGCCCATCATGTGGAAAACCACGTTGTTTTCAGGTACTTCGAAGTAGAAGTACACCTCCATGCGGCGCTCATGAGTATGAGCCGGCATGGTGTTCCAAACGCTGCCGGGCTCCAGCACCGTCATGCCCATGGAAAGCTGGCAGGTTTTCAGCACATCAGGATGAATGAACTGATTGATCACACGCTTGTTGCTGGTTTCCAGCGCACCAAGCGGCTTCTTGGCAGCGTCGGCAATCTTGATCAGCCTTGTTTCATAGCTGCAGTGCGCGGGTGCGGAGACAATATAGAACTTGGCAGGAGCATCGGTATTTTTGCTTTCAAAAAATACTTCTTTGGCACCCATGGTGATGTAAAGGCAATCCTTGTAGCCCAGCTCGTAAACAACCCCATCCACCGTGACGGTGCCTTCGCCGCCGACGTTGAACATACCCAGTTCGCGGCGTTCCAGGAAGAAATGGGTGCCGAAATTGGCCCAGATATCAATCCCCTTGTCCAGCGATACCTTCTCGCTGACGGGCATGATGCCAACAGT
>JAFULL010000121.1 GCA_017473345.1 Clostridia bacterium | reverse complement strand
GGCTACGTCGTGGCACAAAAAAGCGCCCAGCGGCAACGTGGATCGCATGGATACGATGGACCAGATCGCCACAGCCATCCCCGAGGGAGGGAAGATCCTTCCGGTGGAGGGCGGCGGCTTTGTGGTGCTTTACCGCAATGACGCCAATTTTCAGTCCGACGTGCAGGATGAGGACGATGACACCATCCTGGGCGGACGGACGAGCTACCAGATCAACTTTTACCTGTGAGGTGATTTGACATGATTACAGGACTGAGACCTGAAACATATGAGAAATTGCAGCTTGATGCTGGCATATTTTTGATTGGTTACACTTTGCCCGAAACAGTGGTGGATGCCGCTACGATGAAACAAGAGATTGCCAAGGAAATCAATGCCGGTACACATCTTTTAGGCGCAACAAGAGGCGGTGGAACTTTCCGATGCGTGCCGACTATGCGCGGCATTGAAGCAGACGGAAAACGAAGCGAATTTGTCGGCAGCATGGTTAATGATGGTTGGGATGTACGCTTGACAACTACGCTGATCGAAATGACGGGCGAAAATTTCAAACGTGCTTTCCCCAGCGCTGAAATGACAGGCGATGCAGCAAAGACAGTAATCAAGCCAAAGACTGCGATTACAAAGGATGATTACAAGTCTCTTATGTGGATTGGTGAAACTTCCATGGGGGCTATGCTTATCAACCTGACCAATGCGATGAATGTCGCCGGCGCACAATTTACCTTTACTGATAAAGGTGAAGGCGAGCTGCCTGTGGAGTTCCGTGCATTCCAGTCAACGGTGCTCAATCAAGATTACGCGCCTTGTGAAATCCATTTCCTTGGTGCGAATACTGCCTCGACTGCGTCTAACACGAAATAAACAAACTATCGGGCCGATGTTGTATTCAGCGGCCCGATAAAGAAATGGAGGAAGCATGAAACTTTCAGAAATGAAAACAGATGTTGGTTTCCAGGCAATGACTGCTATGTTGCCGCATATGCAGAAAATCCTTTCTGACCCCGCGTATTCAGCATGTTCTGCAAAAAATAGTGGCGGCAAAGTGATCGATCTTGCCGCTGAAATGGTTCCTATGATGCTCTTGAACCATCGTGAAGAAGTGTACGGCATCATTTCAGCGGTTACAGGTGAAAGCAGCGATGAAATTCAGCAAAAACCTCTGGCAGAAACGTTGGGAATTGTTGAAGATGCTTTTTCCAATGATGTTCTGCGTTTTTTTTCCTTCTGCGCGCATTTGGCGCTGAAAACGTAACGCTTGCGCTGTACCAGTACAGGCCTGAAAGTTGTGTAATGCTTTCTTACCTCATGGGCGCAATACGGAAAAGGGAAGCGAAAGAACGCTTTGCCTGGAATACTATTTCGGGCATTCTCAAGGTATTAAGCGGAAGCGAACGGGAATGCTATTCAGATTTTTGCGAAAGACTGGAAGGGAAAACAAAGCCTCATAGAACGACTGAGGAAATCAAAGCAAGTATTCTGGAATTGTTGAAAGTTTAATTCTCCAATTCATTTTTCCAGTAATCTGCAATAAGGGCATGTGTAAAATCCATACATGCTTTTGCTCCTTGTTCGAAATTGTTATCCTTCAGATGGGGATAAGAAGACTCGAAACAAGCGTCAAGAGTTATACCTGATAGCAGTTGTATCATAATGCCTGATGTGCAGATTGCTGGAATCCGATGATACATGTCCAAATAGAAAAGAACACCATCTTTGTTTGGGCCGAGACCTATATCACAGGAATCGAAGAATAATTCCGCTATTTCAAGCTGATTGTTTTCGCCTAGAAAATCATTAGTTGTCAAAATACAGAAATCAGTTTTTGTTTCCTGTCGATAGATGGCGATTGACTTTTCCAAAGATTCTTTTTCTTCTGCTGAAAATATACCTGCGTTGTCATATACTCGTGGGCTTTCCGCATAGCCACAAGAAATGAGTGCGGAAAAAAACAAGAAAAACGTAATTATTCGTCTTTTCAATCTGAGCACCTCCTTGTTTTGAGTGTATCAGAGCATGAACCAAAAGTAAAGAGTGGAGATGTGCAGTGAACTTACTCGAACTTTCCGCGATCCTAAAACTTGATACCACGCAATTTGATACGGGTGTAGCAAGTGCAATAACCAAGGGTGAAGATCTTGGCGATTCGTTGGATCGGTCTCTTTCGGATCTTGATACTGAGATAGCAAGTCTGGATGCGGAAATAGCCTTGCTTCAATCTGATATCCAACGATTGGACGACGAAGCGATAGACCTTGAGATTATGAGTCTTGAGGATGATATCACTCGTTTGGATAACGAAAGAAAACAAATAGACGGTATATGGGCTGGTTTGGCTGCCGGTGCTGTGGAAGCAGTCACGGAACTGGTCAGCGCTGGCATGCAGGCCTTGGGCAAGTTTCTGTCTGATTCTGTCGACGCTGCCGCACAGTCTGGCAGTGAAATTGCTGCAATGTATCTTGATGTTACGCAGCAGCTTGAAATAGATACTCAGCTTGCAAAACAAAGAACTGGTGAATTCTTTTTACCACTTGTTACTGGTTTTAAGTCAATGATGTCAATGTTGGCAGGCGTTGATGATGAAGAAAGATTAACATATGTACTTGGTCAAATTGATAATTATCAATTTGAAAATATTGCGGAACTCCAGGAAAACCTGTCCAAAGTTTTCGGTATGTTTGAACAATATGCGCCAGAGGAATCTGAAGCCGGAATAACTGCTGAAGATATGAAAACGGCGTTAGAAAGTCAAACATCCTATTGGACGGATTATGCTGATACGCTGCAAGCATTGCAAAGCAGAAATATTAGCACTGATTTTCTTGCTGAAATAGCAAACGGATCTGTAGAAAGTCTGAATACGCTTAAAGCATTAGAAGCTGCCGACGATACTCAGCTGCAAGAGTTGACGGCTGCCTATGAAACGCTTGAGAGCACGCGGACAGGCGTTGCAGAAGGCTTGTCTGAACTCCAGCTATCCACAGATGAAAGCTTTGGGTTGATGCTTGATACAGTTGCCGAATTGGTGAACGGATTGGATCAATCAAGTGCAGCTAAATCCAATGCAGCCAATACCGGTGCGGCTGTGGTAGAAGGTCTTGCGTCGCAGTACCCGGCTATTTCCAACTGGGTCGATACGATTAACGCTAAACTTTCAACGGTTGGAACGTCATATAATGCTTTCAATACGGGACTCCTCGAAACATTTTCGCTTGCGACTGGCAATGTAAGCACTGTGAATAATGGTGGATTTGGTGGTGGAGTCGGCAAGGGCTTTGCAACCGGCCTCGATTACGTACCGCACGACGACTACATAGCCCGTCTCCACGAGGGCGAGGCTGTTTTGACAAAGCTTGAGGCCACTGAGTGGCGCAAGGGCGGCAGTACAAACGTGGATGCGGCTGCCATAGGCGCTGCGGTCTCGGCTGCGGTGTCTGATGCTATGCGTGGTTTTGCAGTCTACATGGACGGGCATAAGGTCGGCAATCTGGTGACAGAAACTGTGAGCCGGAATATCGCCCAGAATGCCCAGGCAGGGAGGTACGCATGATCACACGATACCGTGCATGGATGGACGGCGAGGGACTGCATGATGTAGACCCCGCCGTTATCATTACAGACATCCGGGAAAGCAAACCGGAGGAAAACATTGTGACCGCCGGTAATGGCTACCGGGACGGCCAGAGGGTTTTGTACAGGCATCGGGAAGCGCTCTCGGTGACTATACGCTTTATGATCCGCGAGTACGACGTGGCACGGCGTAAGGGTATTCTTTCCCGGGTGCTGGCGTGGGCACATGACGGATGGCTGCAAATCAATGACCGGCCCGAGCAGCGGTTGCGGGTCGTGTGCGAGGACATGCCTGCCATTACATCCGCGCTGAAGTGGACGGAAGAACTGTCGGTGGTATTCACGGCCTACGCTGTGCCCTACTGGCAAGAAACGCATGCCGTATCCGTGAGCGGAAGCGGACAAAGCGGCACGGTGCATTTGGCACCTTTGGGCGATATGCCCTGCTGCCTGGAAGCAAACATCAGCAATACCGGCAGCGGCACTCTGAATATCCTGACGCTGACCGCCGGAAACCGGTCGTTTGTTTTTTCTGGCCTTGGTTTAGCATCTGGCAAGACGCTAACCATCCGCTACGCAGAAGATACGGGTCTTTTGCGCATGGAAATAGAAGGGGAATCGGTCATGAACAAGCGAACGGCGGCATCTGCTGACGATCTCCTGCTGTACCCTGGCAGTAATACGATTACTTTCACCGCTGACCAACAGATCAGCGGCATTTTCAAGGCGAGGGGGCTGTGGCGATGAGACTACCCCGGCTGCTTGAAGGCAACATGAACGAGCTGGCGAGGCTGAACCCCTCCCGGCTGTCCGCTACGGTGAATCTTGATCCCCTGTCCACGGCGACCATGTTGCTGCCCGCAGGGGAACCATCCGTTTCTGTGCGGCAGTATGTGGAAATCTACAAGGATGATGATAGCCTGGGCGTGTATCGCGTCAGCTCGGTGCGAACGGCCTACGGTGACAGCCAGGAGGTAAGCCTGGAGCATGGCATAACGGTGCTGGAAGACTGCATAACGCCCGAAGATACCGAGCTTACCGGCAGTTTCCGCAGCATTATCAGCACGCTTCTGAGTTATCAGGCGGTAAAGCTCTGGCAGCTTGGCACAGTGGATGTGCCGGACAGCGAAAGCCTGACGCTGACCACCAGCGGCGACCTGTGCCTGCAGGCGGTTATCTCCCTGATGGAGATGGTAAAGGGCTACGGCTTGTTTTTTGATCAGACTACCAGCCCGTGGACGCTGCATGTGCGCAGGCTGGAAGCAGAACCTTCTTGCGAGTGCCGCATGAGCCGCAACGCAAATAGCGTATCCATTGCGCTGGACGAATCGGAGCTGGTGACTCGTGTTGTATCCTCCATGCTGCCGGGCGGGTATCAGGACGGCCCCACGGTGGACGCATGGGGCGTGATCGCGCGTCCCCTGTCCATTGACGGCGAAGCCACTGAGGCGGAAGCTGTGAAGCAGGCTGCGGAATATCTGGACACCTACAAGGATCCAGCTATTACCGTGGAGATTGACGCGGTGGAGCTGGCTCAGCTGACCGGCGAAGGCTGGGACGCTTTTACGGCTGGCAAGCTGTGCCGAACGGCGCTGCCCGATTTTGGCGTTACCGTCAACGAGCGCGTGAACAGCCTGTATTATGAGGATTTGCTGCATGCCCCGCAGCGTGTACGGCTGACGCTCGCTACCGCTGTACGGACGGTGCAGGGTGTGCTGTCCGGCATAAACAGAGCGCAGCGGGAAACAACCAAAATCGTCCATAAGAACAGCGTCAAGATCATCAAAAATGAAAAGGATCTGCTTGTACAGGCTGAAAAACTTATCGCACAAGCGGAAGATCTCATTCTGCTTGCCCGACGCGTTGATGTGCAGGCAGAAGAAATTCAGCTGAAAGTGTCCAAAAACGGTGTTATCTCTGCTATCAATCTTTCACCTGAATCTGTCAAGATTTCTTCCGATAAGATCGTGCTTGACGGCGAAACCATCGTGCAGCTGCTGCAAGGTGCTGTTGTCAATGTAACAGTCCTTAATGCGGACGAAGCCGACATTCCGAATCTTTATGGCACAAATGCAGAGTTCAACAACTTGACGGTAAACGGTGATGGAGCTGACTGGCTTGACAAGACCGTTGTTACTCGCGGCAGAGGCGTTGACTCTGTAGGCAAGCAGATCATTAACTACCTCGACCACAACGGCAACCCGCAGTCTGTTGGCGTGGTCATTGACGTAAGCACGTACAACCTTCCCACGGATACGATCCACTATCTAGGATCGGAGTAAAGGAGGCTTGAAATGCCTGTAACATCCCAATATAAGTATACTGCCGATCTGGCCCGGGGGGTGCAAGTCACGCCCTTGGGCCATCTGCTTTTCACGGGCGACAAAAGCGGCGATGTGTTTTGCATCCGTGTACAGGACGGCGGCAAAGATGCTGACTTGACAGGCGCGACGGTGAATGCTTACCTGATGCGCGCCGACCATGTGACTGTGCCGCTGACAGGCGAAACAGACGGCAGTGATGCGGTGGTGACGCTAAATGCAGCCTGCTATGCTGTGCCTGGCCGCTGCGTGCTGGTGGTCAAGCTGTCCCATGGCGATGTGCTGCACACTATTTTCGCCGCAGAGGGCGCGGTCATGCGCAGCTCTACGGATGCAGTGATTGACCAGGAGGGCGTGATCCCCTCCCTGGAGGAACTGCTGGCGCAGATTGCAGTCATGGAGCAAGCCACCGCCTCCGCCAACGCTGCGGCTGATAACGCCAACGCTGCAGCGGCGGATGCTTTGGAGACGGCAGCGCAAGCCGCGGACAACGCCAACCGTGTGGCTAAGGCTGTGCAGGACAAGCTGGACAGCGGGGAGCTGGTAGGCAAGGGATTGCAGATCCTCGGTTACTACGACACGGCGGACGCGCTGGCGGCAGGCGTGGCAAGCCCGGAGGCTGGCGACGCTTACGGTGTGGGCACGGGAGAGCCATACGACATCTATGTGTGGGACGCGCTGAACGCCGTATGGGTCAACAATGGTGCCATCCAGGGGCCACAAGGCGAACAGGGCGTCCCCGGCGCCACCGGCCCCCAGGGCGCTCCGGGCCGTGACGGAGCCAGTGCGCGGCGAAATCTGCTGGACAACAGCGATTTCCGCAATCCAGTCAACCAGCGCGGCGCAACAAGCTATACAGGGTCAGGAGTGAGCAAAACATACACAATTGACAGATGGGCAACATGGCAGAATGTGAGCGATGGAATACAAATCACAGCAGACGGTATTACGATAGCGGATGGCGTGGAATTGGTTCAATACACCGCTTCAGAATGCTTCAAAGCAGGAAAAACATATACATTTGCCGCGATGCAAAGCAACGGAGAGTTGTCAGTACTCACGGTAAATTATGGCTCTGCGGCAGAAAGCGACAATATAACAGTCTCGTGGGAGGGCGCATATGAAGTAGGGTTCAGTTTTTACCTGAAAAGCGGCACATATGAGTGGGCCGCGCTCTATGAAGGTGAGTACACTGCCGACACCCTGCCCGAGTACATCCCCAAGGGCTACACGGCGGAGCTGATGGAGTGTCAGAGGTATTACCTGAAGCTGGAAGGTTCGGCCAACGTCGTCTATCCCGCCTATACGGTGTCCGCAACGCAGGCCGACGTTACAATCCCCGTTGCAGTGCCGATGCGCATCACGCCCACGCTGACAGTGGGAGATGTCAGTGGTATTTCCGTTTACACGTCTACTACTGGTGTTAATGCTACGGCGGCGGTTGTTCAGGGCAGACGTGACAACGCGATATCGCTCAGAGTCACCGCGGACGTGTCTACT
>JAFULL010000120.1 GCA_017473345.1 Clostridia bacterium | reverse complement strand
GCGATCCCAGCGACAAGGTATATCGCACGCTTAACTACGACGGCACCTATACCGAGATCGTTCAGCCGCAGGCAGCCGCCGTGGTGCTGGACTACCGCACAGGCGAGCTGAAGGCCATCGTTGGCTCCCGCACCCGCCCAACCGCGCGTAAAACGCTCAATCGTGCTACCGACATGAAAATGCCCGTCGGCTCCACCATCAAGCCCATCGCGGTCTATGCGCCTGCGCTGGAAATGGGCTATTCCCCCGCCAGCGTCGTTTACAACATTCCCGTGCCCATTTCAGGCTGGAAGGACGACGACGGAAAGGACACCTGGCCCAAGAACTACGGCGGCGGCTATGCTGGCCCCGAAACGCTTCGTCAGGCGATGAAGCGCAGCCACAACGTATCCGCTGCACAGACGCTTGTCAACTATGTTGGTGTGGAGCGCTCTGCCGATTTCCTGCTGCGCATGGGCGTGGACCGCGACAACATCGATGCGACTCCCTTCGGCCTGTCGCTGGGGTCCAGCGGCATCACGCCGGTACAGTTGGCTGTTGCCTTCGGTACGCTTGCAAACAACGGCGTGTATCTGGAGCCGGTTTCCTTCCTCGGCATTTCCGACAGCAGCGGCAATGTTGTCTACGACAGCCATGCGATGCAGGAAAGCCGTCAGGTGTTCCGTCCCTCCACCTCCTATATGATTGTGGACATGCTCAAAACCGTTGCTTCCAGCGGCGGTACAGCTTCCGGAGCCAGGATCAGCGGTCAGACCGTCGCAGGCAAAACCGGCACCAACAGCGACCAGCGCGGTGTAACCTTTGTGGGTATGACCGGCTGGTATGTCTCCTCCATCTGGGTCGGGCACGACAATTACAAGCCGCTTTCCTCCAAATCCACCGGCAGCAACGGCGCGATGCCCATCTGGAAGAGCTACATGACCGATATCCACAAAGGGCTGGACAACCGCGATATCGTGGAAATGGATCCTTCCCAGCTGGGCCTGACGCAGGTAACCACCTGCGCCGTCAGCGGACAGCTCGCCACCGACGCTTGCTACCGCGACAGTCTCGGCTATGGCGTTGTGACCGACTGGTGGTATGAGCCTACTGTCCCGACGGTCTACTGTCAGATGCATCAGGCCGTCACCGTCTGCGCGCAGAGCGGCATGCCTGTCACGGAATACTGCCCTTCCTCTGTGTCCAGCGGTATGGTGGTCATTCCCAACGGTCACCCGCTGAGCACCTACGCCTACGACAGCCAGTACGCTTCCGTCATTGCTGAATATCTGGGAACGGCCGGTTCCATGAGCACCTGCGTGCTGCACACCAGCGATTCGAGCAGCGGCTGGATGGACCCCGTGGTGGAAAACACGCTGATTCCCGATGCGCGCCAGCTTCTGCAGAGTGCTTATGATCTGATGGCCGGGCTGGATGGTTCCTCCCCTGCCTACTTCACCATTCAGAGCGCCGCCAGCAATCTGGAAAGTGTCATCTACTCCGATAATCCCAGCACCGCCGACGTGGCCAGTGCTATGGCAATGCTCACGCAGGCGATGGCCAGCGCGTTTTAAGCAAGAAAGCCCGGCAGCTTTGCCGGGCTGTTTCCATAAGGAGAACGTCATGAATCTCGAGAGTCTTTCAAAATATTACGAGGTATCTCTTTTGTCTGAAGCCGATCTTCCTGAACTTCTGATACTTTGTCAGGGGAATCCAAAGTTCTACCGCCACAGCCCACCCATGCCTTCCATCGACACTCTTCGTTCCGACATGCATGCGCTTCCGCGTGGCAAGAACTTGGAGGACAAATTTTATCTGAAATTTTGGAAAGACGGCAGGCTTGCAGCTGTTTTGGATCTGATCCTGCACTATCCCAATGATCAGACGGCATTCTTCGGTTTTTTCATGGTTAGAGCAGATTTGCAGGGCCACGGCGCAGGCTCAGCACTGATCAGCGAAATTCTGTCAGCGCTAAGTAAAGATTTCAGCAATGTGCGGCTTGGATATGTCAAAGGCAATGAGCAAAGCCAACACTTCTGGGAGAAGAATGGCTTTGAGCCAACCGGTATTATTGTGACTGAGAAAGAATACGAAATCGTTATAATGGAAAAGAAACTGTAAAACCACAACTGTCTTCAGGAAAAATCGCAAACTTTTTGGAAACGCACAGTTATTCAAATCGTTGAGCGAAGCGAAACACTTCATTAGCTGCGAAGCAGCGTCTTCAATTCTTCACTCCTTCATTACAAAAAAGCTCTTTGCAAATTGCAAAGAGCTTTTTTGTTGGTCTGGGTGAGAGGATTCGAACCTCCGGCCTCTTGAACCCCATTCAAGCACGCTACCAAACTGCGCCACACCCAGATATTCACTGCGTGCTGAAGTTTATCTTCAAGGCACGAGTGATATTATACTCATGCTGCGAAACAATGTCAAGCGTTTTTTCTTACTTTTTCATTTTTTCTGAAAAGTTTTGCATCATTGCCGCTGCTGCCAGCGTCTGAGAGCAAGAATGCCAGCGGGTATTTCGTACAGGATCATCGCAACCCAGCCGATCATGCAAGCAAAGGCAATGCCGCGGATGCCCATCACAGGCGTAAGCAGATAGGTAAAAATCACGCGCAGGGTAGTTTGCAGAATGGTGCAGTTCAGCGTCATGCGCGCATTGCCCATGCCGCGGAAGAAACCCTGTACGCCGTTGGAGAGCGCCGGCAGGATGTAGAACATCGCCATAGTGCGCAGATAGCTGCCACCGTAGTGTACCAACAGTTCCGCATCGCCTTCGTTGGCAAAGATGCGCATGAGCGGCTGACTAAAGGCAAACAGCACACAGCAAATCGCAATGCCGTAGGCTGCTTCCATCAGCATGCCCTTGAGGAATCCGTCCTTTACGCGATCCTTCTGTCCTGCTCCGCGATTCTGCGCCACAAAGGTCGTCATGGCAACGCCAAGGCTGCGTTCCGGCAGAAGGGCAAAATCGTCCACACGCTCTGCAGCATTGAAGGCGGCGATCGCCTCTATTCCCAACGGATTCACCGCGCCCTGAATCAGCAGCTTTGCCACCGGCTGGACTGCCTGCTGCAGCGCCGTAACTGAGCCAAAACGCAGCGTTTGCTTCAAAAGGTCACGATCCATCCGCCAGTCGCGGCGCTCGAGATGAAGAAGCGGTACCTTGCGGTAAATATACCCAAAAGCAAGCAGCGCCGATACCGCCTCCGCAATCACCGTAGTGGTTGCGCTGCAGCGGATACCGAAGCCCAAAAAGCCAATGAAAATGATATCCAGAACAGCATTGAGCAGCGAGGAGAAAATCAGGAACTTCAGCGGAGTGGCGCTGTCACCGATGCTTTTAAGCGCAGAGGACAGAGCGTTATAAAAGTAGGTAAAGGGCGTTCCAAGAAAGATGATACGCAGGTAGACCGTCGCCATGGGCAGCAGTTCATCCGGCACACGGATCAATCTCAAAAGCCATTCGGAAGCAAAGAAGCCAATCATCGTCACCGCAAGCGAAAAATACAGACCAAACAGCACGGTTGTTGCCAGTTCTCCGCGCAGTTTCTGATCATCCTTTGCACCGAAGAACTCGCTCATCAGCACCCCGGCGCCTACGCACAGGCCCGAAATGCCCAGAATCACGATGCTCATGACCGGATTGGCCGTACCGGCTGCCGCCAGCGCCTCCTTGCCGATAAAACGCCCGGCAATCACGGAATCGATGACGTTGTACATCAGTTGGAACAGATTGCCCAGCACAAGCGGAATGGCATAGCCGATAAAATGACGGCTTACGCTTCCCTGCGTCATGTTGACTGCGGCCATGCCTGTTCCCTCCCTGTTCTCATTTCCCTACACTTTCTGTTTCGACCTTCTTCATTCCTGCCGAAAGCATCAAAAAAAACGGAGGCTCCGCAAAGGAACCTCCGCT
>JAFULL010000119.1 GCA_017473345.1 Clostridia bacterium | reverse complement strand
GCGGTACAGGGTACGATCCAGTACGAGGTAGGGAAGCAGATAGTCATTCCATACCCACATGATCTCCAGCACGCCCACCGAGATGAAAATGGGCTTGAGCATGGGGAACACCACGCCAAAGAACGTGCGCAGCGGGCCGCAGCCGTCGATGGCGGCAGCTTCCTCAATGGCAAGGGGCATGCCCTTGACAAAGCCCACAAACATGAACACCGCAAGGCCTGCGCCAAAGCCCAGATAAATGACCGGGATGGTCCAGGGGGTGTTCAGGCCGGTCACGTTGGCGGTCTTGGCCAGGGTGAACATGACCATCTGGAAAGGCACGATCATCGAGAACACACACAGGTAGTACACCACGCGGGAGAAGATGTCGTCCACGCGGGAGATGTACCACGCGGCCATCGACGTGCAGATCAGAATGAGCGCAGCCGACAGAATGGTGATGACAAAGCTGTAGCCCACGGAGTTGAGGAAGGGATACTCGCCGACGGTCATGCCGTTTACGTAGTTCTGCCAGCCCATGAAGGTGGTTTCGTTAGGCAGGGCGAAGGTGTCGGTGTTGATGGAGCCGTTCTCCTTGAAGGAGTTGTAGGCGACCACCACGATGGGCATCATGTATACAATGCAGATGACCACAAACACCATAGAGAGGATCTGCTTGCCAAGATTGCGGTTTTTCATTACTGCTGCACCTCCTTGGAATGGGTGGCGCGCAGCTGGGCGATGGCGATGACTGCAACCAGAATGAAGAACAGCACAGCCTTGGCCTGACCCACGCCGCGGGACTTGGAGTTGAGGTAGAAGGTGTTATAGATATTCAGCGCAAGCATTTCGGTGGAACGGATGATGGTGCCGTCCGGCTGGAAGTTGAAGGGCTGACCGCCGGTGAGCACAAGGTTCTGGTCGAAGAGCTTGAAGCCGTTGGTAAGCGACAGGAAGGTGCAGATGGTGATGGAGGGCATCACCGTGGGAATGGTGATGTGCCACAGGCTGTGCCAGCCGTTGGCGCCGTCGATCTGCGCAGCCTCCAGCATGTCTTCGGATACGGACTGCAGGCCGGCGATGTAGATGATCATCATGTAGCCGATCTGCTGCCAGCAAAGCATGATCATCAATCCCCAGTAGCCGTAGGTGGAGTTGAGCACGATGGAGGTGTTGTAGTGGGACAGGAAGCCGTCAAAAATGGTGGACCAGATATAGCCCAGCACGATGCCGCCGATGAGGTTGGGCATGAAGAACACGCCGCGGAACACATTGGAGCCCTTGATGCCGCGGGTGAGGGCATAGGCAACGGCAAAGGCCAGAAGGTTGATGATGACAAGAGAAGTAAGGGCCACCAGCGCAGTGTACCAGAAGGCGTGCATGAAGCCCGCGTCCTGAAGGGCCTTGACGTAGTTGTCAATGCCGATCCACTTGGCGTTGGAGGTGATGGTGAACTTGCAGAAGGACAGGTAGATGCCGTGCAGGAACGGCCACAGGAAACCAATGCAGAACGCCACAAACGTGGGCAGCAGGAAAATGGGGAACAGTTTCTGAATGGGGCGGCGGATGAGCTGTGAGTTCAGCGCCGCTTCGCTATGCTTTTGCTTCTTCATAAGCAGCCGCTCCTTTGATTAGCTAGAAGGCAGAAAGATGGGGAGCGGGGTTTTGCGCCCGCTCCCCTGAAAGACAAATCGGGGTTTAACGCTGCTTACTGCAGAGCGTACTGGGTAGCCCAGCCCTGCACGAAAGCGGTGACCACGTCGTCCCAGCTTCCGGTGCCGGCAGAGTACTGGGTCATGGCAGCCACGACGCCAGCGCGCCAGGTGTCAACGTTGGGAGTGTAGTTGAAGGCCCAGGACACAACGTACTTGCCGTCAGCGATGTACTTGTTGGCATCGTTGAAGAACACGTTGCTGGAAGCCTTGGCGGCCTTGAAGGGGATGGGGCCAAACTGTTCGGCCATCATGGTGGTGCCTTCCTCGGAGGTGACAACCCACTTCAGGAAGTCCAGGGTAGCCTTCTGGTCAGCTTCGGAAGCCTGGCTGTTGACGGCCCAGCAGTTCTCGGTGCCGCAGGGCAGAGCAGCGTTCTCTTCGCCTTCAACGCCGATGTAGATGGACAGCATGACCAGGTCTTCAGCCTTCATGCCGTACTTGCCGGTCAGGTTGGCGTATTCCCAGGTGCCGTTCTGATAGAAAGCAGCCTTGCCCTCGCCGAACTCGGCCAGAGACTGGTCGCCGGTGGCGGAAGCCAGCTGGCTGGGCTCAACAGAAGAGTTGTTGATGTACAGATCCCAGATGTTCTTGAAGCCGTCCATGTAAGCGCCGGTGATGGTGGCGGGCTGAGAGGTCACGCCGTTGTCACGGAACTCATAGTACAGGGGCATGTTGGCCAGGTGGCCGGAGAAACGCCAGGAAGAGCTGCCGTCGAGGCCGGCGGAGGAGAAAGCGTCGAAGCCCAGTTCGTCCTTGCGGGCGTGGATGTCTTCAGCGACCTTCTTGAGGGACTCGAAGTTGGTGATGTCAGCCACGGTGTAGCCGGCCTTCTCCAGCAGAGCCTTGTTGGTGATGATGCCGAAAGCTTCGTAGCAGTAGCCCACGCACAGCAGCTCGCCGTTCTCGCCGTAGAGGTTGAAGTCGCTGGTGGTCAGTTCGTTAGCGAACTCGGTGCCGTTGAGGTCCAGCAGGAAGTCAGCCCAGGTGTCAACGCCAGCCTGGTTGCCGCACTGGAACAGGGTGGGGGCGTTGGCGCCCTTGTCCATCTCAGCGGTCAGGGTCTCGGAATAGGTGCCGGAAGCAGCGGTCACAACCTTGACTTCCACACCGGTCTGTTCGGTGTAGGTCTTGGTCAGAGCCTGCCAGGCTTCATCAGCTTCGGGCTTGAAGTTGAGGTAGTACACCTTGCCTTCAGCAGCGGAGGCAACGGTGACCATGGACAGCAGCATAGCCACAGCCAGAACCAGAGCAAAGAGTTTCTTCATAGTGGTACACTCCTTTGAAGTTTTTACTGCGGCGATGCCGCGGTATGTCGTCAGCAGAAGGATTCAAACGTTTGCACGTTTGGAAGTATTCTGCACTATCTCCATGATAATCCTTGCGCAAACGTTTGTCAATATGTTTTTGTAATTTTTTTATGGTTTTTATCCATCTTTCACATCAGGGGGAGGGAGAACTTTGATCGGGACTCTGCCAGCAATAGACAAATTCTTTTTGATGATATATAATAAAGTTTATGAAATATAATTAGGCTTCATGCCTTGGGTAAGGATGGGTTTTTACGTGAAACGTCTGATTGCTGCAATCCTTTTGTTTGCAGCCTGTATGGGGATCATTTCGTTTGCCGCTGCTGAGGAAGAACCTGTTTACGCCTGGGGAAAAACCATTTATATGCGCTGTGGAAGCTATCACACCCATGATCTGTTTCTGCATCCGTCAAAAGTGTGGATCGATTTGAATGGCGACGGAAAAAATGACAGAGACACCAATCCGGAAATTAAACTGGTTACGGCCAGCTGCACCTCTCCCGGATCCGCCTGGGTATGGCATAAGGAATGGTATTCTACTCCCAATGGCATGCATGAACTCAGTTGCGTGCAAACCTATACCCTTCAGATGGAAGCCTTCAACCACGGCGACACCAAGTTTACCAAAACCAGCGAAGCTACCTGTACCGCCAACGCCAAAGAGACCGGCAACTGTGCATACTGCGGCGAAACGGTGGAACGCGACATTCCCAATACCAGGATCGATCACAGCTTTACCACCTACACTGCACAAAGCGACGCTGACTGCACCAATCCTGCCACGGAGATCGCTTACTGCGACTATGGCTGCGGCAGCAGCAACGTGCGCAATGTGGGCGAAGTTGATCCTGATGCGCACCAGTGGGGGCCGTGGATCATTGGCGAGAATGGTCAGCACGTGCATACCTGTTTCCTCAATGCCGATCATCAGGAATGGGAAGATTGCGAAAGTGAAACAGCCTGCACCGTGTGCGGACGTACACCTCCCGCTGCCGAGACGGATGAACCGGCTGTTCCCGCTACCGGTGACAATGGCATGCCCATGCTGTGGCTGGCGCTGATGCTGGGTTCCTGCACGGCGCTGCTGTGCCTGAAACGCAAAAATGCATAACTTTTTTACGGCCTGTATTTACAGGCCTTTTTTATTTTCCGGCAAACTGATGCCCATGCAATGGGCATCAGAGAAGGGTCAAGGGACGAAGTCCCTTGTGGGGTCCAGGGGTGAAACCCCTGGTTGACACTTCCCGGCTGCGCGTCTTATAATGAAGAAAAGCGTGCATAAGGAGATGAGGCTCCGTGGAAAAACTGGTTTGTGCGGCATGCGGCGCGCCGCTTGTGGCTGCGACGCAGACGCCTTTTCTGGCGTGTGAATATTGTGATACGGCGGTGCCCAATCCGTATTATGATGAAAATACGGTAAAGACGAATGTGCAGAGCATTCTGGATGAGCAGAAGGCGCGGCAGGAAGCGCTGGATCATATGTGCATCGAATTGCTCAAGGAAATGGGCACGAGTGAGAAGCTGCATAAGGTGAGCGGGCTGCTTGCGGGCGCGCATTTCGGCACGCCGCTGGATGGCGCGTGGCTGGCGGATCAGGCCCGTAAAACGATGGGCATTCCTGATCAGGAGAAAATTTATCTGGTGTATGACGCCACGCTGGTGGGCATGGCCACCGACGGCTTCGCGCTGGCGGATGGCGGACTGTACTATATCAGCGGCGGCGACGCGGGCTCGCGCTCGTGGGAGAGCTTTGTCACCGGCGCCATTTCCTGCGTGGACGGCGACAGCCGCCAGCAGCCGGGCATGATCAAAATTGGCAGCGGACTGAGCTTTGCTGTGAGCAATGAGGATGATTCAAGGCTTGCGAAGTTCGTGGTGGATTTCCATAATCAGGCCTATCGCAGGCATACGGGCGAAAGCGCGCCTGGCAATTGGAGCGTGAGCGAAAATAAGGCGATCCCTGTGCAGGAAAGCAGCGGCGGCAGTCTGCTGGGCGCTGCGGGCGCGCTGCTGGCCGGGGCGCTGCTCAACGGCGGCCGCACCACCATTCATCGCGCCGTGCCTCAGCGCACGGTGGTGCAGCGCGTGGCCAAGCCCGCACGTCCCGCCGCCAGACGGGCTGAGCGCGTGCAGCAGCAGGCAAGGCCTGTGCATGGGCACGGCATGCCCCCTCCGCGCAAGCCTACGGCGGGTCAGCGTCCGGCCCAGCAGGTGCGTCCGGGCAGCATTCTCCGTCCAGGTGGGACGAGCCGTCCTGCCAGAATGGGCGGCGGTCCGGGCCGTACAATGGGAGGACTCACCCGCGGGCCGGGAAGGCGTATCTGAGTTTTGAATGAGGTGTAATGAAATGATTTTGGCCATTGCAAATGCTCCGTGCAGAGCCTGAGGACGCTGCATGGAGAGACTGAATGCGTTCGTCCTCCGGCTTTGCTGATTTGATTTCAACCTAAAATCAAAGGAGCAAAGACGTTATGAAAAAAGACTATTCAACGCTTAAACCGTGGCTCATTCTGTGGAGCACGCAGTCGCTGTCGGCGCTGGGCAGCGGCATGACCAACTTCGCCCTCGTTTTGTGGCTGTACCGCGAAACGGGATCGGCCCTGCAGACGGCGCTTTTGTCGGTGTGTTCGTACGCGCCGTATGTGCTGATGAGTATCTTCGCCGGGGCGCTGAGCGACCGGTGGAACAAAAAGCGCACCATGCTGGTGTGCGACCTGTGGGCCGCCGTCTGCACGGTGGCGGTGCTGGTGCTGCTCAAAGCCGGGCGGCTGGAAGCATGGCATATGTATGTGCTCAATGCGCTCAACGGCCTGATGAACACCGTGCAGCAGCCTGCCGGCGAGGTGGCCGCCACGCTGCTCATCCCTCAGGAGCATTATCAGAAGACCAGCGGCCTGCGGTCGATGGCCAATTCGCTCAACACCATCCTGACGCCCGTGTTTGCCTCGGCGCTGTTTGCATTCGGCGGCATGGACGTCGTGATCGCGGTGGACCTGTTCACCTTTGCGGCGGCGTTTGTGGCGCTGTGGCTGTTCATCCGCATCCCGGAAGCACAGGCAGAAGGGCGCAGCAATGAAAAACTGCTGCACTCGGCAAAGCAGGGGCTGTCGTGGCTGAAGCACAATCCCCTCATCCTGACGCTCATCCTGTTTCTGGCGGCCATCAATCTGGTGGCGTCGGCGTTCAACGCCACGCTTCCGGCCTATGTGCTGAATATGCCGCGGGGCGGCGAAACGGTGCTGGGGCTGGTGAATGCCGTTACAGGGCTTGCGACGCTGGCGGGCAGCGTGCTGGTCACGCTGATGCCTGCGCCCAAAAACCGCGTGCGCGTGGTGTGCCTGACGCTGATGGTATCCATGAGCACCGAAAACTTCCTGCTGGCGTTCTCGCGCTCGCCGGTGGTGTGGTGCATTGCCGCAGTGCTGGGCTGGCTGCCCATCCCGCTGATGAACGGCAACCTCGATGTCATCCTGCGCACGGCGATCCCTGCGCATATGCAGGGGCGCGTGTTCGCCTGCCGGAATACTTTGCAGTTTTTCACCATTCCGCTTGGCTACTTTGTGGGCGGCGTGCTGGTGGACGAGGTGTTTGAACCGCTGATGGCCAGCGCGCAGAGCCTGACGCAGTGGTTTGGCAGCGGCAAGGGATCGGGCGCGGCGATGATGCTGGCGGTGCTGGGCGTGGCTGGCGTTGCAGTATGCGCAGCATTCGGCTGGCGGCTGAGGAAACAAAAGGCATAAAAACCGGGCTCTCCTTCGGGAGAGCCTCCGGCCGTCGAAAAAGCTCGCCTTTGGCGATCTTTTCCGCCGAACAAGGCGCCGTTTGCCTACTCGCCTGCGGCTCACCGGGCGGCAAACGGCGTAAGGAAAGCCTTGCTTCGCAAGGCAGCCGAGCCCACCGCACATGTCGCTGGGCTCGGAACAAGAGTTGGAGGGCTGCGGCCCTCCAACACCTCCCAAAGGGTTTATCAGCAAAAAGGCTCTCCTTCGGGAGAGCCTTTTTATATCAAAAATTTAATGAAAAACATTAAAAAGTTATTGACAAACGTTCTTTTTCATGTTAATCTTGATTTAACGATAAACGTTAAATTTTGGAGGCGTTTGGATGGAAAACAGCAGGATGATCAAAACGGCCAACGGTCTGGATAAACTGTTTAAAATTTTGCGCACGCTGATTGCAGTGGCGCTGGTGGTGATGTTTGCGGTGCTCTCGGCGCTGACCATCGCCAACTGGGTGAACCCTGACACGGTGATCGGCACCGATCCGGAGCTGGTGGATATCGGCCCTCTCACCCTTGAACTGGCGCAGGCGCACCGCCCGGACAATGGCACGGTGCTGCGCTACGCATGGGCCTATGCGGGCATGGGCGCGGCAGCGGCCATCGCCATGTATTACGCGCTGGGCGTGGTGCGGTCCATCCTTGCGCCGATGAAGCAGGGCCAGCCCTTCTGCCAGAGCGTGTGCGACGATCTGAAAAAGCTGGGCGTAGTGAGCATCGTGATGGGCGTGATCGCCAACATCGGCGCGGCGGCGGAGGCGCTGTCGCTGATGCGCATCTACGGCCTGGTGGATCTGGTGGGCGGCGAGGTCATCCGCTCTGTGCGTGTGAACATCGAGTTCGACCTCACCTTTCTGGCGGTGTTCTTCGTGCTGATGCTGGTGCGCTACATCTTCCAGTACGGCGTTGAGCTGCAGCATCTCAGCGACGAGACCCTGTAAAGGAGGACGCACCCTATGCCCATCATTCTTCGCCTTGACCGCGTGATGGCCGACCGCAAAATGTCGCTCAACGAGCTGTCCGAAAAGGTCGGCGTGGCCAACGTCAACCTGTCCAAGCTGAAAAACGGCCACGTCAGCGCCATCCGCTTTTCCACGCTGGAGGCCATCTGCCGCGCACTGGACTGCCAGCCGGGGGATATTCTGGAATATCAGGATGAATAAAACAACAGCCGCTCCTTTTGGGGAGCGGCTGTCTTTTATCTTGCCTTCAGTGTGATCAGGTGGATCTGCGGGCGGGCAAACAGGCGGATGGGCGCTACAGACGTGCCCACGCCATTGGATACCAGGATGGCGGCGCGGTTTTCCTCCATCCAGCCGGTGAGGTAGCGGGCGCTGACCTCCGGCGCAAGGTTGGAAAACGGCGTGTAGCCCCAGAAGTTGATCTGTCCGCCGTGGGTGTGGCCAAACAGCGCCAGGTCGTACCAGTGGGTGTCGTTGTCGGCGCTGCGGGCTTTGAGCATGTCGGGGATCAGGTCGGGCGTGTGCCCGGCGAAGATGACAAAGTCGTCGGCGCGCACCTGCGAGGCCACGCCGGCAACATCCGGGAAGCCGTTGTAAAAGTCGTCCACACCGGCCAGATATACATAGCTCTGGCCTACCTTGACGCGGCTGACGGTGTTGACCAGCGGCGTGATGCCGCATTCCTTCATCTGGCTGACGAGCAGGCGCAGGTTGCTTTCGGGCACGGTGCGGTCGTGGTTGCCCGGTACGCCGAACACGCCCAGACGGGCCTGAATGTGCGGCAGCGTCTCAAAAAAGCGGATGGCGCCGTCGCTGTCCATGGCATAGTCGCCGCCCAGCACCACGATGTCGGCGTCCAGGTCGTTGATCATCTGCACGGTTTCATCCACGCGCTCCTGCGAAAACCATGCGCACTGGTGAAAGTCCGACGCAAAGACGATGCGCAGGTTGCGCAAATTGACCGGCAGGTTTTTCACGGCATAGGTGTGCTCCTGCACGGTGAGCATGCCGGGCTCGATGAACGGGTAGGAGATGAGCGCGGCCAGCAGCACAAACAGGATCAGCCAGCGCAGGCGGAAATGCCGCCGCTGCGGTTTGCGGTAACGGTACTCGTATCTGGGCGTAGGCATGAAAGACCTCCGGGAATGGATTTGACAGGATATGCCCGTTCATTGTACACTTACCCCAACAGATTGACAAGGGGGAACCCGTTTATGGAAAACTTCCGCCAGATCGGCGCGACCACCTACCTTTGCCCCATCCCTGCGGTGGTGCTGGGCTGCGCCGACCCTGAACATGGCCAGCGCCCCAACCTCATCACCATCGGCTGGGCGGGCGTGGTGTGCTCCAAGCCGCCGATGATCTCGGTAAGCATACGCAAGGAACGCCTCAGCCATTCCATCATTGCCAACACCGGCGAATTCACCCTCAACCTCATCGGTCAGGACCTGTGCGAGGCCATGGATTTCTGCGGCGTGAAGAGCGGCCGCGAGGTGGACAAATTCGCCCATCTGGGGCTGACCGCCGTGCCTGCGCCGCAGCTGGACGTTGCGCCTGCCATCGGCGAGGCTCCGGCGTTTTTGAGCTGCAAGGTCAAACAGATCATCGAGCTGGGCAGCCACGACCTGTTTCTGGCCGAGGTCAAACAGGTCAGCGTGGCCGACCGCTACTTCCTGCCGGACGGCTCCATCGACGAGGAGGCCATGAAGCTGGTGGCCAGCGTGCATGGCAAATACCGCGCGGTCAAAGAAGCGCTGGGCTTTTTCGGCTTCTCGCTGGCTTCGCCCGAGGTGCGCGCCCGCCGCGGCCTGAAGGAGGATAAATAAGATGAAATACCGCATTCTGCTTTCCGACGCCGACGGCACGCTGTTTGATTTTCACAAGGGCGAGGGCATTGCCATCCGCAACACCTTTGAGGCCTTTGATGTGCCGTACACGGATGAAAATGTGGCCGCCTACGTCAAAGCCAACGCCGAGCAGTGGAAGCTGCTGGAACTGGGACAGACCACGCAGCCAAAGCTGCGCGTGGACCGCTTTGTGAACTTCCTGAAGGCCATCGGCCATCCGGCGGACCCACAGGCCATGGCGGACGCATTTGTCGTGCAGCTGGGCATGCAGTGTTGGCCGCTGGAACAGGCGGAGGAGCTGTGCCGCCGCGTGAGCGGACAAATGCCCATTTATCTGGTTACCAACGGCATCGCACAGGTGCAGCGCAGCCGCTTCGGCGACTGTGATCTGGCAAAATATTTCGCCGGTCTGGTCATCAGCGAGGAGGTGGGCGCGTCCAAGCCCGACCCCAAAATGCTGTTTGAGGCGCTGCGCATGGCGGGCGACATCCGCCCGGAGGAAGCGGTGCTGCTGGGCGACAGCGTGACGGCGGACATCGCTGCCGCAAACAACGCGGGCATCGACAGCATCCTGTTCACCAACGGCAAGGATGCGCCGGAGAACCATGGCGCGACCTGGGCGGTGAAAACGCTGGAAGAGGCGTGGGAACTGATTCTGCAATCTTAATCTTAAAAAGAGAGGGGTTTTGCCCTCTCTTTTATAATTATAATGTCTGTATGCAAATCTCCAGCGCGCGCACGATATCGTCCAGCGGCATGGAAGGCACGCCGGGTTTGGCCTGCTCGGGTAAAAACGGCACATGGATGAAGCCGCTGCGCACGCCCGTGCCGTCGAAGTGGTGCAGCACGCTGTAGAGCACGTCGTTGCACACGAAGGCTCCGGCGGAATAGGAAACGGCGGCGGGAATGCCTGCGGCTGAAACCGCTTCGGCCATGGCGCGCACGGGCAGCGTGGCGAGGTACGCCGTAGGCGCGCCGGGCACGACGGGCTCGTCCTGCGGGGCGCAGCCGGCATTGTCGGCGATGCGGCCATAGCGCAGGTTGATGCCCACCATCTCCGGGGTGACGGCGGCGCGTCCTCCGGCCTGCCCCACGCAGATGACGGCGTCAGGCTTAATGCGCTGGGCTTCGGCGATCACGGCGCGGCTGGCGTCGGCAAAAACGGTGGGAATTTCGAGCTTGTGCAGCGTCCAGCCGCCGATGGCGTCGGGCAGGCGCTTCACGGCCTCCCACGCGGGGTTGACGGTTTCGCCGCCGAAGGGATCAAAGCCGGTGATGAGCAGCTGCGGCATGGTTTGCCTCCTTTATAAATGGGAAACGATCGCGTCGTTGATGCGCTGGCGCAGCGCGAGCATGGCGTCGCTGGTCACAGGATAGTGCGTGAGGGTGATGTCGCCCAGAAGCGCATTGGCTGCGTCAAACCCGGCGAAGGTTTCAAGCAGCTCCAGCGCGCGCAGGTCCTGCATGGCCTCGCGGCATACCATGTAGCGGATGGACGGCCACGCCGTGCCGTCCGGCGCAGGATAGACCTGGAAGGTGTCGCCGCCGGGCACCCAGCCATCACCGTCGGTGGTGAAGTAGGGGTCGATGGGATAGTCGGAGTACTGCGAATTGTAGAAGTTGAAGCCCCACTGCAAAAAGCCCTGCAGACGGTAGCGGAACAGCTGTGCGCCCAGCATGCGCGTGCGCGCCGAGGGCATGGCGATAAACAGGTTGCTCACGTCGACGTGCTGGCCGCAGCAGTAGTACATCCACAAATCGGGCACGTTTGCATCCAGGAAGGGCTGCATGTGGTTGCTGGCCACCACGGGGTGCTCCACCACGCCCTGCTGATAGAAGTCAAAGCTGCTCAGCGCGTCCATGATGCGCTCGCCTTTGAGCACATCCTCCACCTGCTTTTTGGCAGCCAGATAGCTGGGCAGATGATCCTGCGAAGGTTCGTCGGAAATGTGCCACCACACACGCTCGGCAATGCCTTCCTCGCAGAACACCTGACGCAGCGCCGGAATGTACTGCCTGAGGAACGCGCCGTATTCTTCGCCGGCGGCGTCGGTGCCCCAGCCGAAGATGCGCGTGGGCACGCCGTCCACATCCGCCACGATCTTGGGCGCATGCTGCGCGCCCCACTGCGTGAACAGGTGGGCGACCTCGTAATGCTCAACGCCCAGCTTTTTGCAAAGGGCGATCCAGCGGCGCACGTTGGTCATATCAAAATGGTAAGTTCCGTTTTCCACGCGGATGCCCACCAGCTGCGTGGTGGTGCGCTCGCCGCCCACGCGCGTGTCCAGCGGAGGGGTGTGCACCGGCATCAGGATCATGTTGATGCCGCCTTCCACTGCCGTACGCAGGAAGTTTTCGATGATGCGCCAGTGCTCCTCGCCGAAAACCGGCACATGATAGTAATCCGCCAGACAGTCGGTGTAGAACCACTTGGTGTGGATGAGCTTCTGACCGGGCAGGCTGGCGGGCAGCAGCGTGACGGTGTGTGCGCAGGTGTGCTGCTCTGTCTCGCTTTGCAGATGGATGCTGATCTCATGGTCGCCTGCGGGCAGCGTGCCGTTGGGGTCAAACGTCACCCACAGCACGGCGGGCTGGCCGGGGCGCACGCGCACGCCATGGGGCGGCAGCGGGCACAGCAGGTCGGGGTACAGCCCGGGCGTTTTGCGCAGGTAGTTGTCGTCGGTATCGGGGTAGACGGGCAGATGCACGGGCACCGTGCGCACCTGCTGCAGCGTAATGCAGGGGCAGTCGGTATGCGCCTGCACGTTATGCAGCTCGTCGGCAGTCAGCACGATCTGCCAGCTGATGACTTCATTCAGGAAAGCCTGCCCTGCCGGGGCGGAGACATCGATGGGAGCGTTCGGAAAAACCTTTTCCATAGAACTGACGCACTGGATATGCAGCATGAGGATCCTCCTCTTTTTAACGGGATGGCTGTTATCAACAGTGTATCAGCCCGGTGGGAAAAGTCAATGATTTCGCGGTTTGCACGGGCATAAAAATTTTTTTGCTTTTTTTGAAAATTACCCCTTGACGGCAGAGGGGGTTTTGAGTATAATAATCAACGTCGCCTGTGCAGGCCGTTCTTTTACGGGGTGTAGCGCAGTCTGGTAGCGCACGTGCTTTGGGAGCATGGGGCCGGGGGTTCGAATCCCTTCACCCCGACCAGTTCGCGGCAACGATGCGTGGCTCCTTGGTCAAGTGGTTAAGACACCGCCCTTTCACGGCGGCTACAGGGGTTCGAATCCCCTAGGAGTCACCATTTTTCCTATCAGGTTTATGGGCCTTTAGCTCAGTTGGTTAGAGCGGCCGGCTCATAACCGGTTGGTCCGGGGTTCAAGTCCCTGAAGGCCCACCAGCATACATGGCCCGGTAGCTCAGTCGGTTAGAGCGCTAGCCTGTCACGCTAGAGGTCGAGGGTTCGAGCCCCTTCCGGGTCGCCATTCTCTTGCCGTGGGCTAACTTGCCGGTGTAGCTCAATTGGCAGAGCAGCTGATTTGTAATCAGCAGGTTGCGGGTTCAAG
>JAFULL010000118.1 GCA_017473345.1 Clostridia bacterium | reverse complement strand
GCCGATGGCATCCACGCGGGGCATCTTGCTGGCAGCGGTCTTCATGGCAGCCACGATGCCTTCGTAGTGGTAGTTGGGGTCGGAATTGGTCTTGGGGAACCACACGACTTCCTCGGAGTAGACGGATTCGCCGTTGACAACAGCGCTGACCTTGCGGTCGCTTCCGCCGGCGTCAAAGCCGATGCGGCAGCCGTCGAGGTGGCGGCCGATGGCTTCGGCAGCTTCCTTCTTTTCGGGAGCCTCTTCGATGGTGGCGGCGTAGAGCACTTCAAACTCGTTCTCGTACACGTTGGCCATGAAGTCGTAGTCGAACTCGCGGGCGCCGCCCTTGCAGTACTGGGCCTTGATGCCTTCGTATACAGTCTTGGAGCCGGCGATGGTCACGCGGAAGCCGCCGTAGACCCACAGCATGGACTTCACCATGCGCTCCACCATGCGGATGTTGAGCGCGTCGTCGCTGCCTTCGGGCAGAATACGCATGTCCTGAGTGGCCACCAGCTTGTCATTGCGCTCCAGCGCGATGCGGATCATGGGGCCGTTTTCCTTTTCAGCGCGGGCCGCAAAAGCGACGAAGCTGCGGTAAATCGGTTCAAACGCCTTGTCCAGGGGTGCCAGTACCTTCAAGTTTTCCATAAGCGTGCCTCCGATGTGTAGAATGTATGGGGTTGTATTGTATGGAATCTCTTTTGATTCATCACTTTTTATTATATCGTATTGAACGGTGTTTGTCCATCCCCATTTTAGGGCATGACTGTGCAGGCCAGCGCGATACCCGCCAGCACCATCAGCGCACCGGCCACGGCAGAGCCGCTGATATGCAGCGTTTTGCGGGACGTGGACAGCGGCTCCAGCAGCGGCACGCAGGCCGGCATGGGCATGGTAGCCGAGTCGACGGCGTCGGGTTCGTCGTCCGGGTCGTCGTCGGGATCGGCTGCGTCAAATGCCGCCAGCAGGTCGGTGAGTTCGTCGGGGATGGCAGGCGGCTCGATGATGGGTTCGGGGATGAGGGACTGAATTTCCACTATTTCAGGAACAGCAGCTTCATCGACAACAGAAACCTGTATGGCCTCCATAACCTCGTTCGCTTTAGCCTCTTCGGTACCAAAGGAATCGGACGAAGTCCGAAGAAGCGCATCGCGCGGAATGGGCCGTAAAAGGGCGTCTGCCTGCGCCATGCGCTTCACCTCCTGCAAAATCGTTGGCTTATTATACCATATTCAAAGCACGTTGGAAAGGGTGGGCAGGTAGCCGTACTGTACGTCCAAAAGGGCAGATGCGGCCTCGTCAAGGGCCAGCAGGGCTTCGTCTGCCCAGCGCTGCTCAAGGGCAGTGGCAAGCTTGAGCAGCGCCTCGCTCACGGCGCGGGTGTGGTGATGGCTCACCATGCACTTCAGCCAACGCTCGTCGTGCTGCCACAGGGCGTGAATGTGCGCCTGCTCCAGCTGTGCTTTTGAAAAATCCTCCGTAAGCAGCAAAGCGCGCAGGTGATCCAGCTGCGCAAGATACCGCTCGGCGGTGTCTTGCTGTAAATCGTCCAGATAAGCGCCTGCGCCAAAGGAAAGCAGCGTCAGCGTGATGATAAGCGTCAAAGCACGGCGCATTTACCACATCACCTCGTCTGGCTTCATCGCCTGCCGCCGAAGCGGCGGCTGGTCGGTAAAGGGGTGCGCGGTCAGGGTGCCGTCGGTGTCCATGTAGCACAAAAGCACCTGTTTCGGGCTGTCAAAGCCCAAAAGCTGGATCTGCCGGGTAAGCCACGCTTCGTCGCGCCCGCACAGGGGCAGATTGTTGGTTTCCACCTGGCCGTCCAGGATCAGCGTCAGGGGGATGCCCTCGTAGCCGGTGGAGATGTCCAGATCGTCCGGCGTAACAGGCCGGTAGGACGAGCGCGGAAATACGCTGAGCTTGCCGCTGGTCTCCATGATGGCGGTGCCCACCTCGGTGGGGGTCAGGATACCGCCGGCGCGCAGCTCCTCCAACAGGTCGTTGAGATTGAAGCACAGCTTTTCAAGCGCCTTGTAGTCGATCTGCCCCCGGCGGATGATCACCGTGGGCGTGCCGCTGAAAAAAGCCCGCATGCGCTGGCTTTTGAGCGACAACAGCGTAAACAGCTGGTGCAGCGCTACCGTGGCCAAAAGCGGCGCTACGCCGCGCCACAGTGGCGTGTCGAGGCTTTCCATGGGCGACGAGGCCAGGTCAGCGATCATGATGGCAATCACCAGCTCAAACGGCTGCAGCTGGCCGATCTGCCGCTTGCCCATCAGCCGCATGGAAAACACCGCAAAGCATACCAGAAACAGCGTGCGGATGAGAATCGCGACCATCGGTTAGGACTCCGCGTTTTCCAGCCACATTTCCAGCTCCTCCGCCGTGGAAAAGCCGATGCCGTGCTGCACCTCCTCCTGCACGGCGGCAGGAAGCGATGCAAGCGCCAAATCCAGCTGGCGCACCAGCATGAGCGCGTCGCCGTATTTGTTTTCAAACACGCATACCGCGCCCGTGCCGTCGGCCATCACCACCAGATGATCGGGGCAGAACAGGTCCGGCTGCTGCTCCATGGTCACGCAGTTTGCCGCAAATTCGGTGATGCGCCACTCCGGATAGAGGGCGGATACCTGTTCCAGATTTTTGCCGTACAGTTCCACCGGCGCGGTCAGACGCCGGGTGACGGCATGCTCGCAGCGGGTGTAGGTAAGAGTCTGCAGCATCTCGCTGCCCTCGGCAAGCACCACCTGCACAACGGCGTCGGCCTCGTGGGCGGCGGGTGCAGAATCGGCCGCACGGTCGGGCATAAGTAAAACGGTCAGCGCAATGGCCAGCATCACAAAGCCGGCAGGCAGCAGCCAGCGGGTCACATTTCGGGTTTCGTTCATGGGGCGCGCTCCTTTTTGGTTGATGCCCACAGTATGCCCCGAACAGGCGTGAAATACGCGTCAGAATTGCTTTTCACGCCTGCATCTGTTATACTTTGAGTACATGTGTATATAGGAGGCGTTTGTTTTGAACGCATCGGCATGCATGAAAGCGCTGGCGCTTGCAGGACGCATTATACTGGAAAACGGCGGTGAAACCTACCGCGCCGAGGACACGGTGCTGCGCATGGCGCAGGCGCTGGGCCTTGCCGAGGCGGACGTGTTTGCCGTGCCCAGCGGTTTGTTTATTTCTTTTACGGACGAGGCCGGCGAGCGCCGCGCCAGCGTCAACCGCGTGCATCTGCAGGGCACACATCTGGAGCGTGTGGACCGTGTCAACCAGATCAGCCGTCATTTGGCCAGCGGGGAGCTCTCGCCCGAAATGCTGATCGATGAGCTCAAAACTGCCGGCCGTCTGGGCGACCAGCTGGCGTGGTGGTTCGCGCCCGTGTCCGCCTGTCTGAGCGCCATGGGCTTTGCCGTGATGTTTGGCGGCGGGCTTGTGGATATCGTGATCGGCGGGCTGTGCGCAGCGCTTACGCAGCTGGTGCCGTTTTTGTTCCGCCGGGATGATTCCAGCGGCATGGCCGCCACGCTGGTGGGCGGCATTCTGTGCGCGTTTATCGCCCTTTGGTTCCACGCCGTAACGGGCCTTGGCGTGCCCGACGCCATCATCGCCAGTTCCCTGATGCCGCTGGTGCCGGGGCTGAGCATGACCAACGCCATGCAGGACATTCTGCGCGGCGACATGTTAAGCGGCGTGGCGCACTGTGCGCGCGCTTTGATGATCGCCGTGATGGTGGCCGGCGGTTCGCTGGTGGGCACGTATCTGTTTGGCGCGCTGGGCATGACGTCTCCCCAGGTGCAGCTGATCGCCGAATGGCCGCTGCCGTGGCAGACGCTGCTGATTTTCCTCAGCAGCACGCTGGCCGGCGCAGGCTTTGGCGGACTGCTGTATGCGCCGCGCAAGGCCATTCTGTGGGGCGGCCTGCTGGGCGGCGCAGGCTTTACGGCGTACTGGCTGCTTTTGCGCGTCGGCAGCGCCGAAACCGCCGCCATGTTTTTTGGCGCGCTCATCGCAGCCGTCGGCGCGCAGGTCAGTGCCCGCAGGCTCAAAATGATCGCCACCGTGTTTGTGACCATCGCCATCATCCCGCTGGTACCCGGCCTTGGACTCTACCGCGCCATGAGCGCCTTTGCGCAGAGCCAGACGGCGCTTGGCGCCGCCACGGCGGTGCATGCCATGGCCATGGTGGTCATGATCGCCATGGGCATCGGCCTTGGCTCCATGCTGGCCGGCACGCCCCGGCGCAGAAAGGGCGGTGCGCCCCATGCCTGAAAAGCGCGCGCGTCTGAGCGCTGACATCGCAAACCTGTCCATTCTGCTCTACATCCTGTGGCTGCTGATTCCGGCGGTGCAGACCACCGGGCGCGCCATGACCGGCGCAGCCTGCGTGGCGCTGTTTGCCTTGGGCGTGGTACTGGACTGGACGTATTTCAAAGCCCACTGGGCGGATCTATGCCTGCGCGCGCTGTGCGCGGCGGTGATGCCGCTGCTGCTGCGCCGCTTTCTTTCGCGCGGCGGCACGAACTTCGCCGGTTTTTATGTGCAGCAGGCCATGTTCTGGTTTCCGCTGATCTATGCGGGCTATGCGCGCAATCGCGGCGACAGGCGGCTGTGGCGCGGCGTGAAATGGGCGCTGCTGTTTGCGGTCACGCTCACGGTTTGCACAACTATCGGCTGGCTCATTCAGGGCATGCTGCGCGGCGGCAAGATCTACGCCTATTCCCGCTCGCTGGGCTACGGCGGCGAAGGCCGCGAGGCCTACCTGAAGGAACTGATGCTGCGCAACATCGGCGGCTACGACTTTGTGTACGCCATGGCGGCGTCGCTGCCGCTTTGCCTGATCGGCGCGAGCATTCACACCGGCTGGAAGCGCTGGGCATTTGCGGTGCTCTGTGCGCTGCAGGTGATCATGATCGTGCTGTCGCAGTACACCTACGCCATGCTGTTTGCCGCAGCGGTGCTTGCGGTGGAGGGTTTGGCGCTGGTCATTCGTTGTGTATCACGCGGGCGCATCATGCTGGGCAAATCGCTGTTGTGGGCGGTTTTGCCGTTTGTGCTGGCGGCCCTGTTCTGTCAGCCGCTCATCGCGCTGGCGGCGACGGTTTGCCGCAGCATCGGCATGAACAACTTTGCCTTCAGCTTTGAGCAGCTGCTCACCGCCCTGCAGGGCGGCGTGACCAGCGCCGACAGCCGTCTTGGTTATTATCTGACGGCCATCGGCGGCTTTGCCCAGTCGCCTGTTTGGGGCGATCTGTTTGGCGGTGCGAAGCAGCTGAGCCTGCACAGCGACATTCTGGACCTTTTGAGCGGCATGGGCGTGCTGGGCGCTGCGCTGGTCGGCGGCATGGTGTGGCTGATGGGCCGCGGGTCGCTTCGCGGCGTGCGCAGCCATCCCCAGCGCGCGCAGCTGTGCGTATCGGCCGCGGTGGTATTCATGACCGCGCTGCTGGGCACTGCCGTATACAGCCGCGATATCCTGACTGTGGCCATTCTGGGAGCCGCGCTTGTACTGGAGGGAGAAAAATGAAGCCGAAAACCTACAAACCACTGGTGATCTGGTTTATCGCTTTTGTGGCAGTGATGTGCGTCATGCCGGCGCTTTTGGCCTTCCGCATTCCGGATGCACATCTGACGCTGGTCACCATCACGTGCGTGTATCTGGGCCTGCTGGCGCTGTTTCTCATCATCCACGCAGGCGGCTATGTGTACTGGATCAACGGCGGCCCCACCTATGAACAGGCCCGCGATGCAGGCGAGCAGGCGCGCCATCTGTACTCGCTGGAGCACCTGTGCCGCTTTGCGCTGGCCGGTATTCTGTGGATGATCTACATGCCCTTCAGCATCATCAACGACTGGACGGCGTGGGTCGACATCCTCGCCTTCGGCGTGATCATTCTGGGTGCGGCAAGGTCCACCATGCATATCAAATTCGCCCCGTCCAAGGAGGAACAGGCATGAAAATTTCCAAGAAAGACGCGCTGCAGTGGTTCAGCTTTTTTGCCCAGCTGCCTGAAGAGGAGGAGCTGATGCCCTTCCAGCAGGAGATCGTGCTGGATACCCTTGCGCAGATCGAAACGGCGGTGGACAAGCATCACGCCGAGCTGATGGCGCAGATCCCCGGTTTGAAGACCCTGTGCGGCCGCACCTATTATGTAGGTGACGACAGCAAATTTTCCGCCGGGTGCCGCTCCTGCCTGACGGGCACGGGGCTTAGCGCCATCCGCAAAACCAACAAATGCAACTTAAACTGCCGCTTCTGCTACGACTTTGGGCAGATGGACTGCCAGCCGCCCATCGGCGAGGGCATGTGGGAGATCGGCGGCACGAAATTCCGCGAAGAGGACATCGAGCTGCTTCTGTCCATCCACAAAAAGCCCACGGGCATTTCGTATGTGTACCTCGAGCCCTTCATGGAAATCGAAAAGTACTACGGCATCATCCGCAAGTTCCACGAGGCGGGCATTCACCAGCACATGTACACCAACGGCACCCTGGCCACCGAGGAAAACCTGAAGGCCCTGGCCGAGGCGGGGCTGGACGAGCTGCGCTTCAACCTGGGCGCGTCCAATTGTGCCGACAAGGTGATCGACGCCATCGGCACTGCGAAGAAGTATTTCCGCTATGTGGGTATCGAAACGCCCATGACGCCCGAGTTCTACGAAGCCTTCTTCCAGAAGAAGGACAAAATCCTTTCTACCGGCGTGGACTTCATCAACTGCGCCGAGCTGCACCTAAACCCCAACAACATCGACAATTACTGGGGCGAAAACATGTACATCTGCCGCCATGGCTACATCTCCCCCATCTTCAGCCGCAACCTCACCCTGCAGTTTATGAAGAGCGCTGCCGAAGAACAGTGGCCCATGCTGGTGCACGACTGCTCCAACCACACCAAGTTTGCGCGCGATATGAACCTGCGCGCCAAGGAGGGCGGCTGGTTCGGCTCCAGCGCCTACGCCTGCGAATTCCCCCAGACGCCGTACGAGGCGTTCCTGCCGGTGCTGGAGGATGAAGAATTCACCTTTGTGGAAGAGGAAGAAACCAACTACGGGGAGATGTTCTGATGGAATACCGCGCACTGGGCCGCACGGGCCTTAATGTGAGCATCATCGGCATGGGCTGCGAGGGCATGGTGGAAAAAAGTCCCGAAGTCATCCGCGGCTATGTGGACGAGATGGAACGCCTGGGCGTGAACCTCATCGACCTGTATTCGCCCGACCCGCAGCTGCGCGACGGTCTGGGCCAGGCCATGGAGGGCCGCCGCGACAAATTCGTGCTGCAGACCCATCTGTGCTCCATCTGGAAGGATGGGCAGTACAAGCGCACCCGCGACATCGACGAAGTGCGCGAAGGCTTTATGGAGCAGCTGCGCCTGCTTCGCACCGACCATACCGAGATCGGCATGATCCACTATGTGGACTCCCTCGCCGACTGGGCCGTCATCGAAAACGGCCCGGTGCTCAAACAGGCTGTGGAATGGAAGGAAACGGGCCTCATCCGCTCCATAGGCCTCAGCAGCCACAATCCGCAGGTGGCGCTCAAGGCCATCGAAACGGGGCTGATCGACGTGCTGATGTTCAGCGTGAACCCCTGCTACGACCTGCAGCCCGCCAGCGAGGACGTGGAGGATCTGTGGGCCGAAAAGAACTACGCCGCCCATCTGCTCAACATGGATCCCGACCGGCAGCGGCTGTATGAAACCTGCCAGCGCATGGGCGTGGCCATCACCGTGATGAAGGCCTTTGGCGGCGGCGACCTGATGAAGGCCGACATTTCCCCCGCAGGCAAAGCGCTTACGCTGGAGCAGTGCATTCAGTACGCGCTGGACCGTCCGGGCGTGGCCAGCATTTTGTGCGGCGCGCGCACGCTGGACGAGCTGCGTCAGGACGCCGATTTTGTCAACAGCGCTCCCGAAGCGCACGACTACGCCGCGGCGCTGGCCTCCTTTCCCAAAATCAGCTGGGAGGGCCACTGCATGTACTGCGGCCACTGCGCGCCCTGCCCCCGCCAGATCAGCGTGGCGGACGTGACCAAATTTTTGAACCTGACCATCGCGCAGGGCATGGTGCCCGAGACCGTGCGCGAGCACTACGCAGTGCTGCCCCACAAGGCGGGCGAGTGCATCCAGTGCGGCGCATGCGAAGCGCGCTGCCCGTTCCATGTATCGATCCGCCAGAACATGAAGCGCGCGGCTGAGGTGTTTGGGGCCTGATAAACCGGCATGCGCCGGTGGTACATCGAGCCAAGTCCATCCCACGATCCAAGCTTGACTTTTCCGCAACAAAAAAGCCTGACTTTACGTCAGGCTTTTTTCTTTTTTACGGTGCATATACCATGTTCTCCACACCAGCACGCCCAGCATCAGCACCCACGCGATACCCTCGGCAATGGCGATGGTTCGCCCCGCCAGCACGGGCCTGAGCATATACGACAGCGCGATGCGCACGCCCAGCATGCCCGCGCCGATCAGGCTGCAGCAGGTCACGTCGCCCACGCCCTCCAGCACGCTTCTGAGCACGATGCCCGCGCCAAACAGCGCGTAGAACACCGACAGATCGCGGAAGAACTGCCGCCCTGCGGCCAGCGCCTCGCCGCCCACGCCAAAGATGGCAATGAAGTGTGCGCCCAGCACAAACATGATCACCGACAACGTGCCGGTAACGGCCAGCATCAGCCAGTGGCCGGTGACAAAACAGCTGCGCAGCCGCTTTGCATCATTGGCGCCCTTGGCGCGCGCCGCCATGCTGGAAACCGCCGCGCCAAGGTTAAAGATGGGCAGCAGCATCATACTATCCACACGGTAAGCGGTGGTGATGGCCAACACCGTTACCGAGCCGAAGCTGTTCATAAAGTTCTGCAGCACCAGATTGCCCAGCGACGTCACGCTGTTTTGCAGCGCAGGCGGAATGCTGAAGCGCAGGCCCTGACGGAAGGTTTCGCGGTCGAAATTCCCGCCGCGCAGGAAGTCGTACTGTCTGCGCGCATACCAGACGATGAACACCGTCATGGCGATCTGTGCGATCACCGTGGCCGCAGCAGCGCCCGTCACGCCCCAGCCAAACACGGCGATGAACAGCACGTCCAGCACGATATTGCTCACAGACGACAGCAGCACCGCATAAAACGCCGCCTTGCTGTTGCCCACCGCGCGCAGGAACGCCGCGTACAGGTTATACACCGCCAGAAACGGCACGCCCACAAAGATGATGCGCAGGTAATCCGTCGCATCGGTCAGGATATCCGCCGGGGTGTTCATCAGCCGAAGGATGGGTCCGGCGAACAGAAACGCGGCTGCCGAAAGCGCCGTGAACGCCAACGCCGTCACCTGCAGAAAGCACCCCAGCAGCCGCTGCACGGCGGCGGTATCGCGCCTCCCGAAGTGCTGACCTGCCAGAATGGACAGGCCCAGCGTGAAGCCCATAGCCATATTGATCAGCAAAAAAGATACCGACTGTGTGGCGCCGATGGCTGCCAGCGGCAGCTCGCCCTCGACATGGCCCACGATAAATGCATCCGCCCAGCTGTAAAGCTGCTGCAGAATGCCGCTTAAAATGAGCGGCAGGCTGAAGGCGATCATCTCGCCGGCGGTGGATCTTTGCCTGTTCATACATTCCTCCTGTGCACAGTATGTGCCTTGCCATGGTACCATGTTTACGCTCCGGACGCAACAAAAAAGCTCCGCTTTGCAGCGGAGCTTTTTAATTGACTTTGCTTACTTCATGGCGGCCTTGGACATGCCGGTCATGATGTACTTCTGCAGGATGAGGAACAGGGCGATGATGGGCACGATGGCCATCACGGCGCCGGCCATGATCTCGTTGTAGTTGGAGACCTCCATGCCGGCGAAGGTGTTCTTCAGCTGCTGCACGCCAACGGCGATGGTTCGGCTGGCTTCGGTCTTGGTGACCATCTTGGGCCAGAAGTAGCTGTTCCAGCCGTTGATGAAGGAAATGATGGACACCGTGATCAGCGTGGGCTTGCACATGGGGCACAGCACGTGGAAGATGGTGCCGAAGCGGCCCATGCCGTCCACCTTGCCAGCCTCGATGTAGCTGTTGTCAACCGCCATGAAGTTCTGGCGCAGCATGAACACGAAGTAGGCGCTGACCAGGTTGGGGATGATGATGCCCAGATAGGTATCGATCATATTCAGGCGGGCGATGAACACGTAGATAGGCACGAAGGTGACCTGAATGGGCACCATCAGCGCGCCCAGCACCAGCATGAACATGAACTCACGGCCCTTGAACTCGCCCTTGGCAAAGCCATAGGCAGCCATCACGCCGATGGTCAGCTCGCCCAGCATCATAAATACGGTGGTCACCAGCGTGTTCACCAGATACCTGGCAAACGGCGCACGGTTGAGCACTTCGGGGTAGTTCTGCCAAATGAACTGCTGAGGCCACAGCGTAGGCACGGTGGCCAGCAGCTCGTCGGACGTCTTGAAGGACGAAATGATCATCCAGTAGATGGGGAACAGCATCAAAAGCACCACAAAGATGGCGGCGGCGTACTGCGCCGCAACGCGGTAGATCTTGTGGGCCTTCTGCAGGCTTTCATCAGCACGCACGATGGGCGACACAAAGCGCATGTACACCAGGCACACCACGGATGCAACGGCCAGAATGGCGGCGATCAGGAAGAACGTGCCATAGGCGTTGGCGATAAGGTTGAGGTCCTTGTTGAAGTTGTACTCGATAAACTCGGGCAGCAGACGGGCCTCCTCCAGCGTGGCGGCGCCGCCGCCGGCCAGCGCCACGTGCTTTTGCAGCGTGGCGTTGTAGGTGACCAGGCCAAAAACGCCCAGCGCAGCCAGGATCGCAGCGCCGATGAGCAGGCACACCACAGCGTCAAAGAATCCGCTCTGACGCATACTGAGCAGGCTGCCTTTGCGCCAGGGCTGTTCCTTGATGCGGCGAATGCCGTCGCGCCACATAATGGGCGCGGCCACGGCCAACAGCGCCGCGCCGATCACAGTCAGCACATTGCGCACTGCGGAAGCAGCGCCAAGAGGCACGACCAGGGAAGCAGCGATCAAAATGACGCTTGCAGTCAGCACCAGAGCGATGCCAAATTTCTTCTGATTGGTAAGCATGTGATCGCCTCCTTCCTTAAGAATCGTAGTTGACGGATTTGTTGGAGTACTTCATGGTGGCTGCGGTGCACACCAGCAGCAGTACGAAGAACACCAGCGAAACCGCCGCGCCTCGTGCGGTGCGGAAGTCCTTGAACGTCAGGTTGTAGATCCACTGCACCATCACGTTGGTGGCCTTGCCGGGTCCGCCGCCGGTCATAACGTCCACGCTCTGGAACACCTTCATACTGGCGATGAACGTGGTGACGAACAGGAACAGGGTGGTCGGGGCCAGCAGCGGTACCGTGATGAAGCGGAACTGATGCACGCCGTCAGCGCCGTCGATGGAGGCAGCTTCGTAATAGTCCCTGGGAATGCCCTGCATGGCCGACAGGTAGATCATCATAGCATAGCCCACAACGCGCCATGCGGTCAGGATCAGAATGCCGGCGAGGGCAGTTTTTTCATCAATAAGCCAGCGCGGGCCCACGATGCCAAAGCGGCTGAGCGCAAAGTTGAGAATACCGTCGTTTTGCGCACCTGCGCCGCCGGCCATAGGCGCGTACAGAATCCACATAAACACCACTGCACTGGTGGAAACAGCAATGTACTTGGGCATGAACACGATGGCGCGGAAGGCGTTGAACGTGCGGGTCATGCGGTTGAACAAAAGTGCCAGCAGCATGCCGCCCACAACGGTGATCATGACTTCCCAGAAGGTGTAGATGCCGGTAACTTTCAGGCTTTCCCAGAAGTAATTGGCGCCGGACTGGTTGAACAGCCAGTTGTAGTTGCCCCAGCCAATGAACTCCTGCTTGCCTGTGGTCAGGATGCCCATGTCCGTAAAGGAGATGCGCACCAGGTCGATGAGGGGATAATACACAAACAGCAGGAAGAAGATGACGACCGGCTCAACAAAGAACAGGTCCTTCATGCGCTCCCAGCGCTGAACGAGCATCATCATACCGTTGAATACCATCACAATGCCGGCCAGCAGCAGAATGATGGCAATGTTCATGATCGCACTGACCGGCGCGATGGGCACATCACCCTTGGTGGTCAGGTAGAAGGTACCCGCCTCGGGGATGGCAAAGGTCAGCGCAGCAGGGCCCGCGCTGCCAACCGGGGCCATGGCCTCGGCTACTTCCGCGCCGTTTTTGGTGTTGACCAGCACCATGCGGCGCTGGGTATCGGCCAGAGAGGAGACGGCGTACACGGTCATCGTGCCGGGATCCTTCACGGTGACCTTCAGGCTGCGGTACTTGCTGGTGCCTGCGCCGTTGAGCTTGATGCTCTGCGTAAATTCCATGCCGTTGTCAAGAGTGACGGCCTTGTCACCGGCGACGACAAGGGTGTTGTAATCCTTGCTTCCAGGCACCTGCAGCCCCTCGCCCTTGAGGGACTTTTTGCTTTGGCCCACCTCAAATTCGCCGGCGTTGATATAGCCAGCGCTTTCACCGGCGGCATACTCGGCGTAGTACAGGTGCACGCCGCTGTCATCGCCGTTTAAATCGAACGCGCCAGTAACACCGGTGCCGGCGCTCTGCGCAGCCTCGCGCGCGGCATACACCTGGTCAGTCAGTTCATTCAGCGCCGCCAGCTGCATATCGCCTGCCAGCCAGCCAAAAAGACCAACCAACAGAACCAGCACACCCAGCACGATGAGCACCGTGCCGGTGATGCGCTGCGGCTTTGAAATAAGCTGTTTTTCCTTAAGTCGCACTTCTGCTTTCCATGCGCGATCTGCTGCAGTTTTCACTTTCTACCAACCTCGTTTGTGCATCGCACGGGAGAGGAGGACGCAGCCTCCCCTCCCGCGGGTGATGTGTTTTGATGTCAGGCCTGCGTACAGGCCTCACGTCTTTTTTCAGGCGATGTACCTCCAGCGCAGCTGGTTACTGGTCGTCCAGAGTCTCCTGGATTTCAACGGCCAGCTGGTCGAGGGTCTCCTGGATGGGAGCGTTGTTGTTGAAGATCTCATACAGCGCGGTACGCCACAGGTTGGCGCAGGCGTCGTAAGCGGGGTTCTGGTTGCGGGGGTTGATCCAGCCGGCCATGGCGACGATGTCGGCCATCGCGGGCTTGCGGCTGAGGTACTCTTCGTACTCAGGAGTGCCCTGCACGCTCTGACGGGTGGGGAAGTAGCCGGTCTTGTCAGCCCAGTACAGGTTGACTTCGGGGGTGCACAGGTACATCAGGAACTGCCAGGCAGCGTTCTTTTCAGCCTGAGAAGCAGCCGCGGGGATCAGGATGGCGGAGCCGCCTACCTCGGACTTGAAGGATTCGCCGTCAGAGTTGGGCTGCCAGGCCATGCCGACTTCGAACTTGTCGCCAACCTTGCTGACATAGGTGTCATACATGGAGGTGGTGTGGCACACAGAGAAGGCGCCGCGGTCGGTCCAGAACAGCTCGCGCATGTTGGTGGAAGCACCGGTGCCGTAGGCATAGTAAGCGTAACCCTTGTCGATCCATTCCTTGATCTTGGCGGTGATTTCCACAGCCTTGGGAGAGTTCACGTCGGTGGTGCCGTCGGGCAGCACGCACTGCACGCCGTTGTTCTTGTAGAACATCTCATAGTACCAGTAGTCCCAGCCGCCGAACACGATGCCATAACGCTTGGTGGTGCCGTCCTCGTTGAAGAGGGTGGCCTTCTCCAGGAAAGCGTCCATCTCGGCAAAGGTCTTGGGGATGGTGATGCCTTCAGCCTCAGCGGAAGTCTTGTCGTAGAAGATGCACTGGGTGGAGATCAGGTAGGGCAGAGCGATCTGCTCGTCTTCGTAGCTGGTGGAGGCGATGAGGCCCTCGCCGAAGTCTTCGACGTCGTACTCATAAGCGTCGATGTAGGGATCGAGCACTTCGCACAGGCCGTCCTTGCCGTAGCCGGCGGGATAGGAGGTGTTGCAGGTCACCAGAGCGGGAACCGTGCCGGTGCCGGCAGCAGCCGCAGCGATGAACTGGGTGTTGATCTCAGTGTAAGAGCCGATGTAGACGGGCTCAACCGTGATGCCCATGCCGTTTTCAGCGTTGAACTTGCTGACGATGTAGTTGAGATGCTCGTCAAAGCTGCTCTCATGAGCATGCCACCATTTGATGGTGATGGGTTCGGTCACGTCATACTCGGTCGCCATGGCGGGAACCATGGAGCACAGCATGATCGCAGCCAGCACGAAAGCCAACAGTTTCTTCATGTGGGGTACCTTCCTTTCTTTTTGGGGTTCTCTCTATGGTGAGCGCATTTGCGCATCCATACAATGGTTTTGATGTTTTTGCGAGAGTATCCTCACGGGGATTTGTATGTTTATTTTATATGGGTTTGAGATGGATGTCAAGCAAAGGATATGGGAAAGAAGATCCCTTGTGATACATCTGGTGTGGCGGTCAGATGTGCAGGATTCCCCTTGGCAAGGGGGAGCGCCTGCGCCCACACACACTTGCCTCCCCTGTGTAAGGGGAGGTTGCCCGAAGGGCCGGAGGGGTTGTACCTATGATGCAAGCCAACTGGCTTAGTTATTGACGGCGGCAGCTGACGCGCCGCCGGGTGACTTGGCTTCTCAGCCTATTGAGCGCAACTTCGTTTCGCTCAGGTTTCTCTCCGCTCCGCTTGGGCCAGAGGGGCGGTCGGGGGGGACCCCGCACCGGTCCCCCCGAGACCCCCCTCTGGACTTCCCCCCTCCCCCCTTCCCGCGCTGGGGCATAGCCCCAGACCCCAGCAAAGTGACTTTACCTTTGCAGCGGGAAGGGGGTGTTGCTATG
>JAFULL010000117.1 GCA_017473345.1 Clostridia bacterium | reverse complement strand
TTCGTCTTTGCGCTGAAGACGCTGGGAATGATTTAAGTGTGTGAAAGTATGCGAGAGGGGCCCTTCTTTTGCAAAAGAAGGGCCCCTCTCGCATACTTTCACACACTTAAATCATTCCCAGCGTCTTCAGCGCAAAGACGAACAGGAACATGGTCAGCGCAGAGAACGCTGTTGTAAACACAACGGCTTCGGTGGCAAGGTCTCCGTCAGAGCCCATTTGCTGAGCCATTACAGCGGAATTGACGGCGGCGGGCGCGCCAAAGACGATCAGCATGCAGGCCAGTTCTACACCGCGCATGCCCATAAGGGCTGACAGAATGACAGCCAGTAGCGGGAAGATGACCAGCTTGCTCAGTACGCAGATAGACAGCTGACGCGCATGAGCGCCGGTTTTGCCAAAGTTGATGGATGCACCAAGCAAAAACAGGGCCAAAGGCGTGGCGATTTTGCTGAGATCATCAATGGGTTTTTGCAGTATGGAAGGAATCTGCAGACCTGTCAGCAGAATGATCAGACCGGCCAGCGAGCCAAGAATGAGCGGGTTGGTGACGATTTTTTTGAGGATTTGTTTCGGGTCGGCCTTGCCGCCGCGGAACAGCTCCAAATCGATTACGGCCAGCACGTTGAACAGCGGCACGACGATCACCACCAGCAGAGAAGCGACGCTGGTATCGGCATTGGGGAACATGGATTGCACCATTGGAATGCCAAAGTAGGCATAATTGCCGCGAAAGCATGCCTGAATCATTGCGCCGCAGGCTTTGCGGTCCTTCTCGATCCTGGGGATCACAAAGATCAGAAGGAAGAACATCAGCACAATGCCAACACCTGCAGTGATAAACACGGTAGGATTCATCAGTGATTCCAGCGAACTGGTGTAGATGTTTTTGCAAAGAAGCACCGGCAGAAAAACGCGGAAGACCAAACCGTTCATCTGTTTGGCAAGCGTTTCCGTGACCAGACCAGTGGACTTGCAGAAATACCCCACCATCATCACCAGAAACAGCGGCAGTACGATCTCAATGCTCAGGAGCAGATTTTCCATGGCATACCATCCTTATTTGTGGTACAGCTTGTGCGTCTGATACTTTGCGTCGCAGGTAAGGTTGATCTTGAGCCGCTTGAAGATGTTGTCATCAACCTGCGGCAGAATGACAGTGGAGTGCGCTTCACAATGGGCCAGCAGCGGCAGCTGACGCATGGCGTGAGCTGCAGTTGCGGAAGTGGCGGCACAGATGGACAGGGCAACGAGCACCTCGTCAGAGTGCAGGCGAGGGTTGTGGTTGCCCAGATAATCGCACTTGAGGGTCTGAATGGGCTCGATAACGGTGGGGGACATGAGCTTGGTGTCTTCGTCAATGCCGCCCAGCGCCTTGAGCGCGTTGAGAATCAGTGCGGCAGACGGGCCCAGCAGGTTGCTGGTTTTGCCGGTTACGATGCGGCCGTCCGGCAGTTCGATGGCCAGTGCAGGCGCTTCGGTCTCCTCGGCGCGCTGACGGGCTGCGGCGATGACGGGGCGCATTTCAGAGGTGAGGCCCACCTTCTGCATGATGCGCTGCAGGGTATCCACCTCGGCCTGCTCAGTGCGGCCCTGCACCAGCGTGCAGCGGGCGGCATAGTAACGGCGGATGATCTCCTGCTTGGCGGCGTCGCGGCAGGCTTCGTCGTCGCTGATGCAGCTGGCGATCATGTTCACGCCCATATCCGTGGGGGATTTGTAGGGAGAAGTGCCGTAAATACGCTCAAAAACGGCATTGAGCACAGGGAAAATTTCAACGTCGCGGTTGTAGTTGACGGTGGTCACGCCATAGGCTTCCAAATGATAGGGGTCGATCATGTTCACGTCATCCAGATCGGCCGTGGCAGCCTCGTAGGCCATGTTGACGGGGTGGTTGAGGGGGAGATTCCAGATGGGGAAGGTTTCAAATTTAGCATAGCCGGCCTTGATGCCGCGCTTATGCTCCTGATAAAGCTGGCTAAGACACACAGCCATTTTGCCGCTGCCGGGGCCGGGGGCGGTAACAAGCACCAGCGGACGGGTGGTCTCGATGTATTCATCCTGACCAAAGCCTTCGTCGCTGACGATTTTTTCCACCTCGTAGGGATAACCCTCGATGGGAAAGTGGCGGAAAACGCGGATGCCCAGCTTTTCCAGACGCTGCTTGAACAGCACGGCGGAATGCTGCGAACGCCAGCGGGTAAGCACCACGCTGCCAACATACAGACCAATGCCGCGGAAAGCGTCGATCAGGCGCAGCACGTCAGCGTCGTAGGTGATGCCCAGATCGCCGCGCACCTTGCTTTTTTCGATATCATCGGCATTGATGGCAATGACCAGTTCCGCCTGATCACGCAGATTGAGCAGCATACTCACCTTGCTGTCCGGACGGAAGCCGGGAAGCACGCGGGAAGCGTGGAAGTCGTCAAACAGCTTGCCGCCCAGTTCCAGATAAAGCTTGCCGCCGAATTGCTCTATACGCTGACGGATATGTTCCGACTGCATGGCCGTATAACGGTCGTGATCAAACCCAATGCGCATGCCGATTGTCCTCCTCATGAGAATGTCCCAACCGAATCATCATATCACGTTCACTTGGTTGAAACAAGGGCAAAATCAAAAGAAATGCAACCATTTCGCACTGTCACAGGCGGTAGCCGTTGAACCATGCACGCTCTTCAAAAGGCAGTTTTCGTACGCGGTTGCCTTCTTCTGCGGCAAGGCCGACCGGCAGGTAAGCCACCAGTTCAATGTGCTCAGGTACGCCCAGTACATCCGCCATCTGACGGCCGATCTGATCGGCATCGGTAATATGACCTTCCACCCAGCAGCTTTCATAGCCCAGCCCTGTGATGGCAAGAAGCGCATTTTGAATGGCGGCAGAGTAATCCTGAATGTAGAATGTACGATCGCGGTAAGCAATCTTTCGCTCAGTCAGAATACAGATGGCTGCGGGAGCAGAGGCAAAATCATCCCTTTCGAGCATGGTTCCCAAATGTTTGACCAGGGCAGGATCATCAACAGCAATCACGCTGGTGGTTTGCTTGTTGCAGCCGGACGGCGCATCCAGAGCAGCCTGCATGATCATCCTCAGATGCTCGCGCGGTACAGGGTCAGGCTTATACATTCCACGGTAGCTGCGGCGGGCAGAGATCGCTTCGAACAGATCCATAAACACATCCTCCCAAATATGATAATAAAACTGTTATAACAGGCGAAAAGCAAAAAGTCAAACTTTACTGCATTTGCAAGCAAAAACGCCGGTCGGTCTGGCTGATACCGATCGGCGTTCCTGTTTGTTGGAGGAGGGTGACGAAGGGAAATCACCCAATGGTCTTGGCTGTATGGGGTGTCCAGTCCCACAGCAGAGGTTAGAAGCAACTAACTAACGAGAGTATAGCATGGAGCCTGTGTGCTGTCAAGGGTTTTTCAAAAATTTCAAATCAAAACAGTCCTTTCTTTTTGGAAAGGACTGTTTTGGGTAAGTCACATGTTTTTTTCGATGTGCTTCTGGATGGCTGCGAAAGTTTCTTCGCTGAGGTCATGCTCAATCTTGCAAGCGTCGGCACGGGCGGTTTCTTCGCTTACGCCGATGTTCATGAGAAAATCAGTCAGCACATGGTGACGTTCCAGAATGCGGCGGGCAATGTCTTCGCCCATCTGGGTCAGGGTGATGCGGTTGTCGTCGCCCATATGAATATAGCCGTTTTCACGCAGGCGCTTCATGGCAAAGCTGACAGACGGCTTGGTCACGCCCAGATGAGCGGCGATGTCTACGGAACGGGCGGAGCCGTTTTCCTCGCAAAACATGAGGATCGTCTCCAGATAATCTTCTGCAGATTCGTGTATGTTCATGGTGCGGCCTCCTTATACCAGTATCCTACCATATTTTTCCCATTGTGTCCACGGATATGCTGTGTTGACAGCTTTGGGAAAAGTGCGGTAAAATACATATTCCAACAATATGATCATGCACGGGCGGCAATGCGTCCGGCAGTTATTCCTCAACGTCCTCGTCGCTGATGGGACTTTCAAAATTCGGCGTAAACCATTCAACGTCCTTCAGCTGGGCCAGCTGCTCACGGGTGATAACAGTGTTGGTGCCCAGACAGGCGTTGCAGCGGTAGCCGCAGTGGGGGCATACGCAGGCCTGATGCTCGGTCTCGGACTGGATCATATAAGCTTCGCAATGCGGACATCCGCAGCGCATATCAATCGCCTCCTGAATGGAATGCATCCATTCTATCATATAAAAAGGAACGATGCAAATGCAGAAAAAAATGAACAAATGCCTGCTCGCTGTGCTGCTGGTCTGCATGACGCTGATACTGTGCGGCTGCAAGCAGAATCCGCCTGAAGGGAAACTGTATGCCAAGCTGATCGGGCATTTTGCAAAGTATGGCTATACCTGCGGCTTTACCGCTGTGGATGAGCAGCGCCAGGTGCCCATCTACAAGGCAGAGGCATGGAAAAGTATGATCCTGGATGGGGAAGAGGTGCTGGTTTACTTTGATGAAAGCAACCGCGCCGACTATCTGGCAGACGGTATTGAAAGAACAGATTACAGCTTTGTGGGCCGCTTTGGCCTTCGCTTTGTGCTGGTATATGAAGGAAACGACGCCAAAGTGCTGGAAGCACTTGGCGCAATGCCTGAGTAATCAAAAAGGAACGTATCAGAGTGATACGTTCCTTTTTCGTTACAGCATTTTCAGGAAATTGCCGATCCGTCTTGCCAGCAGCGCATGGCCTTCATCACTGGGATGCAAACCGTCCGGCAGCAGACGTTCGCGGCAGGTGGGGTTGGCAGGCTGAATGCCGCTGGTGGCATACAGGTCCAGCACAGGCAGACCGTAGTACTCCGCCACCTTCATCAGGATCTCACGGTACACGCTCAGCGGGGCAGCGCTGCGCGGCTTGGAACCGTCGCCCAGAGGATTGTCCTCATCGTCGCGGTGAAGAGGCGTGAGAATGACAACCGGCTTTCCCGGATAGCGTGTGAGCAGGCCGTTCATCAGATAGTGGCAGCCGCCCCAATAGGTGGAAGGATTCCGGTCAGTGGGAACGCCCAGGGGCGCTTCACCGTGCCCGTAGTCGTTGGTGCCGCCGAAAACGACGACGGCGTCGGCGGCGGGATCCATCTCTTCCATGCGCATGCAGAAATCGCGGTCGTGACGCTCACTGGTGACGTTGATCTGACGCGCAATGCGCGAGCCGGAAATGCCGTAGTTGTTGGCGGCCTTCAGCCCAAATTCACGTGCGAGTACGTCTGTGTAACGGTTTTCGAGAACCGACGCGCCCACGCCCTCGGTGATGCTGTCGCCCAGAAAGTTGATGACTGCTCCTTTGAGTTCCATAAAGCCCTCCTGAACAGGTTGTTTTTATATGCCGTCATCATAACACGCCGCTGCAGTGAAGGCAAGAAAAAGCCGTTCGAAAGGGATATTTCTTCCGGTGGGCGAATTGACAAATCATGCACAAAGTGATATGCTGTCCTCAACGCAAAAGGGGAAAAGAAAATGCTGCTTGCAGGCCTTTTTCCTGTTTGCAAAGGTTCTGCCGGAGACGATCCGGAAAACGTACACTATTCAAGGAGGAAACTACTGTGAAGAAGGTTCTCGCTCTCGTTCTGGCCCTCATGCTGTGCATCAGCCTGATCCCCATGGCTTCTGCTGAAGGCCCCATCAAGGTTGCTATCATGGTCTCCACCGTGACCCACGGCTGGGTTGGCGGCGTCGCTTACCACGCTGAAGCTTACGCCAAGGAGCTGGCTGCTGCCGGCACCATCGAGTACAAGATGTACACCAGCGGCAACGCTGAAGAGATGAGCGCTCAGTTTGACGAAGCCAAGCTGTGGGGCGCCCAGGCTCTGGTCATCGCTCCCCAGTGGGTGGGCATGGAAGTAGCCGCTCAGGCCGCCATCGATGAAGGCCTGGCTGTTGTTGCTTTCGATATGGATATCCCCGCCAACGGCATCTACAAGGTTACCGGCGACAACGAGTCCATGGGCGTTGCCGGCGCTGAGTACATCGTCGAAAAGATCGGCACCACCGGCAAGGTGGCTACTATCGAAGTTCCCTCTTCCGGCTCCATCAACGAGCTGCGCCTGAAGGGCTTCATGGAGACCATGGCCAAGATCGCTCCCGACGTTGAAATTCTGCACTACTCCGCTCCTTCCTTCGCGGCTGCCGACGGCCTGACCGTGACCGCTGACATCCTGACCGCCAACCCCCAGCTGGACGCCATCTTCTCCGAGGACGACGAGACCTCCATCGGCGCTCTGCAGGCTATTGCTGACGCTGGCCGTACCGACATCAAGGCCATCACCGGCGGTGGCGGCGCTCAGACCTACTTCGCCCAGATCAAGGAACGCACCGACGTGGCTGCCAGCTCTGCTCTGTACAGCCCCCTGATGATCAAGGACTGCATCAACGTTGCCATCGCTGCCGTCAATGGCGAGTCTGTTGAGCCCGTGACTGTGATCCCCTCTCAGATCGTGCGCGCCGAGAACGTGGACGAGTACATCGACCCGGCCAACACCATCTACTAATTGTCCATTCTTCGGAAAGGGCCGTGGCATCGCCATGGCCCTTCCGCTTGTTGATTGAGAAAACGACCTCAAGCTTCACAAGCGCTTCGGTGCTCAGGCGAAAGGCCTGAGGGCCATGGCTGTGCCATGGCCCTTTCTTTTCAAAGCCATCACTTCCCGGGCTGGGAGAACGGATGTGAATACATGAACCTCAAGATGAAGGGAATTGTCAAATCCTTCGGCGCAAACGACGTGCTGAAAACAGTTGACTTCCATTTGGGCGAGGGCGAAATCTGCGCGCTGCTGGGTGAAAACGGCGCAGGCAAATCCACGCTGATGAATATTCTGGGCGGCGTTCTGCAGCCTGACAAGGGCACCATCGAACTGGATGGACGTACGGTGTCTTTCGCAAATCCTGCCCAGTCGCTTGGCGCGGGCATTGCGTTTATCCATCAGGAGCTCAACCTGATCAACGATCTGCCCGTATACGAAAATATGTTTATTGGCCGCGAGCTGAAAAAGAAGAGCGGTTTTTTGGATCATGCTTCCATGTATCTGGAGACGAAAGAACTCTTTGATAGAATGGGGCTGGAAATTGATCCTGGCGCTATGGTATCCTCGCTGGATGCTTCTTTCAAACAGATTGTAGAAATTTCACGTGCGCTGATGATGAATGCTTCCATCATCATTATGGATGAGCCGACTACATCGCTGACTGATCCTGAAATTGAGCGCGTTTTTGATATGCTGCGCATGCTTCGCAAGCAGAAGGTGGGCGTTGTGTTCATTTCGCATAAGCTGCGCGAAGTGATGGAAATCTGCGACCGCTATACTGTGCTGCGTGACGGCGTTGTGGTGGCTGACGGATGGGTAAAGGATACATCCATTCCGGAAATTGCACGCGACATGGTTGGCCATGAGGTAAACAGCATGGGCAACCAGCGTAAGGGAAACACGGGCAAAGAGGTGCTGCGCCTGGAAAGCCTGACGCAGGAGCCGTATTTCCGCAATGTAAGCCTCAATGTACATGCCGGAGAGGTGCTGGGTGTGACCGGCCTTCTGGGCGATGGCCGCAGCGAGCTGTTCCGCACGGTCTTTGGAGCAGAGGGAAAATACAGCGGCAAGATTTATCTGGAAGAAAAGCCGGTTGTCATTACCTCCACCAAACAGGCGCTGCAGCTGGGCATTGGCTATTTGCCGCGCAACCGCAAGGAAAACGGCATCATCAAGGACATGAACATCCTTGAAAATGGTTCGATCGTTACGCTGCCCCGCATGACCCGCTTTGGTCTGATCCGCAAGGCGGATCAGACGGCGGAATTCCATCGGCAGAAGGATGCACTGCGCATCAAGATGGAAAACGACGCCGATTCCATCACCAGTCTTTCCGGCGGCAACCAGCAGAAGGTGGTGCTTGCCAAGTGGCTGAGCGCCAACCCCAAACTGCTGATTCTGGATAACCCCACCCAGGGTGTGGACGTGGGTGCGAAGGAAGAAATCTATCAGATCATTCACCAACTGGCGGATCAGGGTGTGGCAGTAGTGGTGCTGTGCAGTGAAGCACAGGAGATTATCCGCCTGTGCGACAGGGCGCTTGTGATGTACCACGGCACTGTGTGCGCTGAGGTAAGTGGTGAAAGCATGAACGAACACGAAATGATGCGGCTGGCCACCGGCGGCTGATGCAGCGAGAGGAGACAGATTTCTCATGACCAAAACCAATCGAAAGACCATTCTGCAAAAAGCAGTACACCAGTGGAAGACCAATCCGCTGTTCTCCACGGGTATGGTGCTCATTTTGATGATTATCCTGCAGACCATCGCGCTGGGATTTGATTTTGATTCCTTTGGCGCATGGTTCAGCTACTGGAGCCGCAACTGGATCAACATTCTGCGCAACAACTCCATGGTGGGTATTGTGGCGTTGGGTATGGCTTTTGTCATCATTTCCGGCGGCATTGACCTGGCTGTTGGCTCCACCCTGGTGGCAGTGGGCGCTGCGCTGATGTTCTTCATTAACGGCTATCCCGACGGCCTGTTGACCTCTGCCGGTATCACCGGCGTACCGGCTTTTGCCATCGGTATTGTGGTATGCCTTGTGATGGGCGCTTTGCTGGGCGGTGTATCCGGCACGCTGATTGCCAGGCAGAAGCTGCCCGCCTTTATTGCCACGCTTGGCATGATGAAAATCTGCCGCAGTGTGACGCAGCAGATGATGCAGACCAACGCCGTAAAGGTACCCACAGAGTTTTTGGCGATTGCCAATACCAAGATTGGCGGTCAAGTGATTCTGCCCATCATCTACTGGGCTGTGATCGCTGTAGTGCTGCACATTATTTCCCAGAAGACGCCCTTTGGCCGTCAGGTGTATGCCATCGGCTCCAACGAGCGCACTGCCCGCCTTTCCGGCATCAATGTGGAAAAGGTCAAGACACTGGTGTACGTGCTGTCCGGCCTGCTGGTTTCGGTGTCTTCCATCATTCAGGTAGCCCGTATCGGTTCTATGGACTACGCCAATGCCGGCAGCGGCTATGAAATGGACGCCATTGCTGCGGTCGTGGTAGGCGGCGTGAGCATGAGCGGCGGCAAGGGCTCCATTGTGGGAACGGTGCTGGGCATGCTGATCATCGCTGTGATGAACAACCTGCTCAACCTCATGGGCGTGCCGCCCTTCCTGCGTGAGGCTTTCAAGGGCTTCATCGTTATTGTGGCTGTGCTGCTGCAGAAGAAGGAAAGCAACTCCTGACCGTATGACGGGGGAAGGAAAAACCATGATCAGAATCGGAATTGTCGGCTGCGGCAAGGTGACGCAGATTCGCCACCTGCCGGAATATGCAGCACGTCCGGATTGCTGCATCACTGCGCTGTATGATGTGAATGCCGAGCGCGCACAGGCGCTGGCGCAGCAGTATGGCGCAACTGCTTATTCCACATGCGAGGCGCTGATTGCTTCGGATGAGGTGGATGCCGTCAGCGTTTGCTGCCCCAATGAAAAACATGCCGAAGTGACGATCGCGGCCCTGCGTGCAGGAAAACACGTGCTTTGCGAAAAGCCCATGGCCATCACTCTTGAGGAGTGCGAGGCGATGGTCGATACAGCACGCGAATGCGGCAAAAAGCTGATGATCGGTCAGAATCAGCGGCTGGCAGGCGCTCATGTGAAGGCCAGAGAGCTGATCCTGCAGGGTGAAATCGGCAAGATCCTTACGTTCCGTACTGCCTTTACGCACGCAGGTCCTGAAACGTGGAGCGTGGATCCGGGCATGCAGACCTGGTTTTTCGATAAAAAGAAGGCTGCAATGGGCGCGCTGGCCGATCTTGGTATTCATAAAACCGATCTCATTCAGTATCTGACTGGGCAGAAGATCGTTGAAGTGATGGCACACCTGACGGTGCTTGATAAGAAGTTTGCAGACGGTTCGCCCATCACGGTGGACGACAACGCATTCTGCTTCTACCGCATGGACGGTGGAGCGACAGGTACCATGACGGCTGGGTGGACCAATTATGGCGCTGAGGATAACTCTACTGTGCTGTATGGCACGGAAGGTGTACTGCGTATTTATGACAATCCGGCTCATACGCTTGTGCTGAACCGCTGCAATGGCGAAACGGTATACTACGACGTGGAAAAGATTCAGACCAACGACAACCAAACGAAGTCCGGCGTGATTGATTTGTTTGTCGACTGGCTGAACGGCAAAGATGTTGACGCCATTTCCGGCGAAAGTGTGCTGCCTGCAATGCGTGCTATTTTTGCCGTGCTTGAGGCCAGTGAAAAGAAATGCGCCGTGCGTGTTGGCAACTGAAACAGGGAGGAACAAGTATGGACAGAATCATTGCCGTCAATTCCAACTGCTACCATGGCTTCTCCATCGAAGAGGCCATTGAGGGCATCCGCAAGGCGGGCTTCCATTATATTGAACTCACGGCTACCAAAGGCTGGACGGAGCATGTGTTCCCCGACCAGAGCTTTGAGCGTCTGCTCGAGGTCAAGGACATGCTGGACCGGGCCGGGATTATTCCCTTCAGCATGAGCGGTCATTGCAACTTGATGGATACCGAGCGCATTGGCGATTTCATCAAGAATATCCGGCTGGCGGCTTTCTTTGGGTGCGATTACATCGTAAGTTCCATCGGCGAGGCGCACATTAAGGACAACGCTGTTGTAGACAATCAGACGGTTGCTGGTTATATTGCTGAACTGGTTCCTTATCTGGAAAAATACGGCCTTACTCTCGTCCTGGAAACCCATGGCAAGGAGCATGGAACGGGCAAGGTGCTTTCTGAAATTGCTGAGCTGGTTGGCAGCGAACGCGTAAAGGTCAATTATGATACCGCTAACGTGATTTTCTATGGCCGCGTGGATCCCTGCGAAGATCTGGCGAACTGCATTCACAATGTGGGCTATATGCACCTCAAGGACAAGGCTGGCGCTGACGACGTATGGGATTTCCCGGCACTGGGCAAGGGCCGCGTTGATTTTCCGGGCGTTTTTGGCATGCTTGAAAAGGCTGGCAACAATTGCCCGTTCAGCATCGAAATTGAATTTACGGCTGCGGGTCCCAGGAATTTGGCCGAAGTGGATCAGGCCATTCAGGACAGCGCGGACTATCTGCGTGCGCAGGGCTATACCCTGTGATCTTAAAAAAGCATATCAGCTCCTCGCGCTGATATGCTTTTTTCTTTCAATGAAAGGAGCAACGCCATGAAGATTCTGCTTGTCGGTCTGGGCGGCATGGGCTCGTGCCACTATGCCAATGCTCAGCAGATTCCGATTGCGGAGGTGACTGCCGCCGTAGGTCAGTCTGATAAAGACCGCGCCGTAGCTGCTGAGTGGGGCATTCCCATTTACGCAACCATCACGGAGGCCTGCACCAGTGAAACGGTTGAACTGGTAGATATTTGTGCGCCTACCTTTTTGCATAAGGAACTCGTGCTGGAGGCCATTGCGAATGGCAAGCATGTCATCGTTGAAAAGCCTGTGGCGCTGCATTATGACGACGTTGCGCAGATGTATGAGGCAGCACACAAGGCTGGTGTGCAGCTGTATGTGGCGCAGGTAGTGCAGTTCAAGCGCGAGACGGAGGCACTGCGTCAGGTGCTTGAGGATGGTCGTTATGGCCGACCGCTTGATGGGTATTTTCAGCGCCTGACGGCCTGCCCGAAATGGACTCATGGCAGATGGCTGTTTGATCGTGACAAGAGCGGATTGATCCCGTATGATCTGCATATTCATGATCTCGATCTGATCATCAGCCTGTTCGGCAAGCCGGATCGCGTGGCCTACACTTCATGCAGATGCGAAGGCAAGGACTACGATGAGCATTATCGCTTCAGCTATGGTTACAGCAACGGTCTGAACGTTATTGCTGAAGCCGGGTGGCTCAATGCGGCTATTCCGTTTATGGCGCACTGGCGCGTATATTTTGAACGCGGCATGCTCATATGCGATGAAAATGGTGTTACCGGCTATGGCGCAGACGGCGAAAAAACGGTTTTTGACGTAAGCGAGACGGTCCGGGTGGCCAGCGGCATCAACCTGCCGGCCAGTGGAGAATTTTTGCGCGAATTGACGCATCTGATTGAGTGTGCGCAAAGGGGTGAGCCATCGCCGATGGTTCCCAAGCAGCGTATTCTGGACGTGATGGAAATTTTGGAGCAGATCCGGTATTGAGGTTTATCAGCAGCAAAAGCATCCTGCAATTACGCAGGATGTTTTTCTTTTCCCGTTTTTACTATTTACGAACATATGTTCGCATGATATAATCAACATGAAAACGGAAGGGAGAGAGCTTGATGAACGAGCGCGCTTATATTGCGATTGACCTGAAGTCGTTCTATGCATCTGTGGAATGCCGTGAGCGTGGGCTGGATCCCATGACAACGCTGCTGGTGGTGGCAGACGAAGCGCGAACGGCCAAAACAATCTGTCTGGCGGCAACACCGGCCCTCAAGGCCTATGGTGTGCCGGGGAGAAGCCGGCTGTTTGAAGTGCAGGAAAAAATACGTCAGGCCAACGGATACAGGCGCGGAAATGCAGGTTCCTCCTGGAATGCAAAGGAACTGCAGGCCAATCCTTCTCTGAAGATCGATTACCTCGTTGCCAAACCCCGCATGGCGCTTTATATGGATTACAGTACGCGCATTTATGATATCTACCGCAAATACGTTGCACCTGAGGATATCCACGTGTATTCGATCGACGAGGTATTCATGGACGTAACGCATTATCTGCGTACCTATCGCATGACGCCCAGGGAACTGGCCAGGCGTATCATCGGTGAAATCTATGCTGCCACAGGCATCACGGCCACAGCAGGGATCGGCACCAATCTGTATCTGTCCAAAATTGCGCTGGACATCATGGCCAAGCACTGCCCGGCGGATGCAAACGGCGCACGTATCGCAGAACTTGATGAAATGACCTACCGGCAGAGGCTGTGGTCGCACCGCCCTTTGACGGATTTCTGGCGCGTGGGGCGCGGCTATGCCAGAAAGCTGGAAGAAAACGGCCTGTATACCATGGGAGATATCGCACGCTGCTCAGTAGGCGGCCCCTGTGCGCCGCAAAATGCGGAAAGACTGTACCAGCTCTTCGGCGTTAATGCGGAGCTGCTTATCGACCATGCCTGGGGCTGGGAGCCCTGTACTATTGCCGATATCAAGGCATACCGTCCTGAAAGCAGCAGCCTGAGTTCCGGGCAGGTGCTGCAGTGCGGCTGCGATTTTCGTACTTCTGCGCTCATTGTGCGGGAGATGGCGGAATCGCTCTCACTGGATCTGGTGGACAAACGTCTTGTGACAGATCAGATCGTGCTGACGGTGGGGTATGATATCGAAAACCTGTCCGACCCGGAACGGGCGGAAAAATATGACGGACCTGTAGAACGCGATCATTATGGCCGAATTGTTCCCAAAGCAGCGCACGGAAGCATCAATCTGCCCAGACAAACTTCGTCAGCACGGCTGATCATTCAGGCCGCCATGATGCTGTATCAGCGCATTGTTCATGCGGATCTGCTGGTGCGTAGAATGTATATTGTGGCCAATCATGTGGTGGATGAGCGGTGCGTTGACCCCAATGCATCCTTTCAGGTAGATATGTTTACGCACTGGGGCCCAGAACTGACCGACGAGCAGCTGGCAAAGGAACAGCGCCATCAGCAGGCGGTGCTTGAAATACGCAAAAAATACGGCAAAAATGCCATTCTGCGCGGTATGAATCTGCAGGAGGGCGCGACGGCGCGTGAGCGCAACCAGCAGATCGGCGGACATAAAGCGTAAAGAGAGAAATGTATGGGAAGATATGATGACATTATCGGCATGGAACACCCGGTCAGCCGAAAGCACAAACCGATGCCTGCCGCCAACCGTGCAGCGCAGTTTGCACCCTTTGCAGCGCTTACAGGATATGACGACGCTATCGATGAAGCGGCGAGGCTGACCGAACGCAAACGGGAAGCCGGTGACTGTGAACAGCTGGAGCTGGATATCAAGCTGCGCATCCTTTTGGAAAACGTCAAAAGCAGACCATGGGTCAGAATCACGCATTTTGTGCAGGACGAACGCAAAGAGGGCGGCAGATATATCGTTTCAGAAGGCAAACTGAAAAAACTGAGATTGGCGGAGGCGGATCTGGTACTGGAGGATGGCGAAGAAATCAGCCTTGCACAGGTGGCGGATATCGAAAGCGTGCTGTTTCAGGATATATATTTCTGAGTTTTATTATTGACGCAGAAGAAAAAATCCTGTATTGTTACAAAAGAGCGTCCTGTACAATACCGCTGCGGCGGTACATGATATCATCAGACAAAAGAGGAGACTGCGTATGATTCGTTTGATGGAACCCAAAGATCTGCAAGGTGTTATTGAGGTATGGAACGAGGCAGTGGAGGCCGGAGAGGTCGTCTACTATCCGCTGAATGAAGAGTATTTCCACAAGAAGTTTGAAATGGATCCCAACTATGACTCCAAATATTCTCTTGTTGCCGAGGAAGACGGCAAAATTGTTGGTTTCATCAACGGCGTTGCCAAAAAAGTATTTCTGGGCGGCGAAACCAATGAAAATACGCCTGGCTACCTGACCTGCGTGTTTGTCAAAAAGGACTATCGCCGTCAGGGAATCGGCAGCGCGCTGGTCAATGCGCTGGGCGAGGCCTTCAAGGCAGCCGGAAAGAGCATTTATGCATGCAACGGCAACAACCCTATTAATCTGGACTGGATCATTCCCGGCACGCCCGGCCATGATCACAACAACGCTCCGGGTGTGGATGAAGACTGCGCCGGCTTTGCCTTCCTGCAGACGATGGGTTTTGCGCCGATGCACCGCGAGGTGGCCATGTATCTGGATCTGGCGACCTACGAGCCCTGGACGGAGCTGGAGCAGAAGCGTGCTGCCCTGCGCGAACAGGGCATCGAGACCGGTTGCTACGACGCGAATCTGGACTATGATTACGACGGCATGTGTGACCGCGTAGGCAGCGAATACTGGCGCAGCGTGCTGAAAACTGAGATCGCCTGCCACAAGCAGGGTATTCCCTGCGATGACATTCGCTTTATTCCTAACGGCAAGATCCCGGCCGGCCCCCGTCCCATTCTGGCAGCAACCTGTGACAACCGTATCGTCGGCTTTACCGGCCCTGTGGACAAACAGACCAGCGGACGCGGCTGGTTCTCCGGCATCTGCACGGATCCTCAGTTTGAGCGCCGCGGGATCGCGTCGGTGCTGTTCAACCTGCTGATGCAGGAATTCGTCAAGGATGGCGCTGCTTTCAGCACCCTGTTCACCGGCGACGACAACCATGCGCAGCGCATTTATAAAAACGCCGGATTCCGCGTGGTAAAGTGCTTCAACATTATGCGCAAGACCCTCTAAGAAAAAGGAGTATGCTATTATGAGCAAGACGATTATGGCGGTTGGCGCCCATACCGGCGATGCGCAGCTTACCTGCGGCATGCTGCTGGCCAAACATGCGATGGCCGGCGATAACATTGTGATTGTAGACCTTACGGCGGGCGAGCGCGGAACGCCTCCCGGACTGACGCCCGAGGAGTTCCGCCCGCAGAACATTGAAGCGGCTGCGGAGTTTGCCAAAGGGCTCGGCGGCAAGAGCATCGTGCTGGATTCCCGCGACGGTGAACTGTACGACACCAAGGAAATCGAATTGCAGCTGGCGCGCATCATGCGTGAGCATCAGGTGACCAACGTGCTGTATCACTGGCCCAACAGCCTGCACAAGGATCACATTCAGGCCAGCAAGATCACAGAAAATGCCATCTTCTTTGCGTCGCTTCCCACCTTCCCGCTGGATGGACTGACTCCCGCGCCGATCCGCAGCTTCATGCATGCTGAAAACTGGGAGGATTCCGAAGGCTTTGTTCCGTATTACTATTTTGACGTGAGCGAAGCGTTCCCCCTGTGGAAGGAAAACATCAAAAAGTTGTGGCTCACCGAGCATTCCCGCGATTTCAAGTATCTGCGCTATTACGAGGCGCTGTCCATCATGCGTGGTGCGATGATCAAGGTGGATCATGCTACCTGCTACGGCATTCCTGCCTACAGCAAGCGCGTCAAGAAGGACTATCTTTGATCGTATCCTCAAAAGCGGCGTTTCAAGGCGCCGCTTTTTCATTTGGATAAAATGCAGCGATATGCACATCCTCTTTTCCGGAATGGAATGGGGGAATGAAGGAATGAAATACGCGGGTATCATTTTTGATCTGGACGGCGTGTTGTGTTCGACAGACGAATATCACTATCGTGCATGGAAAATGCTGACGGATCGTTTGGGCATTCCATTTGACAGAAAGGTGAATGAGCGTCTGCGTGGTGTAAGCCGCATGGAAAGTCTTGAAATCATTCTGGAAAAGAGCGTGCAAAAGTATTCAAACGAAGAAAAGCAAAGGTTTGCAGAAGAAAAGAATGAAAACTACCGTAAACTGCTAAGCAGTATGTCCTCCGCTGATTTGTCAGCGGAGGTGGTTGATACACTTGGCAATCTCAGGGCACAGAAAGTCAAACTGGCGGTTGGTTCCTCCAGTTGCAATGCGCCGCTGATTCTTAAGAAGCTGGAACTGGACAGCTTTTTTGATGCAGTCGTTGATGGAAATGACATTATCCATTCCAAACCGTCGCCAGAGGTGTTTCTGAAGGCGGCTGAACGACTGAAACTTCCACCTTCGCAATGCCTTGTGGTAGAGGACGCCGAAGCGGGGGTGCAGGCTGCAGCAGCGGGTGGATTCGACTGTGCAGCACTGGGGCGGGTACAGCAGCCTGTGCGCTGGCGAATGAAGACTTTCTCTGATTTGCTCAAACTGTAGAATGCCTGCCTTTTTCATTTCCAAGGACTTGCACAAACGCAATGAAAAGCATAAAATAGAGCCAACAGATGATGCAGGTCAGCACAGGAGGAATACAAATGAACAGCGTTTTTGATAAGGATATTCAGAACCTTCGCATCGCCTATATCGGCGGCGGATCCCGTGGATGGGCCTGGGGTTTTATGAAGGATATTGCCATGGACGACGAAATGTGCGGCACGGTCAGCCTGTATGATATCGATCATGAGGCAGCCAGACGCAATCAGGTCATCGGCAGCATGATCTCCGGCCATCCGCAGGCGAAATCTGCCTGGAAGTACGAGATGGCCAACAGCCTGCAGCAGGCGCTTACCGGGGCTGATTTTGTGGTTATTTCCATTCTGCCGGGTACGTTTGATGAAATGTATTCCGACGTTCATGCCCCTGAAAAGTACGGCATCTATCAGTCTGTGGGCGACTCGATTGGTCTGGGCGGATTTATGCGAGCAATGCGCACTATCCCCATGTTTGTGGAGATCGCGCAGGCTATTCGTGATTATTCGCCTGACGCCTGGGTCATCAACTACACAAATCCCATGACGCTTTGTATGCGTACGCTGTATGAGGTTTTTCCGCAGGTAAAGGCGTTTGGCTGCTGCCATGAGGTGTTTGGCACACAGAAGCTGCTGTGCGATATGCTTGAAAAAGAATGCGGCATCAGCGGCGTGGACCGGCATGAACTGTACACCACGGTAACAGGTATCAACCATTTTACATGGCTGACCAACGCAACCTACAAAGGTATGGATCTGTTCCCGGTCTACCGTGAATTTGCTCAAAAGCATTGGGCGAAGGGCTATGACGAGGGCGGCGACGATAACTGGCTGAATTCCTTCTTCAAAAGCTGTCAGCGCGTGAAATTTGACCTGTTTCTGCGGTTTGGTTATATTGCTGCAGCGGGTGACCGTCATCTGGCCGAGTTTATGCCCAAATGGTATCTGAGGGATCCCGAAAGTGTGCATGGGTGGAAGTTCAGCCTGACCACCGTTGACTGGCGCAAACAGGATCTGCAAAAACGCCAGAAACGGTCGGACGATATCGTTTCTGGCAGGGAAAGCCTTGAAATGAAGGCGTCCGGCGAAGAGGGGCACCTGATGATCAAGGCGCTGCTTGGCAAAGAGCCGCTTGTTTCCAATGTAAATATCCGCAATCAGGGCCAGATTCCCAATCTGCCCATAGGCTCTGTGGTGGAAACAAACGCCTACTTCACGCGCGATCATATTGAGCCTATCTGCGCAGGCCCGCTGCCCGATAACCTGCTGGGGCTGATCGGCAAGCATGTCACCAATCAGGAAAATACGCTCAGGGCGGCACTTGCCTGTGATCGTGAACTGGCCTTTACCACCTTTATGAACGACCCGCAGATGACGCTGGACGCTGCTCAGGGCAAAAAGCTGTTTGAAGAAATGCTTGAGGCGCAGCGTAAATATCTGCCTGTAAAGTGGTTTGAATGATTGCTCACAATTTTTGAACGACGAAAAAGCAATCCGATTATTTACCACACGCTTTCTGTGTGATATATTTAATTTTCTTGACAAAATGACCGGCTGATTCACTGTATGGCGGAGAGGCAGGCCGAACGTTATTTTTCCAAATGAAGAAAGCGGGGATGTGTATGGAACGCTATTACCAACCTGAAATCGAATGTGCCTCCCGGGAACAGATCAAAGCCTGGCAGGACGAACGCCTGGTCAAACAGGTGCAGCATGTGTGGGACAATGTGCCCTATTACCGCAAAAAGATGGAAGAAAAGGGGCTGACCCCTGCTGACATCAAGTCCAGCGACGATCTGTACAAGCTGCCGTTCCTTACCAAAGACGACCTTCGTCAGGCCTATCCCTATGGCCTGATGGGCAAGCCCCTGAAGGACTGTGTGCGCATCCAGTCTACCTCCGGTACGACCGGCAAGCGCGTGGTCGCGTTTTATACCCAGCACGATATCGATCTGTGGGAAGACTGCTGCGCGCGTGCTATCATGGCTGCAGGCGGCACTGACGAGGACGTGTGTCAGGTTTCTTACGGTTACGGCCTGTTCACCGGCGGACCCGGCCTCAACGGCGGTTCCCACAAGGTTGGCTGCCTGACCATTCCGACATCCTCCGGCAACACCGAACGCCAGATCATGTTCATTCAGGACCTGAGCGCCACCATCCTGTGCTGCACGCCTTCCTATGCTGCCTATATCGGTGAAACAATGAAGGAAATGGGCCTCACGCCTGACCAGATTCCGCTGAAGGCCGGTATCTTCGGCGCTGAAGCGTGGAGCGAGGAAATGCGTCAGGATATCCAGAATACGCTGGGTATCAAGGCGTATGATATTTATGGCCTGACCGAACTTTCCGGCCCCGGCGTGTCCTTTGAATGCTCCGAGCAGACCGGCATGCATATCAATGAGGATCATTTCATCGCTGAGATCATTGACCCCGTTACCGGCGAAGTGCTGCCTGAAGGTGCCAAGGGCGAGCTGGTGTTTACCTCCATCACCAAAGAGGCCTTCCCGCTGCTGCGCTACCGTACCCGCGATATCTGCACGCTCAGCCGAAAGCCCTGCTCCTGCGGCCGTACGCATGTGAGGATGTCCAAGCCCATGGGACGTTCCGACGATATGCTCATCATCCGCGGCGTGAACGTGTTCCCGTCCCAGATCGAAGCAGTGCTGCTCAATGCAGGCTATCCCGCCAACTATCAGATCATTATCGACCGCGTGAAGTCCACCGATACGCTGGATGTTCAGGTTGAAATGACCCCCGAGATGTTTACCGACAATATGGGCGAGATCAAAAAGCGCCAGAGCGAGCTGGAAGCCGGCTTGCGCTCCATGCTGGGCATTTCTGCCAGAGTCGTGCTGGTTGCTCCCAAGACCATCACCCGCAGCGAAGGCAAGGCTGTGCGCGTGATCGACAAGCGTAAGATTTAAGGAGGATTCATATGAGTCTGAAGCAGATTTCCATTTTTGTGGAGAATAAGCCCGGCAAGCTGTGCGATGTGACGGAACTGCTTGCAAAGCATGGCATTGATATGCGCGCTCTTTCTCTGGCGGAGACCACCGACTTTGGCATTGTGCGCATCATTGCTGACGATGTGTTCAAGGCCACCACGGTGCTGAAGGATGAAGGCTTCATCCACAATGTCAGTTCTGTGCTGGGCGTTGCCATTCCTGATGAACCCGGCGGACTGCATCGCGTGCTGGAAGTGCTCAGGGAAGCGGGCATCAATGTGGAATATATGTATGCCTTCCTTGGAGGCAAGCGTGTTGACCATGCCTACATGATCTTCCGCGTTGAGGACAACAAGGCAGCAGTAGCCGCGCTGCGCGTTAAGGGTATTCGCTGCGTGGATCAGGACGAAATTGCTGATCTTTGATCTGTAAAAACCAAAAGCCACGTCCGTACGGACGTGGCTTTTGGTTTGTTTACAACAGCCGGAAGTGTTTGCGGCTGGTTTCAATCAGCCCTTCTTTTTGCAGCTGGCTGATCTGCACCGACAGACCGCTGCGGTCCACCTGAAGATAATCCGCCAGCTCCTGACGGGTAAAGGGAATGTCAAAACTGCTGGATCCGCAGCGTTTGGCCTGCTGCATCAGGTAGGTCATCAGCTTTTCGCGTGTTGTACGCTTGGAGGCAATTTCGATCTTCTGATGAAACTGAATATTCTTGTTTGCCAGAATGCTCATCAGGTTGGAAAGAAGCTGGCGGTGAAAGCTGCAGGCAGAGGAGCAGGAATGCAGCACGCGTTCACAGCTGATAAACACAACTGTGCAGTTTTCGCTTGCGATTACATTGACAGGTATTTCCTTTACGCCAGCGCAGGCAAAGGTTTCGGCAAACAAATCGCCAGGGGCGAGCGTTCCCAGAATGCTGCGATTTCCATAATAGTCGATCTGCACGATCTGAGCGCTGCCGCTGAGCAGAATACCAATGGAATGTGCAGCGGCACCTTCCGCCAGAATGGTTTCCTTTTTGCTGTATGCTTTTTCAGTGGCGCCCATGCAGTTCATCAGCCCCGGAAGGTCCGCAGCTGCTATGTGAGCAAACAGGGGACAATTGCCCAGTACTGGCATATATTTTTTCATAAAAGCCTCCGCTTTGTTGAAATTTCAACAGACTTTCAAGCTTGATTATAGGATAATAAGCATGCAAAAGCAATACTCAATCCATCTGAGGAGGGTTATTATGATTCGCAAAATCATTCATATCGACGAGGAAAAGTGCAACGGCTGCGGCGCCTGTGCAGCTGCATGTCATGAGGGCGCCATTGAAATGGTCAATGGAAAGGCCAAACTGACCCGCGAGGATTATTGCGACGGTCTGGGTGATTGCTTGCCGGCCTGTCCCACCAATGCAATCAGCTTTGAAGAGCGTGAAGCACCTGCCTACAACGAGGCGGCAGTGCTTGCTGCAAAGCAACAGAAACAGGCTTCTCCCTGCGGCTGTCCTGGAATGCAGGCCAGAATGCTGCGCACTGCAGCGCCGACGGCTCCTGTGGCGACGGCAGAAGCGCCTGCCAGCCAGTTGGCACAGTGGCCTTGCCAGATCAAACTGGTGCCGGTGAATGCTCCTTATTTTGATAATGCCAACCTGCTGATCGCGGCCGACTGCACTGCCTACGCTTACGGCAATTTCCATCGTGAATTCATGCGCAATCACGTAACGCTGATTGGATGCCCCAAACTGGATGAGGGCGATTATGCCGAAAAGCTTACGCAGATCATCGCGCTGAATAATATCCGCAGTGTGAAAGTAGTACGTATGGAGGTGCCCTGCTGCGGCGGCATTGAAAATGCGGTGAAGAGGGCTCTGCAGGCCAGCGGAAAGTTTATTCCGTGGCAGGTCATCACCATTACCACGGACGGAAGAATCAAAGAATAACTTGCCATATCGTCTGTAATTTCTTACAATAGCAAAAACGGATCAACGGCTGGTGAACGGCATATGGCGATTTTGGGTATGTGGGTTTGGCCGCAGAATGTAAACCGGCGTGGGGCAGAATGTGTGGTGCGCAGTTGTCGGCAGGCAGGAGTAACAGATCTCTTTTTTCTGACCAAGGGGCTCAGCGGCGAGGCATCCTATCACAGTCGATTTGCGCCGTGCAGTTATGAGCGCGATCTGCTGCGCGAAATAACGGATTGCGCTCACAGGTATGGCATGCGCGTACATGCCTGGTTTACATCGACCTGTGACGCACGCTACAAGCAGCAGCATCCCGAAAGCGGCCGGTGCCACTTTGTCCGAGGCAGAGACAGGGAATTGATTTCTCTGAGGGATGAAGGGTATCTGCATTACATGGAGACAATCATCCGCGAGGTATGCAGCCGTTATGAAGTTGACGGACTGCATCTGGATTATATCCGTTATAATCACCTGCTGTATGGGTGGGGTGATGAGGATATGGAGCGTTATCAGGCTGAAGGAGCAAGCAAAGCTTGTCTTCATGCGCTGATGCAGCGTGCATATCAGGCAGGCGAATACAGAAATGAAGATGTCCTGCTGGATGCGTACAGGTCGGGTGATGAAAATCTTCGTGCCTTCGCACGTGCCCGCAGAAAAGATGTAGTGTACTTTGCCTCAGCGCTTACGGCTGCTGCACGTGCTGAAAGAAAGGATATTATTCTTAGCGCTGCATTGATGCCCGAAGGCGCCTATGCAGACACGGCGTTCAGCGACCTGCATTATGGTCAGTGCTACGAAGATGCGGCAAATCTTTATGATTATGCGCTGCCGATGGCATATTCAACAGCCTATGGAAAAGATGCTGCCTGGGTAAGGCGCGTTGCCGAAGGGGCTGTACAGCACAATGTAAAGACGATTGTAGGTCTGCACGCTTATGAGGGCGGAAGCGGCCCAGCATTGCAGGCGGATATCAACGTACTGCAGAATGTAGCTGTTGAGGGAATCTGCCTGTTTCGCGAAGGCGCAACAGCACTGGCTGGAAAGAATGGTAGAAAACTGTGCCTTTATAATGCGCTGGATGAAGCGATTACATGCGTCCATGTTACAAATGGTACTGAAGAAGCAATGCTAAATGTGGAGATCGCTGAAAATGAAGCACAGCAGTTAATGCTTCCGTTTGAGGCAGAAAGCATTCGCGTTTTGACTGGTGAAGCAGAACGATGCGTATATGTAACCCGGGAACTGTTTGATATGCAAAGTTGAATAACAAAAGCCTGATCCATACAGGATCGGGCTTTTGGATGTACTCAGGCGGCAGAAACTTCGCCTTCTTCGATCTGCAGCTGATAAAATTCGTTGCTTTCATCCCACTGCTCATCTTCATGAGGCTCCAAGCCATATTCCGTGATCAGATAATCGCCCAGATAATACGTTAGCTTTACCGCACCCCAGTGATTGGCATGCTCGATATCGCTGCTGTCAGTTGCATACCAGTAATCAGCACCGTAGTAGGCTTCATCCTCGTTAAAATCGATGTAGTCAAGCCCGTGTTCTTCGGCATAGGCCGAAACGGCATTGTGCTGTTCCAGTGTCTGCCAGGGACTGGGGGTTTTAACCAGAAGCAGGGTGATGCCCTGTTTGCTGCACAGTTCCCGGATGCGGTCAAGATACTCTTTCATCTGAGGAAGCATTTCGGCTTCGTCGCTTTCTTCAGCCAGAAAAGGTTCATCGCCAGTACTGTTCCATACCAGAAAGTTTGGCGTGTAACCCATCAAACCACGTTTGTGGTGAAGCCGGAAACAGGAGGCATCCAGCTCCTGCCAGCCGGAATGATAGCGGATGAATGGCAGATAGTAGGTAAGTTCGCTTTGTTCCGGATCAATGCGGCATATTTCATGAATGGCACGCATTTTTACAGGAGACATCTGCATGGGATCCAGCGCTTTTCGATAGCTTCCTTCGCCAACGCTCATTGGCTGACCAGGATGATAGTCAAACAGGAAGCAGCTGTCCAGCACAACGACCTGAGGCGACTGCGTACGCAGAGCTTCTTCCAGCCAGAAATAACTGAGTTGGATGCTCTGCTCATCACCTGCCAGATTATAACTGGTCAGGCCGTGCTCGTTGTAAAGCTCCTGAGGCGCGAATGCGCGGGCTACATGGCTTGAACCAAAGAATAACACGTCGACCGTATTGGGCTCAAGCTGATAAAAGTCGCCGTAGGTACTTGAGGCAGTCCAGTCCGTACTGGCATGGGTAACAAAAACGCTGCTGATATACACAAGGGCAGCTGTCAGCAAACACAGAAACAGACATCGCCTGACAAGAAGGAAGAGCTTCTTTTTCATCTGGAATCCTGCCCTTCTTAGAACTGCATGTAAACAAAGTCAGCCGGATTATAGCCAGGCCCGTAAATGCCGAAGATCACGATTGCAAGAATACCCACAAACAGCAATGCATACCGGAGGATGAAGGGCTTTTGATCCAGCTTTTCGCGAAGAGAAACATCAGCGCTGCGCTCCTGCAGAATGCTGACCACAAGCAGGAACAGCGTGCAGATTCCAAGCAGCCAGTAGTCTTTTCCAGTCAGACCAAGACCAGCAATTTCAGCACCGGCAGCAGCAAAGTTCTGGCGAACCAACATCCGCCACAAAGTGCGCAGTGCGTCTGTTAATGTAGGAGCAACGTCAAATACATATCCAACCAGAACGATCAGGAAGGTACGCAGCATCTGGAACAGACGGAAGAACATCGTTTTTGTGTTGATACGCAGTTTTTCAGCCAGCTTCACAAAAAGCGGCTCCATCAGGGTGGAGACCATAATCACACCGCCGTTCCACAGGCCAAAACCAATGTACTTCCAGTTGGCGCCATGCCAGGCACCCACAAGGAGGAACACGATCAGCGAGGCAATGCTGGTGGGAAGCACTCTGGCCACATGGTTTCCGGCAGGAGTCGAGCCGAAACGGCTGGCTTTGATTTTCTTGCTAAGCGCCGCAAAACGCTTGGAAAGGGCCAGGGGATAGAAGACGTATTCCTTCATCCATGCGCCCAGAGAGATGTGCCACCTGCGCCAGTAATCGTTGATGTCGGTTGCAAAATAGGGTCGTTTGAAGTTCTGTACCATGTCGATGCCCAAGATCTGTGCAACGCCGCGGGAAATATCAATGCCGCCGGAAAAGTCCGTGTAGAGCTGAAGGGCATACAACAGGATCGTAAAGGTCAGCGTTGTACCGCCAAAATTGATATACTGATCCAGCACGGCGTTGATGGCAATCAGCGCACGGTCAGCAATAACAAGCTTCTTGAACAAACCCCACAAAATCAGTTCGCAGCCATGCTTTGCACGGGTATACTCAAAACGGTGCGGCTCGTACAGTTGATGAGCCAGCTGGCTGTAGAAGCTGATGGGGCCCTGCACGATCTGCGGGAAGAAGGACACAAACAGGGCAAACTTGAACACATTGCGCTCGGGCTGTACTTTTTCATTATACACGTCCAGCACATAGCCGACCGCCTGAAAGGTGTAGAAAGAAATGCCCAGCGGCAGAAGAAGCCTGAGCGTAGGAGCGGAAAAGCGGATGCCGCCTGCACCCAGCAGATCGTTAAGACTGCCGGCGAGGAAGTTATAATACTTCAGGAAGCAGAGAATCGCCAGGTTGACAATTACCGCCAACAGCATAACAGAGCGCTTTTTCTGCTTGATTTGGGTACGGAAGGCCTTTTTTTGAGCCTTGTCCCAGTCTTCCTTGTGTGCTTTGAGCTGTTCCTGTCCGCGCACAGCAATGCGATCGATCACCAGCGCTGTAGCATAAACCGAAACGGTGGTAAACAGCAGGAAAAAGGCATGCTTGTAGCCTACAAACAGATAGAACACATAGCTTGCGGCAAGAAGCACTGTCCACTGATACTTTTTGACAGGGAACAGAAAATACACCAGCGCCGTGATACACACAAACAGTGCAAAGTTCAACGATGTGTAACTCAAGAAAACATTCCTCCAACCATTAGGCCATGGGAGTATTGAACTGGTCGGTGTCGATCATTCCGCGAAGCAGCATCAGGCCCTTTTCTTCCGACAGCAGATGGATCTCAGGCATCTCACGGCTGAGGAAGACAGCCATGCCCTCCATAACAGAATAAGCGCCCGTGCGTTCAAAAACCAGCAGATCGCCAATCTGCAGATTGCTGAAAGGTACATTGCGCGCAAGCACGTCAGCGGTGGTGCAAAGGCTGCCGCAAAGCGTCCAAGGAAGCGCATCGGAAGTGTCTTCAGTGGCTTTGAGATGCACGATTTGCGGAATCTGCATGCCCTGAATCTGACCGTCGTATTTCAGCTGGTTCAAGCCGCCATCCACAATGGCATAGTTGACGCCCTGATTGGTCTTGACGTCCATCACGCGGGTGAAGTAATGGCCGCAGGGCGCAGCAAAAAAGCGCCCCATTTCCACGGTCAGCTCGATTTTTTCAGCAACTTCACGAATTTTTGCTGAAACAGCCTCCAAACGGGCCATTTCGAGCGAATTGGCGTTGGCGTCAAAATAGTCCACAGCCAGACCGGTGCCGTACTCAAGCCGTTCCAGCCGGAACTGATATTCGCTGGCAACACGCTCGACAAAGGCCATGACGTGATCCAGCTCCTTTTCGATCAGCGCAGGCTTGCGTTTCTGCGTGCCGGAAAAGAAATGCAGACCTACAATGCGAATCCCCTTGTATTCATCCCGACGGGCAATCAAATCAAGCACGTCGGCTTCGTCCATGCCGAACTGGCTGCCTGCCGTCAGACGTACCAGAACCGGCACACAAAGATCGCGCTTAAGCGCGCTCTCGTTAATCAGCTGCACATGCAGCCAGCTTTCAGCGGTGAAAACGCCTACACCATCATCCATCGCACGCTCAACGTCTTTGAAGGTTTTGTTGACACCGGAGAAAATAACGCTGGACATATCCGCGCCGGTTTTCTCACAGATGGTCAGTTCGCCGGGGCTGCATACCTCGATTTTGTCAAATGCATCCGGTAGACAGCACAACAGGAAGGGATTTGCTTTGATGGAAAAGCAAATCCCGGTTTTTGGGCCAAATGCGTCCCTGACGGCAGCCGCCCGCTCTGCAAAGCGGCTGCTGTCAAAAACATAGGCCGGAGTACGAAGGCGAGCACCAAGCTCGGCCAGACTGATATGACTCATTTTATTCATCCTGCAGACGTTCGACCAGCGCCAGAATGGCGGAGGCAGAGTTGAAGTTGTCGGGAATCAGGTCGCTGGGCTTGATTTCTACATCGAAAGCGTCAGACAGCTCATTGACCAGAGATACAATATCAAAGGAGTCCAGAATGCCGTTGGCAATCAGGCCGGTTTCGTTTTCAAAGTCCACATCGGGGCGCAGTTCTTCAAGGATCTTCATCAGTTCTTCCATGTTTGTCTCCTGCCTTTAAAATAGATTTTTCATAGTCTGCATATCCAGTTTGCCATTGGGCAGTCTGGGAAGTTCATCCAGACGGATCAGCTTGCGCGGCACCATGAATGCCGGAAGCACGGCCCTGAAATGCAGTACGATTTCCTTAGAGGTGGCATCGCCGGTGTAGAACAGGTACAAAAGTTCCTTGTCCTTGTTGTACATGGCGCAGCATTGTGATACGCCTTCGACCTCGGCAGCTGTTTTTTCCAGCTCGCCCAGTTCGATGCGGTGGCCCATATGTTTGATCTGCCGGTCTTTACGCCCGTGGAATGCCAGATTGCCATCTTCCATCCAACGTCCCAGATCGCCGGTTTTATAGATCAGCTCCCGATAGTTTGGGTTGAGCGGGTTCTGGATGAAAGCCTGAGCCGTGCGCTCTGCATCGCCGTAATAACCAAGCGCCAGCACGGGGCCTTTGACGCAGATCTCACCGATCTCGCCTGGCGCGGTAGGGGTGTCATCTTCGTTCAGCAGCAGAATGCCGTAGTTTTCATAAGGCTTGCCGATGGGCAGCACGGTGCTGTCGTCCACCTTTTCACTGACCACATAGTAGGTGCAGGATGCAGTGGCTTCAGTCGGGCCGTACTGGTTGACAAACAGCACATCCGGCAAATGCTCCTGCCAGATCTTCAGATATTTGCAGGCCATCACTGAGCCGGAGAAGCAGACTTTTTTGAGGTGTTCAGGCTTACCGCAGTCGAAGCCGCCCAGCTTGGCAGGCAGCTCAATGCCTGCAACGCTCCAGCACAGGGTTGTGACCTTATGGCGGTTGAGCGTTTCAAACAGCTGAACCGGCATGGAAAACTCGTTTTTGGGAACCACGACGGTCGAAGCGCCGGTTTTCAGCGGCAGATAGATATCGCGGACAGCAGCGATATAATCAAACGGCGACTGGCTGCCGAGCACGTCGTTTTCCTGTATGTCCAGCACGCCGGCAACAGCGTCGATGTAGTGCATCAGCGACTGATGAGACGTGATAACGCCCTTGGGCACACCGGTTGAACCCGAAGTGAAGATGACATACAGGGGAGAGGTGGGCAACAGTTGTTCTGCCGCGCGCGCAAGCAGTGTTTCGTTAATGGGCGTTTCGGCTATTTCGTCAATATACAGGCGCTCGCCGTCAAAGTCCAGCTGGTCAGCGACATTCGCAAAGGCACGGTCGACAAGCATGTACTTGCTCTTGATGATTTTCAGAATCTGATTCAGGCGCGACACTGGCATGGTAGCGTCCATTGGCGCATAAAAACAGCCTGCGCGCACTACGCCCAAAAAGGCCGCAGGCGTGATCACATGGCGGCCGCTCATCACTACTACAGGAGAAGCAGGCGCAACTTTTCCTGCCAGGCAGGTACCAATCGCTTTGGAGATGCGGTCAAATTCACCAAAGGTGAGGCTGCTGTTTTCGTCGGTCAGCATCACTTTGTCTGTATGTGTTTTGACAGTCTGCTCAAGCCATTTCAATACGGTTTGGTTCATTTTTGCCAGCTCATCTTTCTGCAAAAAATTACAGTTTATATTATAAAGTAATTAAATATAAAAATCAACCTGGCATTATTAAATGGAAATATCGGGAAAGTTTTTAAAACGTCAGTGTATATGAAAATATACGAATGGTTTAGAAATGACAAAAGACAAGACTTTGACACATTGGTTGCAGGAAAACGAAGCAGACTTCGAGAAATATTTAACAATGTTTGCAGTCGCACAGCTGCTGGTGTATGCTGACAGCTGTCCGTTGTTTGATATGACAATGGACATAATGAACTGCGGCATCAGTCAGACCGTGGGGTGACAAGGCTAATCGGCAGTGATCCCTGCATAAACGGTTGACTGTGAATGATGCTCGGTACGCAAGATCACGGAAGGAGAATATGATGATGAAAATTACCATTTGTATTGGTTCCAGCTGCCACTTGAAGGGGTCGCGTCAAATTGTTGGAGAACTGCAGAAACTGGTGGCCGAAAATCAGCTCGGCGACAAGATCGAGCTGGCTGGTCAGTTCTGCATGGGCAACTGTCAGAATGGTGTTTGCGTAACAGTAGATGGCGAAGCGTTTTCTCTTACGCCGGAGACTACCCGCGCATTCTTTGAAAAGGACGTTCTGCCGCGTCTTTGATTCTTTTGGAATGATGGTGTCTTTGTCAGCCCAGCTGCACTGATTCCGGGAGGAAATTTTTCATGCAAGAAATACTGAATTTGAATAAAAACAACTGTACGGACTGTTACAAATGTATTCGTGACTGCTCGGTAAAGGCCATCACTTTTGCCCACGATACGGCTGAAATTGTACACAATGAATGCATCCTTTGTGGACGCTGCTATGTCACCTGTCCGCAAAAGGCCAAGCAGGTCAGGAATGATGTGCTGCGCGTCAAGGCAGCGATTGCTGCAGGCAGACGCGTGGTGTGCAGTCTGGCCCCGTCGTTTATCGCCAATTTCCGCATCCGTTCGCTGGATGTGATCGCGAATGCACTCAAACAGCTGGGCTTTGCTGAAATACAGGAGACGGCTATTGGCGCCCAGATGGTCAGCGAAGAATACGCCCGCATCATGGAGGAAGGCAAGCTGCATGTGCTTATTTCCAGCTGCTGTCCTTCCATCAACATGCTCATTCGCAAATATCATCCCACCATGCTGCCCTATCTGGCCAAGGTGCTTACGCCCATGGAAGCGCACTGCAAGCTGATCAAAGAACAGCTACCTGACGCTTTTACGGTTTTCATCGGCCCCTGCATTGCCAAAAAGCAGGAGAGTGACGAGGGTTCCTATACGGATGTGGCACTCACCTTTGATGAACTGGCGGACTGGTTTGCTGAAGAAGGGATTGAGCTGCCTTATGAGCATGTGGATCCTGCCAGCGAGGGTGCTTTGGCGCGTCTCTATCCGGCTACCGGCGGCGTGCTCAAGGCAACAGCCAAGGTGAAGGGTTACCGCCGCATCGCCATCGACGGTATCGACAACTGCCGTGCTGTGTTCAAGGAAATCGAAAACGATGAATTCGGCAAGGTGTTTATTGAAATGAGCGCCTGCGAAGGCAGCTGCGTCAACGGCCCCTGCATTCGCGATCATGTTGAGCGCCGTCTGAAGGGCGCTATGCGCGTGGATGCTTTTTCCGGAACTGGCGAAACGCCCTATCAGATCGAAAACAAGCCTGATATCCGCACTACCTATTCCTTTGACGGCGGCCACAGAATGCAGTTTGGCGGCGACGCGATCCGCGATATGCTTTACAAAATGGGCAAGACCAGCCCTGAAAAGGAACTCAACTGCGGATCCTGCGGCTATCCCACCTGCCGTGATAAGGCCATTGCCATCCTCGAAGGCAAGGCCAAGATCGAGATGTGTCTGCCCTTCCTGAAGGAAAAAGCAGAGAGCTTCTCCGATACCATCATTCACAACACGCCCACCGCCATCATCGTTATGGATGAGGATCTGGTGGTGCAGCAGATTAATCCTTCTGCTGTTAAGATGTTCAAGCTTAAGGATGCCGGCGACATTCTGCACGAGCATGTGGTACGTATTCTGAATCCACGCGATTACCAGATGATCGTCAATGCTGCGCTGCACACCCGGAGCCGCAAACATTATCTGTCTGATTATGGCCTGTACGTGGATGAGACCATTCTTTACGATCGTCAGTATCATGTGATCATCACGCTGATTCGTGACGTGACCGAACATGAAAAACTCCGCCTGCAGGGCGCTGAACTCAAACAGCAGACGGTTGAAATCACAAACAAGGTGATCGACAAGCAGATGCGTATTGTGCAGGAGATCGCCTCGCTTCTGGGTGAAACCACCGCCGAAACCCAGATCGCGCTGACAAAACTGAAGGATGCGATGGCCCATGAATGACCTGTGGATTGAAACAGGCTGGATCAGTCTCAATCATGTGGGCGAGACGCTATGCGGCGATAAGGTGGAAGTTTTCGGCGGCGGTGATGATGACCTTACGCTTGTTTTGGCGGACGGACTGGGCAGCGGCGTAAAGGCCAATATTCTTTCCACGCTCACATCCAAAATTCTGTGCACCATGATCTCCGGCGGCATTCCGCTGGAGGAGTGCGTGGCGACCATCGCAAGCACGCTGCCGGTTTGCAGCGTGCGTCAGGTGGCTTATTCAACGTTTACCATTCTGCAGATCAAGAATAACGAAACGGCGCACATCATTCAGTTTGACAACCCGGCCACGATCGTGCTGCGCAGGGGCGAGGTGTTCAACTACCCCCGCACCACCCGTGTGATTGGCGGAAAAACCATCTGGGAAAGCGTTTTCCCCATTGAGGTGGACGACCTGTTCATCGCTATGAGCGATGGCGCTGAATGGGCCGGTGTAGGTATGACCATGAACTTTGGCTGGACGCGCGATTCCATTGCCGACTATGTGATGGCCAATTACCTGCCGGAAAACAGCGCCAAGTCAACAGCCGGTCTGATCATCGACGAGTGCAACCGCCTCTATGACGGTAAGCCCGGCGATGATACGACCATTGCCGTCGCACGTGTGCGCAACCGTCACACGGTCAACCTTGTTGTGGGCCCGCCCGAAAATAAGGAAGACGATATCCGCATGATGAACCTGTTCTTTGGCAAAAACGGTACAAAGATCGTCTGCGGCGGTACCACCAGCAACGTGGTATCACGTTATCTGCATGAACCTATCATTGCTGAACTGGATTATCCCGATCCTGAGGTTCCGCCCATCAGCCGTATCAAGGGTGTTGACCTGACTACTGAAGGCGTAATTACGCTCGCCAAGGTTCTTACATATGCTGAGGACTTCCTTGACCAGGCAAAACTTGTGCCCGTGTGGATCACCCAGAAGGACGGCGCTAGTCTGATTGCCAGAGAACTGTTTGAAAACGCTACGGACGTGAACTTCTTTGTGGGCCGCGCTATCAACCCGGCACACCAGAACCCCAATCTGCCCATCAACTTTGCTATCAAGCAGCAGCTCATCACCAATCTGGCGGACTGCCTGGAGAAGATGGGTAAACACATCCGTCTTTCCTATTTCTGATTCATCCGGGAGGAATCATATGCAATTGTTTGATACCTATGTACAGAAGCTCAAATACAAGGTGCTTCGGGAAGTGTCCCGCCATGCGTATGAAGGTACGCTGCAGGACTGCTATCTGGATATACCCAAGCTGATCTCGCCCGGCCCCAAGAGCGAGCTGCGCTGCTGCATCTACAAGGAGCGCGCCATTGTGGCTGAGCGTGTGAAGATAGCCATGGGCGGCAATAAGGAAAAACCCAATGTGATTGAGGTTATTGATATTGCCTGTGACGAATGCCCTGTCAGCGGTTATCGCGTGGGCCCTGACTGCCGCGGCTGTATCGCACACCGCTGTGCCAGTGTATGTCCCCGCGGGGCTATTACCTTTGATGCCAACCATCACGCAACGATTGATCCTGACAAGTGCATCAACTGCGGCAAGTGCGCGTCCGTCTGTCCTTACAGCGCCATTCAGAACCATGTGCGCCCCTGCGAGCGTGCCTGCAAGGTAAAGGCTATCACCCAGGGCGAAAACCATGTGGCGCATATTGACGACAGCAAGTGCATTGCCTGCGGCGCGTGCGTGTATCAGTGTCCCTTTGGCGCCATTCAGGACAAGAGCTTTTTGCTGGACGCCATCCGCCTGATTCGCGAAAGCGAAAACAACCAGAAATACCGTGTGTATGCGGTCGTTGCGCCCTCCATCTCCAGCCAGTTTGTGCATGTGAAAGTGGGGCAGGTGATCACAGCGCTCAAGCATCTGGGCTTCTTTACGGTGATCGAAGCGGCCCTTGGCGCAGATATGGTGGCATACAAAGAGGCACAGGAACTGGCTGAAAAGGGCTTCCTGACTTCCAGCTGTTGTCCGGCCTTTGTGTCCTATATTGAAAAGAGTTTCCCCTCCATCAGGGAGCACGTCAGCCACAACCTTTCGCCGATGGCTGAGATGGGCCGCTATATCAAGCAAACTGACCCGACGGCCAAGGTTGTGTTTATTGGACCCTGCACTGCCAAGAAGGGCGAGGCTCAGCGTGAATGCGTGAAGGAACATGTGGACTGTGCACTGACCTTTGAAGAAGTGCAGGCGTGGATCGATAGCCGTGATTTGGATCTGCAGACACTGGAAGTGGGCGTGCTGGACAATGCCAGCTACTTTGGCCGCATTTTTGCCCGCTCCGGCGGCTTGAGCGACTCCGTGGCGCAGGCGCTGAAGGAACAGAAAATCGACTTCATCGTCAACCCTGTGGTTTGCGATGGTATTGAGGAATGCCGCGTAGCGCTGCTCAAAAAGCAGAAAAACCTGCTGAAGGAAAACTTCGTTGAGGGTATGGCCTGCACAGGCGGCTGCATCGGCGGCGCCGGATGCCTGACCCATGGTCCGAAGGACAAGAGCGAAGTGGACAAGTATGGCCATGAGGCCTATGAAAAGACCATTGCAGACGCGCTTGCCCTGTGGCAGCAGAAGTAAATAAGCAAAAGACCGTTGATGAAAGGTATCAACGGTCTTTTCGATATCAAAAAGCCGCCCCGCACGGGGCGGCATGGTTGAAAAAAGACATTGCACGTTTTTTTCAACCCATCAGCACAACTTTTACTTGCTTTTCAGATATTCATCAATGGCTGCGGCAGCTTTTTTGCCCGCGCCCATCGCCAGGATAACAGTTGCTGCACCTGTCACGGCATCGCCGCCGGCGTAGACGCCTTCGCGGCTGGTAAGACCGTCCTCGTTCTGCACAACAATGCAGCCGTGGCGGTTGGTTTCAAGGCCGGGAGTTGTATTGCGGATCAGCGGATTAGGGCTCGTGCCGATCGACATGATCATCGTATCAATCTCCAGCACAAACTCGCTGCCGTCTTTTACAACAGGCCGGCGACGTCCGCTGGCGTCTGGCTCGCCGAGTTCCATTTCAACGCAGCGCATACCGCATACATCGCCATTTGCATCGCCCAGCACCTCGATAGGATTGCACAGCAGTTTGAAAATGATGCCTTCCTCCTGGGCATGTTCCACCTCTTCACGGCGGGCAGGAAGTTCCTCCATGCCGCGTCGGTAAACAATGTATACCTCATCAGCACCCAGTCGTTTTGCGCAGCGCGCGGCATCCATGGCAACGTTTCCGCCGCCGACAACAGCAACCTTTTTGGAACGCTTGATCGGGGTGGAACTGTTCGGCTTGTAGGCCTTCATCAGGTTGATACGGGTCAGATATTCGTTGGCGCTGTATACGCCCTTCAGGCTTTCGCCGGGAATGCCCATAAAACGGGGCAGACCAGCACCGCTGCCGATGAAAAGCGCTTCGTAACCCATATCAAACAAGTCGTCAACAGTGAGGGTTTTTCCGATTACAGTGTTGCATTCGATGGAAACACCCAGCTTTTTCAAACCTTCGATTTCTTCGGCGACAATGCTCTTGGGCAGTCGGAATTCGGGAATGCCGTAGCTGAGAACGCCGCCGGCAACATGAAGCGCCTCGAATACGGTAACGGAATAACCCTGCTTTGCCAGATCGCCAGCACAGGTCAAACCGCTGGGACCGGCGCCGATAACGGCGACTTTGTGGCCGTTTGGAGCAGGCAGAACGGGATCCTCATTTGCATGCTCGCGATGCCAGTCTGCAACAAACCGTTCCAGACGACCAATGCCAACGCTTTCACCCTTGATACCGCGCACACATTTTCCTTCGCACTGGTTTTCCTGAGGACATACGCGTCCGCAAACCGCCGGCAAAGAGGTGGAATGGGAAAGTACTTCATATGCACCATGCAGGTCTTCATTGGCGATGCGTTCAATAAAGGCTGGAATATCAATGCCGACCGGACAGGCCGAAACACAGGGCTTGTGCTTGCAGCCAAGGCAGCGTTTTGCTTCGCCAACAGCCATCTCATAGGTGTAGCCGAGCGCCACTTCGTCAAAATTGCGGTTGCGAATATCCGGAGCCTGCGAAGGCATGGGCGTCTTTTTGGGATTCATGTCAGCCATGCGTCAGGCCTCCTTGCTGAACAGATTACAGCTGGCTTCGCGGGCATGCTGTTCCTGCTCGCGGTACATGCTGCTGCGGGCGATAGCTTCGTCAAAGTCTACAAGATGACCATCAAAATCGGGGCCATCCACGCAGGCAAACTTGGTTTCGCCGTCGACAGTGAGCCTGCAGCCGCCGCACATGCCAGTGCCGTCTATCATGATGGGGTTCATGCTGACCATCGTTTTGATGCCATATTTTTTGGTCACCTGACAAACGAACTTCATCATGACCAGAGGGCCAATAGCGATGACTTCGTCGTAGTTGTGACCGTTTTGGATCAGCGACTCCAGAGCCGCGGTAACAAGGCCCTTTTCACCGCGGCTTCCGTCGTCGGTCATCAGTTTCAATTCACTACTGATCTGGCGGAATTCATCTTCAAGAATCACCAGTTCGCTGTTTCGGAAACCAATGATGCTGTGTACTTCGGCACCCTGGGACTGAAGCTTTTTGGCCACAGGATAGGCGATGGCACAGCCAACGCCGCCGCCGACAACACATACTTTTTTAAGCCCTTCCGTGTGTGTGGCTACGCCAAGAGGACCAACAAAGTCATGCAGGCATTGTCCGACATTCAGCGAATGAAGCTCCATGGTGCCCGCTCCGACGATCTGATAGATGATGGTAACGGTACCCTTTTCGCGATCAAAATCTGCAATCGTCAAGGGGAGCCGTTCGCTTTCATCTCCAGCACGAAGAATGACAAACTGCCCGGGCTCCGCCTTTTGGGCGACGCGCGGGGCAGCGATAGTCATGCGTATAACAGTCGGATTGAGCGCCTTTTTTTCAAGGATCTCAAACATGCGTTACTCCTTCTTGGCAGCAATGCATTCAATTTCAACCAGGCCACCCTTGGGCAGTGCGGCAACCTGAACGCAGCTGCGGGCAGGGAAGTCAGAGGCGAAGAAGGACTGGTACACGGCGTTGATCTTGGCAAAATCAGCCAGATCGGCAACGAAAACGGTCGTCTTAAGGATGTCGGCGTAATCCATGTGATTCTCACTGAGAATGGCGCCCAGATTCTTCAGAGCCCACTCGGTCTGCGCTTCAACGCCAACAGCCAGTTCGCCGGTGGCAGGAATGATGCCCAGCTGGCCGGAGGTGAACAGGTACTTGCCAAATTTCACAGCCTGAGAATAGGGGCCGATAGCAGAGGGGGCGTTGTTTGTATGAATGATCTTCTTGCTCATGAGGGTTACTCCTTTCAAAAAGCCTTTTAAAGCGATATCATTTTTATTTTACCATTTTCATGTGATGATGTAAAGCAAACCGCTGGAAAAGTACTGTAAAAAAGCGGTTTTGACAAAAAGTAAACGAAAAGAGAGAAGCTGTAGCTTCTCTCCTTTGGCTTTTTTACTTGTTGACAATGCTGCGGGCAACATGCACGCCGCTTGCGGATGCGTGAGACAGGGAGTGGGTGATGCCGCTGCCGTCACCGATGACATACAGACCCCTGTGCATGGTTTCCAGATCAGCGTTGACCTCGACTTCCATATTATAGAATTTGACTTCCACGCCGTAGAGCATGGTATCGTCGTTGGCGGTGCCGGGAGCAATTTTGTCAAGCGCATAGATCATTTCGATAATGCCGTCCAGAATGCGCTTGGGAAGTACCAGGCTCAGGTCACCGGGAGTGGCGTTGAGCGTGGGGGTCATGAAGGAATCCTTCATGCGGTTGGGCGTGCTGCGGCGGCCGCGGATGAGGTCGCCAAAGCGCTGAGCGATGACGCCGCCGCCCAGCATGTTACTCAGACGGGCGATGCTTTCGCCATAGCCATTGGAATCCTTGAAGGGCTCAGAAAAATGCTTGGCGACCAGCAGGGCAAAGTTGGTGTTTTCCGTCTGACGGGCAGGGTCTTCATAGCTGTGACCGTTTACTGTGACGATGCCGTTGGTGTTTTCGTTGACCACGGCACCCTTGGGGTTCATGCAGAAGGTACGCACAAGGTCGCCGTACTTCTGCGTGCGGTAGACGATCTTGCTTTCGTAAAGCTCATCCGTCAGGTGGGAGAAAACCTCTGCAGGCAATTCTACGCGTACGCCGATATCCACACGGTTGGATTTGGTGGGGATCTGCAGATCTTTGCAGACGTGTTCCATCCATTTGCTGCCGCTGCGGCCGGCAGAAATGATGCATTCGCTGCAGGTATAGGCAGCATCCTTGCAGCGGATCTCGTAACCGCCGTCAATAATAGCCACGCTGTCTACGGGTGTGTCGAAAAAGAAGTCAGCCTTCTCTTTCAGATCGTTGTACAGGTTTTCAAGCACAACATAGTTGATATCCGTACCCAGATGGCGAACAGAGGCATCCAGCAGGTGCAGGTCGTTCTGGATGCAAAGCTTTTTGAATTTGGTACCTGCAGTAGAATAAAGCTTTGTGCCTTCGCCGCCGTAACGCATGTTGATATCATCGACGTAATGCATCAGCTCAAGCGCCTGCTTTTTGCCGATGTATTCATACAGCGTGCCGCCAAAGTCGTTGGTAATGTTGTATTTACCATCGGAAAATGCACCCGCGCCGCCAAAACCGCTCATGATGGAGCAGCTTTTGCAGCCGATGCAGGTTTTGATCTTATCGCCGTCAATGGGGCAGTGACGCCTGGCAAGAGCATGGCCGGCTTCAAAAACGGCCACCTTCAGTTCAGGCTTCAGCAGGGTCAGCTCATATGCTGAAAAGATGCCGCCCGGGCCCGCGCCGATGATAATGACGTCGTAATTCATCATGTTTGCCACCTCGAATGATAACAATAGGGAAACCTTATAGATTATAGCATAGGCCGGAACCTGTTTCAACCGCTGAAATGGTAAGCACTTCCGTTTTGGAATGCTGATGACAAAAAGAAAAAGTTCTGACGATCTGTCAGAACTTTTTGGCGGAGAAGGAGGGATTTGAACCCTCGCACCGGTTATCCCAGTCTACTCCCTTAGCAGGGGAGCCCCTTCGGCCACTTGGGTACTTCTCCATGGTGGACGGTGCTGATTCCCTTATTCTTTCTGTCAGGAAAGAACTGGCGGAGAGAGAGGGATTCGAACCCCCGGTACCTTTCGGTATCACTGGTTTTCAAGACCAGCGCCTTAAACCGCTCGGCCATCTCTCCATTTCGGAACCAGCGAAAGCTATTATAGCAGGTTTCACCTGCAGAGTCAATCATTTTTTTGAAAGTTTTTCAAAGATATTTTTCTGGCGTCAAAAACAGAGAATCATATGGCAAAAGAATACGGAAAATGCTATAATAAGCAACAAGTGTGCAAAACCGGTAACTTTTTCAATGAAAGGACGGAAATTTTGCTGTGCCTGTTTATGTTTTGTCAAAATCTCAAACTTTTCATCTGACGGACAACAGCCATTTCAGCTATATTTTAAAAATTGCAGAGGATCCCGCCGCCGGAAAGACGCTGCACCAGATTTACTGGGGTGCGGCTGTTTCTGATGGCTGTTTGGATTATCTTTGTGACGAATACCAGATGGATCTGGCTTCTTTTGATGCTTTTACGCAGGTGCCGCCTTTTGCTTATCCTACCAGCGGCCGGGGCGATTACCGTCCTGCGGCGATCAGAGCCGTAGGGGAGGATGGAAACGACTGCACGCTGCTGACTTATCAGGGGTACGAGGTAAGGGCGGGAAAGCCTGTGCCTGCGGGCCTTCCGCATGTTTATACCGAAGACGATGCAGAAGCAAATACCCTGATCATTCGCATGAAGGACGAAAAAACAGGGCTTGCAGTGGCTCTTTGCTACACAGTACACGAAAAACTTCATACCCTTACCCAGAGTGTGCGCCTTGAAAACAACGGAACGCACACCGTTACACTGTATAACCCTGCCAGTGCCAGCGTCTCCCTTCGCGGCGGATATGATATGCTGCATCTGCAGGGCGCGTGGATCAAAGAACGGTCGATCGAACGTATTCAGCCCATGCATGGCATTCGCGAAATCAGCAGCAATCGTGGCGCGAGCAGCCATCAGCACAACCCTTTTGTTGCCCTGCTCAGAGCGGATACCACTGAATTTACTGGTGACTGCTACGGCATGGCATTGGTCTACAGCGGCAGCCATCGTATGCTGGTGGAACAGAATGCCTTTGGATATACGCGCTTTGTGGGCGGCGTGAATGAATGCACATGGAAGTTGGAACCGGGTGATGCATTCCAGACCCCGGAAATGATGCTGGTGTATTCTGACGCAGGCCTGAACGGTATGTCCCAGTTGTTCCACACAATGATCCGCACGCGTGTCTGCCGTGGTTTCTGGCGTGATCAGCCCAGACCTGTACTGGTAAACAACTGGGAAGCTACATACTTTGACTTCAATACAGACAAGCTTTTGGGCATTGCCCAGAAGGCGGCACAGATTGGCGCCGAACTGCTTGTGCTGGATGACGGATGGTTTGGCAAGCGCAACAGTGACAACTGCTCGCTGGGCGACTGGGTGGTCAACGAGGAAAAACTGCCTGGCGGTATCGGGCTGCTGGCTGAAAAGGTGAATGAACTGGGGCTGAAATTCGGCCTGTGGTTTGAACCCGAAATGATTTCGCCTGATTCTGGTCTGTACCGTGCACATCCGGACTGGTGCCTGCATGTTCCTGATCGTCCGCGCAGCGAGCGCCGTCAGCAGCTGATTCTGGATATGTCGCGCAAAGATGTGCAGGATTATGTGATTGATGCGGTTAGCAGTGTATTGGATTCGGCGAATATCGAATATGTCAAGTGGGATATGAACCGCAACTTTACCGAAGCTGGAAGCGCTATGCTTCCGGCTGACAGGCAGGGCGAACTTCACCATCGCTACATGCTTGGCCTGTACCGTGTACTTGAAGAGATCACCTCACGCTTCCCGGAGATCCTGTTTGAGAGTTGCTCCGGTGGCGGTGGAAGATTTGATGCAGGCATGCTTTATTACATGCCGCAGACCTGGACAAGCGATGACTCTGATGCCGTGGAGCGACTGTCTATCCAATATGGCACAAGCGTTGCGTATCCTCCTGCAGCGATGGGTGCGCATGTCAGCGCAGTGCCCAATCATCAGGTGGGGCGTGTGACAAGTCTGGCGTTCCGCGGCCATGTGGCCATGAGCGGCAACTTTGGCTATGAGCTGGATCTGACTGCGCTGAGCAGCGAAGAACTGGATGAGATGAAGGAGCAGATCCTTTTCATCAAAAAGCATCGCCGTCTGACGCAGCAGGGGCGCTTTACACGCCTTGCATCGCCGTTTGAAGGCTATATCACCGCCTGGCAGTTTGCAAGCGTTGATCAGGATGAACTGCTTGTGTGCATGTTCCGCCGTTACGCCAAGGCTGGCGCTGAAAATGAATTCATTCGCATAAGGGATGTAGATGTGAATGCCTGGTATGAAGATGAAGACGGGAAGCATTATCACGGAAGCGCGCTGAAGCAGATTGGTCTGCTGCCGCATTTTCCGTTTGGTGATGCGTCCAGCAGGATTGTTCATTTGCGCAAAGTGAAAAACTGAGCGAAAAGCAGAGAAAACTTTTTATCAAAACGCTCTGTTTTGCGTTGAAAAAAAGTGCCAAATGTGGTATAGTGAAACTGGTTCCAAAGGGTATCTCTGAAAGTGCGGGGCTTTTTGTCCTGCATGATGGAAAACGATCTGATTCATTACAGAGAGGTGATATTCCATGGTGCTCTCCAATGGAAACATCAGGCTCGAGATTGATGAGCGGGGAATGCTGACCTGCCTGTCTCTAAACGGCAGCAATGTGATTGCCAGACCTGTCGGACTGTTCCGCATGGTTGTGCATCACAATGACAACTGGGAAGCCGTTGCGCTGGCAGAGGAACAGACGGCATCCGTCTCGGCGGAAGGCGATACCATCACCATCCGCTATAATGAACTGAAGACCCGCAAGGAAGTACTGCCCATTGGCGTAACGCTGACCATCCGCCTGCAGGATGAAAAGGTATGGTTTGATTCTTCCATTGAAAACCGTACAGAAACCGACGTGGTTGACGACTGGATCTATCCCTGCCTTGGCGCGGTGGAAACGCTTGAAGGCAAAAAGCCTGATCTGCTGTATCCCCGTCAGCTTGGCGAGCGCATCGTGGACGTGTGCGCTTACCTGCAGAAGATAACGAATCCTGAAAGTCTGTATGAGATCAGCGCGACCTATCCCGGTCCGATGTCCATGCAGTGGATGATGCTGACCGCAGGTAATACCTGCCTGTATCTCAGCGGCCGCGATGATCTGTTCCATGCAAGCGCGCTGCGTGCAAAGGGCTCCAAAACGGGCGGCGTAAGCATGGAAATGAACAAGATGGCTTTTGTGAAGCCTGGCGAAACCTGGAAGTGTCCTTCCTATGTGGCATGGCTGTACAATGGCAGCTGGATGGAAGGCGCCAATGAGTACAGGGCATGGGCTTCTGCATGGCGCAAGCCCGTGGTGCCCAAGCAGTGGATGCGGGAGATGAACGGCTATTTCCTCGTCATCAACAAACAGCAGTATGGCGATGAACTTTGGCCCTATGCGACCCTGCCACATCTTTACGAACTGGCGCAGAAGCACGGCTTCGACTGCCTGGGTCTGTTTGGCTGGTACCACACGGGTCATGACAATCACTACCCTGATCTGGATGTCAGCCCCACGATGGGCGGCGCAGAGGAACTCAGCAAGGGCATCAAAGCCGTTCAGGACAAGGGCGGTCATGTGACGCTGTATTTCCAGGGTCATCTGCTGGACGTGGGTACGAAATTCTACAACGAAGAGGGCGGCCGCGAAATGGCCGGCAAGAACCGTTGGGGAACGCCGTACTACGAGTACTACGACAAGTTCTGCCACAGTGATTTCCTGCACTACCTGTCCAAAAAGCCTTTTGCAACGGTTTGCCCCAGCTGCACAGAGTGGCATGAGAAGATGGCCCGTCGTGCTGACTGGATCCGCGGCTTTGGCGCAGACGGCATTCTCTACGATCAGATCGGAGGCATGCCTCCGTATCCGTGCTTTGATGAAAGCCATAACCATCTGGAAAACCGTCCGTCGCTGTCGCATACGCAGGGCCGCATTGCACTGCACAAGCGCATCCGCAGGCAGGTCGACCAGCACAAGGAATATGCTTACATGACAGAGCATATTACCGACGTGCATTCGCAGTTCATCGACTGCCTGCATGGTATCGGCAGCTCGCCTGATCCTGTGCCGAACAAGTCCTATCAACAGTGTACAAATATTGTTGGCGTTCAGGTCATGCCGGATCTGTTCCGCTACACTTTCCCTGAAACGATGGTTACCATCCGCAATACCCGGCCCTATGTCAACCGTCGCTTCGCCAACTATGCGGCGCTGTACGGCTGCAAGCTGGAAATGGAGCTGCGTTATGTGACGGATATCCATTTCATCGAAGGTGATGAAGATCCCGCTGCCCGCGAATATGTGTACAAGGTCGGCCAGCTGCGCAGAAAGTTTGCCGATTACCTGCTGTTGGGCCGTTACATGGCTCAGGAAAAGCTGGTCAACGGCAATGCCTGTGTCAAGGCTGGCGTATACCAGAACGCGGACGGAAAACGTGCTGTGATGCTTTGGAATGATACCGAAAGCCAGCAGCCTGTCAACCTTACCTGTGAAGATGCAGTTCTTAACGCCTGGGCATCCCCGGACGGCGAGGGCGACGGCGTGCCTGCCACGATCGGCCCCGAAGAGATTCTGCTGATTTATCAGAAATAAAACCCACAACAACTCGACCAAAGAAAGGAAGATTGCTATGAGTTTCATGTTCCATCCCTATCCCTATTCTGATCCCAATGCTGTCAACTGCGTGACCGGCCGCGGCGTAAAGCCCGTTGCTGGCATCCAGAACGTTGCTGCCAAGATCGCCGAGCTGGTCAAGGCTGGCAAGAACATTGGTATCGACATGTATCCCGGCGCTGACGTGGTGAGTCTCGTCAACGTTCTGCGTCAGAAGCTGGCCGGCACCGGCGTTTGCTTTGTGGATGCCGCTTCCCTGCTGAAGAGCAGCGAAGAAATCGAAGAAATGCTGGCCCCCTACCTGCCCACCGACCGTGAGCGCGACCCCGTGCTGCTCTACGGCGTGCGTTACAAGGGCGGCTACGAAGGCCTGCAGGCTGCCGAGAAGGTTGAAGCCCTGAAGAAGGCTCTGGCTGAAGGCAAGTCCATCGTTGTGTACGGTCAGGGCGCTCTGGCTCCCGAGCTGCAGAAGAGCTATGATCTGCGTGTGTGGATGGACGTTACTCCCCGCACCGCTGTGCTCTCTTACAAGAACGGCCATGCCCGCAACATCGGCGCCAAGACTGATCTGCCCTACAACCTGACCATGCGCCGCAACTACTACGTCGATTTCGAAATCGCCGTGGAAGTCCGCTGGAACATGTTCAAGGCCGGTCTGGTTGACCTTTACATCAGCGCCGACGTGCCCGAGACCATGCAGATGGTGACCATGGAAGACCTGCTGACCCTGTTCGGCGAGCTGGTCGAGCGTCCTTTCCGCTGCCGTCCCGTGTACCTCGAGGGCGTTTGGGGTGGCTACTACATCCAGCGTCTGCGCAACCTGCCCAAGGAAATGCGCAACTGCGCGTGGGTGTTCGATATGATCCCCATGGAAGTTTCCATCGTTGCCAAGACTGAGAGCTATGAGTTCGAAGCTCCCTTTTTCACCTTCGTGCAGGTGATGGGTGAGAAGCTGCTGGGCGCTCAGGCCATGAAGCAGTTTGGCGGCTACTTCCCGATCCGCTTCAACTACGACGATACCTATCATGGCTCCGGCAACATGTCCATCCAGTGCCATCCCGACGCCGAGTATGTCATGAAGAACCATGACGAGCTGGGCCGTCAGGACGAGAGCTACTACGTTTGCGTCACTGGTCAGGGCGCCAAGACCTACCTGGGCTTCTGCAACGACGACAGCTGCGAGGAGTTCTTCAAGGAAGCCCGCCGCGTGGAAGGCACCACCGAGCAGATCGACTACAAGAAGTACATCAACTACGTCGATTCCGAGCCCGGCACCCAGGTTATGATTCCCGCCGGCACCATCCATGCCTCCGGCCAGAACCAGGTGATCCTCGAGATCGGCTCTCTGACCGTGGGTTCCTATACCTACAAGCTGTATGACTATCAGCGTCTGGATCCCCAGACCAACATGCCCCGTCCCATCCACCTCACCATGGGCAGCGAAGTCATCCGCGGCGAGCGCACCAAGAAGTTCTGCGATGAGAACCTCGTGAGCGATCCTTTCCAGTATGCCGGCAACCGCAAGCTGGTTCGTGAAGGCGAAGGCTGGAAGGAAATCATCACCGGCGAGCACGACCTGCTGTACTTCTCCCTGCGCAACCTGATCTTCGATCAGCAGATCGAGGACAACACCGACGGCCTGTTCCATGTGCTGGCTCTGGTTGACGGCGAAAAGGTCAAGGTCGCCTCCAAGGCCGATCCCAGCAAGTACTTCATCATGAACACCATGGATATCATCGTGCTGCCCGCCAGCCTCGGCGAGTACACCATCACCAACCTGGGCTGCGGCACTGTGACCATCCACAAGACTCAGCTGAAGAAGGAATGCTGAAAAAATGCTTGACTGTGTAATGCTGGATGTTGGCGGCACCTTTGTAAAGCATAGTGCCGTCGAAAATGGTGAGTTCACTGCTCCCGGCCTGTTCCCGATCAACGAAAACGGTACGCTGGATGAGATCCTGCAGCCGATCGTGGCCCATTTGAAGGCCAATCCGACCAGCCGCGTTTCCATCAGCATTCCGGGTCCTATGGATTATGCCACCGGCACCAGTCACATGATGCACAAGTTCAAAGCAATCAAGGAAGTCAGCCTGCTTGATGCGCTCCAGAAGGAGTTTCCTGATACGCAGTTCTGCTTCCTCCACGACGGCGCAGCTTTCATGCTGGGCGAGGCGTTTTATGGCGCCTCGTCCGGCGTGAAGAACGCCGTCGGCGTTATGTTGGGCACTGGACTTGGCTTTGTGCTGTGGCAGGACGGCAAGGTGCAGATGCGTCCCGTGGCGCTGACGCCCTCTTATCCGCTGTGGAGCGCGCGTTATAAAAACGGTACTGCAGAGGACATGGTATCCGCCCGCGGTATGCGTGCACGCTGGACGGCAATGACCGGCGAAACCATCGATGTGAAGGAAATTGCTGACCGTGCCCGTCAGGGTGATGAACAGGCCAAGGCGTTTATGCATGAAACCGGCAAAATGCTTGGCGAAATGCTCAATGATCATCTCAAAGGTTTTGTGGTTGAAAAGATCGTTATTGGAGGACAGATTGCCAAGTCGCTGGATCTGATGGAAAAAGGTTTCCGCGAAATGTGCACCATTCCCGTCTGCCGCGCGCAGAATGTGGAGGATGCAGCGCTTCGCGGCGCATGGGCCTATGCCTGTCATGGAATGGACTTGTACCAAATTGTTGAAGGAACCTGAAAGGGGAAACCATCATGAATACCTGTGTATGGTTTGACGGACTTCATTCTTTTGTAAAACCCGGCATGCAGGTCAAACACGGCGACGAGCCGCTGGTTATTTCGTTTGACCGCCCTGCGGACAGTATGTGGGATGAAGAAAAGTATTTCTGCTTTGACGTCAAGGTGGATCAATACTCTGACGCAAAAGTCTTTGCAGCTTTTTATCCTGCTGTTGGCGAACCTCTGAAGATTCAGTACGAACTACTGCCCAACATGTGGCAGGCTTTCCGCGTACAGCTGGATGAACTGTGGTCCCGCCGCTATTTCCTGCCCGTTTTTCCTGGCGCATATAAGTCTGGATGTACGGGTCATCCCACCGATCCTCAGACCATCGTTCGTGTTGTGATCGGTGTGATTCCCGGCAAGGATTTCAAGAATGCACAGCTGGGCAAGGTGTATGTATCCGATGAACAGCCTGAGTTCCATCCGCCTATGGAGCCTATGATCGACGAAATGGGTCAGTTGATCGGCTTTGAATGGCCTACCAAGACCCATTCTGTGGAAGAAATGGCCGAGCGTCTGAAGGCTGAGTACAAGGCTGCTTTGGAGACGGAAGCCCGCAACCGTGGTCTGTCTTCCTACGGTGGTTATCTGTGCAAGAAGTTTGATGCGACTGGCTGGTTCCATACTCATCACGACGGCAAGCGCTGGTGGCTGGTCGATCCTGAAGGCTATGCCTTCTTCTCCCACGGCGTATGCTATGGTACCCGCATGGGTGAATTCGGCTGGTACACCGGCATGGAAAGCTTCTACACCAATCCGCCCAAGCCGGATGATCCGCTGTACAAGGGTGCTTTTACGCAGCCCAAGTACATCGCCGAGTATGTCAAGCGTCACGGTGAAACCGAGCACAGCAACGACTGGATGTTTAACCCTGCACGCGCCAACATGATGCGTGTGTTCGGTGAGGAATGGTGGGATGCCTGGCGCACCATCACCACCCGCCGTTTTAAGGACTGGGGCCTGAACACGACTGGTATCGGCATCGTCAACTTCATTGACGAACGCATGGAAGACTTCCTGAGCATGTCGAAGCTGCCCTATGTGGTCACGCTCAAGCGTTTCCCTGTGACAAGCAACTTCATCTTCCGCGATTTCCCGGATGTCTTCTCTGAGGAATATGAAGCCAACAGCGCAACGTTTGCCAACAACGAGCTTAAGCCTATGGCGAATGATCCCTGCCTGATTGGCTACTTTCTGCACAATGAGCCCGAATGGCTGTTCCAGAGTGACTGCAACATCGCCTACGAGCTGATGGTGAAGAATGAGAAGCTCGAAAGCCGCAAGCATATGATGCAGTGGCTGATGGACCGTTATCAGACCATTGAAAGCCTGAATGCTGCATGGGGCACCAGTTTTGAAAACTTTGAAGTTTTCCTTGCGCCTGTTTCCCGCAGTGTGCAGCTGAGCGAAGAAGCCTGGGCTGTTCTGCGCGAGTATGAGCAGATTCTGGTTGTAGCCTTTGCCCAGATTCCCATGAATGCCTGCCGCAAGGTGGACGAGCATCATCTGTGCCTGGGCCTGCGCTACAGCAGCATGCAGGAGAAAGTAGTGGAGGTCAGCAAGATCTTCGACGTTCTTTCCTTCAACTGCTATCAGCGTTCTGCCATTCCGAAGCTGGATATGGCTCTGCCGCTCAATAAGCCCGCCATCATCGGCGAGTGGCATTTCGGCGGTCAGGAGATCGGCCTGCTGCGTACGGCGCTCATCAGCTGCACCACGCAGGAAGAGCGCGCCAAGGCGTACAAGGCTTATCTGCAGGAGGCTGCCGCGCATCCTATGTGCGTTGGCGCTCACTACTTTGAGTACAATGACCAGACGCTGATGGGCCGCTTTGACGGCGAACACATGGCGCACGGCATCATTGACTGCACCAACAAGCCCTATCCGCCGCTGGCCAAGGCCATTTCTGAAACCAGCGACGTACTCTATGATGTGCTGACCGGCGAAAAGAAAGCCTTCAGTGCAGAAATCGAGTGGCTGGAGCCCAAGTGGTAAGCTGAAAACTTAACACAATAAAAGCTGTGTCGTTTTGATTGACGCAGCTTTTATTGTGTTTGCGAAGTCGCGATGATATACTGAATATAAATGTGATATACATGAATGCTTCGAGAAGATCGCAATGAAAGTACTTGTCACAAACTGCAGCCTGGTCAGAAATGGTGCAACCGCTGAAATTGTCAATATCGTTTCTAAAGCCATGGGCAAAGAGCATGAAGTCAAAACAATGTGTATTGACGATTATACTATTGAGTTTTGCAAAGGGTGCAGGGTTTGTCATACACAGCAAAGTGTGTTCAGCACGATGATGTTGATGTCGTCATGGCGCGATATGAATGGGCAGATATGATCATTTCTGTTATCCCTTTCTATTGGGCGGATATCCCTGGACAGTTTAAAACTTTTATTGACAGATGCACGCCCTGGTGCAATACGCATGAACCTCATGCAGCCATCAGCAAAGGCAAACGGGGCTATGCTGTTGTGCTCAGAACAGGGCACGGCATGAGAGAATGTGAACGGGTTATTGATAGCATTATGCATTTCTATGGCCATCTTGAAATTACATGCTGCGGCAGTATAGGGTTGTGTTCTGTTGAAAACAAAGAGGCAGCAGAGGCAAGAAAAAGCGAAATTATGGAGTTTTGCAAAAGTATTTTTTGATTTTTTACTGATGGTTCTTGTTTGAATTGCCAGTTCAAAAGAGATACAGTATAATAACATTGTCTCTTTTTTCCATATTTCAGGATGGAGGTTACTATGACCACATTATTGATTGCGTTAATTTATCTTGCATTTGTTAGCATGGGCTTGCCTGATTCACTGCTGGGTTCAGCATGGCCTTCGATTTACGAGGGGATGAATGTGCCGGTTTCTGCCGTAGGTGTTGTGACCATAGTGATCTCATCAGGTACGGTGATTTCCAGTTCGTTAAGCGATAAAGTCATTCGGAAATTCGGCACAGGGCGTGTAACGGTGGCGTGCACGGCGCTGGTGGCTGTTTCACTGTTTGGCTTTTCATTTGCTGCGTCGCTCCCGGCGCTGTGTATCTGGGCCATTCCATACGGCCTTGGCGGAGGAAGCATTGACGCGGCGCTCAACAACTATATAGCGCTTAACTACAAAAGCCGCCATATGAGCTGGATTCACTTCTTCTGGGGCGTTGGCGCCACTGTCAGCCCCTATATTATGTCCATGGTTCTGACCGGCGGACATAAGTGGACATCCGGTTACCGAATTGTGGGTATCGTTCAGACAGTGATGGCTGTGCTGCTGTTTTTGTCGCTGCCGATCTGGAAGAAAGGTGTTAACGCCGAAGATGAAAAGAAAGCGGCGAAACTGTCTATTCGTCAGATTTTCAATCTTCCGGGCGCACGGCAGATTCTTGTCGCTTTTTTCTGCTACTGTGCTTTGGAGACGACAGCCGGGCTGTGGGCAGCCAGCTATATGACGCTCTATAAGGGGATTGATCCCAATACCGCTGCTGCATGGGCGTCCGTTTTCTATCTGGGCATCACAGCTGGACGATTTATGGGCGGTTTCATCACAGATAAGCTGGGCGACCGCCTGATGGTAAGAGTGGGGCAGTGCGTTGTAATAACGGGCATTGTGCTGCTTTTGCTGCCGATGGGACAGGGAGGGTCTTTCCTAGGCCTTTTGCTGATTGGTTTGGGTGAGGCGCCCATCTATCCCTGCCTGCTGCATGAAACGCCTGTCAATTTTGGCAAGGAGAACAGTCAGGCCATTATGGGCAAACAAATGGCCTGCGCCTACATAGGATCTACGCTGATGCCGCCAGTTCTTGGGCTGCTGGCTCAGTGGTTTGGCATTGCGCTCTATCCTGCGTATCTGCTGATTTTTGCTGTGTTAATGATCGCAATGTCCGAAAGGGTAAATGCGATCGTCTCTCAAAAATAAAGAATAATGAAAATAAGAAATACCGACTTTGCAGCCGGTATTTCTTGTTTTTTGTGTCATCCAACCGTGGAAAGATCCCACGGTTCGTGAATCTTGGGAACGTCGCTAATGAGGCGCTTGGTGTAGGCAGCCTTGGGATTGAGGATAACGTCGTCAGCACTGCCACTTTCCACAAACTTGCCGTGCTCCATGATGTACACGCTGTCGGAGATGTAGTAGGCCAGACCGATATCATGCGTAATGAAGATAATGGTCATGCCGATCTCGTCGCGCAGCTGCAGCAGCATGTCTAGAATGGTTGCACGGGAGCAGGCATCGATCATGGAAGTGGGTTCATCAGCCAGAAGGATTTTCGGCTTGAGCAGGAAGATGCGGGCAATCATCAGTCGCTGCATCTGGCCGCCAGAAAGCTCGAAGGGATACTTGTTGGTCAGCTCGGCAAACTTGAGGTTTACAAACGAACAGGCCTCGGTCATCATTTCGATTTTCTTTTCCTTGGGCAGGTGCTTGCCGCCGCGCATGTTGATGCAGTCTAGCAGCACGGTGTCGATCTTGTTAAAGACGTTGAAGGAGGAGAAGGGGTCCTGAAAGATGGCCTGAATGCCCTGCCAGTATTCCTTCTTCTTTTTGCGGTTGGAAATGTCACGGGGCTTGCCCTGGAAGAAAATTTCGCCTTCGGTTACACTCAGCAGGCCCAGAAGCATTTTGGAAAGCGTGGTTTTGCCGGAACCGCTTTCACCAACGATGCTTACCAGTTCGCCTTCATGAAACTCAAAATCCACATGGTCAACAGCGGTGTTGGCCTTGTTGCCGTAACCAAATACCTTGGTCACCCCCTTGCCGCTCAGACACAGGGGACGATCTTTGAACGCTTCATTCTTCATGACCGTATACCTCCCTCAGATGCTCGACAGAGTGTCCGCAGCGGTAGGAACGATTGCCGTCAAAGTCGATCATGGGCATTGCGTTGACACGGCACTGCAGGGTGGCGTACTTGCAGCGCTCGGCAAAGCGGCAGCCCTGTGGAGGTTTTTTCAGGTTGGGAGGCGTGCCAGGAATGGCGGTCAGCTTGTTGGTACGCGTGCCCTCTTCGGGAACCAGAATGGAGTTTATCAGGCCGCGGGAGTAGGGGTGAATGGGGTCGAATACCATTTCATTTGCGCTTCCGCGTTCCACGATCTGGCCTGCGTACATGACCATAATGTCGTCGGTCACATTATACAGCAGCGGCAGCTCATGGGTGATGAAGATCATCGCCTTGATGTAGCCCTTTTCCATCATGTCGCGCAGCATCTTGATGACCATCTTCTGACTGGTTACGTCCAGAGCAGAGGAGGGTTCATCCGCAATGAGAACCTTAGGGTTGAGAATGGTCGATATGGCGATGACCACGCGCTGCTTCATACCGCCGGAGAGCTCGACGGCGTGGCGGTTGAGCGCTTCCACAGGCAGGCCAAGTTCAGCAAAGCGGGCCTTGGCCATTTCCTGAATCGTTTTCTTGTCGGCCTTGGGATCGTGCGCGCGGATAACGTCTTCGACAAATTTGCTGATGCGGATGGTGGGGTTGAGTGCGTTCATGGCGGCCTGGGGGATGTAGGCAATTTCAGTACCCAGAACGTTCTTGCGCACCGTATCAGGATCCATGCCGGAGATGTTCTTGCCGTCGATGATGATCTCGCCGCTCATGTAATGCAGCGGGGCAAAGTAGTAACCCATCAGTGAAAGGGCCAGCGTGGATTTGCCGCAGCCGCTTTCACCGGCGATGCCGAGGCTCTTGCCTTCCTCGATTTTGAGGGAGACATGATCCACAGCGTACACATCTTCATGGAAGCGTGTCACATACTTGGTCGTCAGGTTGTTGACTTCCAGCATTGTCTTTGCCATGACTGTCTCCTCCTTAATCTCTCAGAGTGGGGTTGAACACCTGGTCAAGACCGGTATTCATCAGATTGAGTGAGAACGAAATGAGCGTGATGGTCAGAATGACCGGGAAGTAAGCCCACCACGAACCGTTTGTATGAGCCGAGTACAGCATGGCCCAGTTCATCATCAGGCCAAGCGTGGGCACCTCGGTGGTCTTGGGGCCAAGACCCAGCAGGCTCAGCTGTGCCTCGCTCAGGATGCCGCTGGATACCTGCAGGATGAACGCCATCACCACGTAGCTGGCGATGTAGGGGAGGATGTCCGTCATGATGATACGGAACAGACTGTGACCGCTGAGCTTGGACAGGTTCACATGGTCGCGGTTGCGAAGGCTGATGACCTGCGAACGCACCGAACGCGCCGTCCATGTCCAGCTCGTAAGGCCGATGACCAATGCAACAACGCTTGCGCCACGTTGATCCTGACCGATGGAATAGGAGATGAGGATCAGCAGTACAAAGCCGGGAATAACGGTGAAAACATTCGTGATGAACATGATCAGGTCATCGGCAATGCCGCCAAGATAACCGGCCAGCAAACCGAAGGTGAGGCCGATAATCGTAGCGACTGCACCGGCGATCAGACCAATGATAATGGAAGTGCCGGTCGCTGACACAAGCTCCTTCAGCACATCACGGCCAAAGTTGTCAGTGCCAAGCGGCAGCAGTTTTACGTTGGCCACCTGACCCACGTTGACATAATCGGTTTTGTTGACTTTTCCGGTCTCTTCAAGTGCTTTGGTTTCGGCGTTTACATCGGCGAGCACAATTTCATCGGCAGCCTTCAGCTGCAGCAGGGCGTTGTTCAGGCGCTTGTAGTAGTTGCGCTTGGCCATGGTCATGCCCTTGGGCTTGGTGGCGGGATCATAGTTGTCATCCCACAATTTCAGCAGGGCATCGGTATCGGAAATATCAAAGTCGACAGCGATCCCCATGGCATTAAACCACTCAAGCATGGCAACGCGGTCTTCTGCCTTGAGCTGCTTGGCCAGACGGTTGTCGTCAGCATCAGACAGCCGAAGGGTTTCACGGCTGGTATTCAGGGCATCATACAGCGATACATAGGTGCCGGGTTTGGCGAATGTACCCACACCGATCATTTCCAGCGGGTTGCCTGGATTAAACAGCGGGTAGAAGAACAGCGTTAAAAGAATGACGACAAAAATCACAAAGCCGGTCATAAATTTGGGGGAGTGGAATATCTGACGCAATGTGTTTTTCATTGGTTAATCCTCCCCTCAGTCGAACTGCGCGGCTTTAACGCGCGGATCAATGAAGCCATACACGATGTCCAGAAGCAGCGTGACGATCAGAACCATGAAGGTAATGATCAGTGTGGTGGCAGAAATCAGCGGATAATCCGCTGCGGTAACTGCCGTATACATGGTGGAGCCCAGACCCGGATAGCTGAAAATGATTTCAGCCACCAGAGCGCCGCCGATCATGGTGCCGATGGACAGCGCCAGACCAGTCACCTGGGGCAGCATGGCATTGCGGAACACATAGCCGACGATCTTGCGGTCCTTGATGCCCAGGAAACGGGCATATTTTACGTAGTCAGCATTCAGCTCGTAAATGGACATGGAGCGCATGCCGATGGCCTGTCCGCCGATGGAGACCATAACAATGGACCAGAAGGGCAGCTGATAGTGTGTAATAACAGATTTAACAAAATTCCAGCTGAAATTGGGAATCATATCGAAGGCATAGCCGCCGCCAATGGGGGCTATTTTGAACTTTACAGCGAACAAAACCAGCATGACAACCGCCATGCCGAAGGCGGGTACATTGCTTAGGAACAGCGAAAGCGGCAGGAGCACTTTGTCAAAGCCCTTGCGGATGTAGGCGGCCAATGCGCCAAGCAGGTTGCCCAGCAGCCAGCCTACAATGATGGCAGGAAGCTGCAGCGCAACAGTCCACCAGATGGCGCTGGAGATGATGTCGCTCACCTTGCGCGGATACTGACTGAAAGATGTGCCAAGGTCACCCTTGAGCATGTTTTTAACGAAAATGAAAAACTGTTCGAGCATCGGCTTGTTGGTGCCGAACTCTTCTTCGTAGCGCTTATAAATTTCCTGTACAGCGCTGGCATCGGTCATGCCCTGTGCCATTTTGCCGGTGATGGCAGCCACGGGGTCGGCGGGCATCAGCCGGGGCAGAGTAAAGTTCAGGATCACAGCCACCACCAGTGTGATCACAAACCAAAGGATCTTTTTCCCGAAATATTTCCGGTATCCCTTCATCGTCGTTTCCCCCCTTATGAAGGAAGCGGCCATGCCGAAGCATGGCCGCCCCCAAGGTTTACAGTGTTACGGATTGACAAGCTCCAGCTCGTACAGGGCAGCAATGCCGTAGCCGTCGGTGCAGTCGGCGGGCGGGATGTTGCGGCCGTCGTCGCCAGCGGGATAGTTGGTCCAAACACTCTCGTTCACAGCGTGGAACACAGAGGGACGATACATGAGGGAGAAGCTGGGAACCTCGGTCAGGTAGATCTTGGTCAGCTCGGTGTAGAGAGCCTTCAGCTCTTCAGCATCGGTGGTGACGGGGATCTTCTTGATCAGGGCGTCGGCTTCCTCGTTCACATACTGGCCCCAGTTGCCGCTCCAGTTGTTCTCGACGCCGACATACTCGGTGCCCAGGAACTGGTTGACGCGGGTCCAGGGGTTGGAGGGAGAAGCGGCCTCGGGAGACCACATGAAGATGGCGTATTCAACCTGGTTGGGGTTGGTGAACACGGTCTGGTAGATGGAGTATTCAGGATACAGAGTGGTGATTTCCACGCCGATCTTTTCGCCAGCAGCAGCAACCACTTCCATGGAAGCCTGCCAGTCAGACCAGCCGTTGGGGCACACGGCGTTCAGAGCGATCTTTTCGCCCTTGTACTCACGCCAGCCGTCGCCGTCGCCGTCTACGATGCCAGCTTCATCCAGCAGCTTCTTGGCGCCTTCGATGTCGCTGCCGGCCCACTGCAGCTCGGCAACCTCAGCCTGGTTGTACAGAGCCTGCTCGCCGCCGGTGGGGTTCATCAGAGAACGGGGCACGTCGGCGAAGGAGGGGCTCTGGTTGGTCATGGCGTTGGCGATGATGGTGTCATAGTCAACGGCCATGGCGATGGCCTTACGCAGGGCAGCGTTCTCGGCCAGCACGGGCATGTTCATGTTGTACCAGGCGGTGGGCATGGTCAGGCACACGCCGTAGGGAGCTTCTTCATAGTAGGTGGAGATGGGCAGACCGTCTTCCAGCCACAGGTTCTGAACGTTGCCGATGAACTGCTGGCAAACGTCAACTTCGCCGGCCTTCAGAGCGACTTCGCCAGCGGCGTTGTCAGCATACATGGCATGAGCGATGTACTTCGGAACAGGCAGCTTGCCCCACATGGAAGCATCCTGGCCCCAGTAGTTGTCGTCGCGAACCAGAACGACCTTCTGATCGTCTGCATAGTACTTGGTGTAGGGGCCGGACCACACAACGTCTTCACCGGCATCGTTGAGGATGGCGGTAGCGTCGCCGTTGTTGCGGGCAACCACAGCGTCGATCCAGGCAGCCTGAGCGATGGGAGCGCCGGACAGGAAATCAACAACCTTCAGGGGGTTGACGGGCACGCCAGCTTCGTTCACAGCAGCCTTGATGGTCAGGTTCTTGCCGTCAGCCACGATCTCGGCGATGTAGGCCTTGTAGCCAGTGCCGGTGCCGTTGCCGATTTCCACGCCGATGTCGAAGGTGCGCTTGACGTCTTCGGCAGTGACGGGGGTGCCGTCGGACCACTTGGCAGCGTCCTTAATCTTCACGGTTACTTCGGTCATGGCGTCGTTCCAGACATAGTCGCCGTCAGCCAGCAGACCAGTCATGGAGCCGTCCATGAAGTTGTACATGTACAGAGTTTCGAACATCAGGGTACGGTAGCCGGAGGGGCCGCCAGCGATCGCCATGGCGTTGTTCTGGTTGGTGCCGATGATGTTCCAGGAGTTCACAGTACCCCACTGCTGACCAGCGAAGTACAGGGTCTCGTTGCGGGGCAGTTCCACAGTCTGGGCAGAGGCTGCAGCCAGAGAGAGGACCATTGCCAGCGCGAGGATGAGAGCAAGCAGTTTCTTCATTGTACAGGTTCCATCCTTCCTTTTTTATTTTCTCGGCTCCACTAACGCGACCTGAAGCCGGGAGAATCAGCTTGGATTTTTAAAAGGGGTTAACTAATAATTATAAATAAAATATAAAAATTCTGGTTTGTTAACAATGGGTTTAACTTCACTCCAAGTGGTTTTATCATAATACGTTTTGGAATATTTGTCAATTGCTTTCCCATAAAAGCCCAATAAAATACTATATATATACAATATGCTAAAAAAAGGAATTTGTATACATGAAGCGAATTATGTATACATCTTTCGTTTAATGCATTCGTTATGTACAAAACTCCACTTCCGCGTCAACTGAAATATGAGGTGAAAAACATGGATGTAAAAAAGCTGTTATCTAAAATGACTCTGGAAGAAAAAGCGTCGCTGCTCAGCGGTCTTGACTTCTGGCATACCAAACCGGTCGAGCGGCTGGGTATTCCGTCAGTTATGGTTTCGGACGGACCGCACGGTTTGCGCAAACAGGACGAGCAGGCCGATCATCTGGGTGTGAATGAAAGCATCAAGGCAGTGTGTCTGCCTACGGCATGCGCCAGCGCTGCAAGCTTTGACCGTGACATGCTGCGCCAGATCGGAGAGGCGGTAGGCGACGCCTGCCAGCACGAACGGGTCGCTGTGAACCTTGGTCCGGCTGTCAACATCAAGCGTTCCCCGCTATGCGGCCGTAACTTTGAGTATTTCAGCGAAGATCCCTATCTAGCTGCTCAGCTGTCCGCCAGCCTGATCAAGGGCGTGCAGAGCCGCAACATCGGCGTAAGCGTCAAGCATTTTGCAGCCAACAGTCAGGAAAACCGCCGCATGTCGTCCGACAGTGTGGTGGATGAGCGCACGCTGCGCGAGATCTACTATCCTGCCTTTGAAAGCGCTGTCAAAGAAGGCAAGGCGTGGACGGTGATGTGCTCCTACAACCGTCTCAACGGTGAATATGCTTCTCAGCATCGCGGACTGTTGACCGATCTTCTGCGCGGAGAATGGGGCTTTGACGGCTATGTTGTAAGTGACTGGGGCGCTGTAAGCGACCGTGTAAAAGGCGTTCATGCAGGTCTGGACCTGGAAATGCCCTCTTCCGGCGGCGCTAACGACAAGCGTGTGGTCGATGCAGTGCGGGCGGGTTTGCTGGATGAAAAGGATGTAGACCTTGCTGTTGAACGCATATTGACCATCCACAAGCGTTATTTGGACAATGCAAAGCCTGAAACCGAATGGGATATGGAGGCTCAGCACGAGCTGTCCCGCAGGCTGGCTGCGGAGTGCATGGTGCTTCTGAAAAATGAGGACGGTATTCTGCCCATCGCAGAGGGCGAGAGTGTGGCTGTTATCGGCAAGTTTGCCAAAGAACCGCGCTTCCAGGGCGGCGGCAGCAGCCACATCAACTGCTTCAAGGTTGAAAGCCTGATGGATGCACTCGAAGGCGTGCCGGGGATTACTTACGCACAGGGCTATGATATCGTGACGGAAGAACCTGATGAGAAGCTGATTGCTGAAGCGGTTGCTGTAGCGGCCAAGGCTGATAAGGCGGTTATCGTTGCGGGTCTTCCTGACAGCTTTGAATCTGAAGGCTACGATCGCACCCATATGCGCATGCCTGCCTGTCAGGTGGAGCTTATCCGTCGTGTGGCCGAGGCAAATCCGAACACGATCGTTGTGCTGTATAATGGTTCTCCTGTGGAAATGCCGTGGATCGGCGCTGCAAAGGCTGTAATCGAAGGCTATCTGGGCGGTCAGGCTGTCGGCGGTGCAACGAAGGACGTGCTGTGGGGCACTGTCAATCCCTGCGGTCGCCTGCCGGAGAGTTTCCCGCATAAGCTGGAGGACAACCCCAGCTATCTCAGCTATGGCGGCGAGGGCGATGTGGCCGTCTACAATGAAGGTGTATTTGTCGGATACCGCTATTATGACAAAAAGAAGATGGACGTGCTGTTCCCGTTTGGCTATGGGTTGAGCTATACCAGTTTTGCATACAGCAACCTTTGCGTCGATGCTGAAAGCATTAAGGATACCGATACGCTGAAGGTTACGGTCGACGTAACCAACACAGGCAGCGTTGCGGGCAAGGAAGTGGTTCAGCTTTACGTGGGCGACTGCGAGAGCACCGTATTCCGTCCTGTGCGCGAACTCAAGGGCTTTGAAAAGGTCGGACTGGCCCCCGGAGAGACGAAGACGGTTGAATTTGAACTGGACAAGCGCGCATTTGCCTACTGGAATGTGCAGCTCAACGACTGGCATGTGGAAACGGGCGAGTTTACCATCGAAATCTGCCGTTCCAGCCGCGATGTGGTTCTTGCGAAGAAAATTACTGTCGAAAGCACGGTCGAGCTGCCAGCGCATTTCACGGTGGATAGCATTTTCCTCGATTTGATGAAAAGCCCCAAGGCCATGGCAGTTCTCAAGCCGCTGATCGACGGCGTGATGCAGGCAATGGGCATGAGCAGCGAAAGCGATACTGCTTCCAGCGCGATTTCGAAGGATATGATGGAGGCCATGATCCGCTATATGCCGCTGCGCAGCGCAGCCAGCTTCTCGGGCGGTCAACTGTCCTACGATCAGCTTGCAGGCATGGTCGAAATGATCAATCAGGCGTAAAAAATAAATTGCCCGCCGGTTCTGAACCGGCGGGCTTGGTGCATTACACTGTGAGATGTTTTTTGCGAAGGACCTGATAGCAGATCAGCAGCATCAGCATCGTGATCAGCCATGTAAAGCCGTCGGTGAAATACAATCCGCTTTGGCCTGCGACAGCAGGCAGAATCCATGCGCAAAGCAGACGCATCAACAGTTCCAGAAAACCCGAAAGCATTGGCAGAATCGCATTGCCCATTCCCTGAATGGCAGCGCGATATTCGCAAAGCAGGTACAGGGTCGGCAGGAAAACGGCCTCTACACGCAGTGCAGCCGTACCGATCCGGATGGTTTCAATGCTGCTGTGGGGAATGTAGAAGCAGATCAGTGGTTCGGCAAACAGACAGACAAAAGCAGCAATTACAACGGATGAACCTATACCCATCGCAACGGCTGTGCGTGTTCCGTGCACGATTCTTTTTTTCTCATTTGCTCCCCAGTTTTGACCGGCGAATGTTGCCAGCGCACCCTCCAGACCATTGCCGACAACATAGAGCAGGTTGAAATGACGCCTTGCCGCCGTGACCCCTGTGACGTAAAGGGCGCCATAGGCGTTGACCGCTGACTGAATCCACAGTTCACCGCTGGCGGTTACACCCTGACAAAGCAGATGAGGAATGCCAAGGCGAAGCAGTTCCTTCACGACGGGCTTTTGCGGTTTCCAATGCCTGCGCTGCGGAAGAATTTTGGCCTTGCAGATGATTGCATGCAGGCACCATACAACAGCAACTGTCTGTGACAGAACCGTAGCTACTGCAGCGCCTTCCACACCCATGTGAAGGTACTGGATCAATACAAAGTCCAAAATAATGTTGATGATTGAGGACACTACCAGTGCCACAAACGGCGTATGGCTGTCGCCAACCGCCCGCAGGGCAGACGTCAGAATATTTAGTGCAGCTGTAACAAACAGACCGGCCCACAGTACGCGCAGATAGCGGCATGCATATTCCATCAGTTCTGCCGGTGTGCGAAGCAGCTGCAGAAATGGTTCGACGGCCAATGTTCCGGCAACTGTGAGCAGAAAGCCCAGCAGCATGCTCAGCAATATGGACGATGCAAAATAATGGCGGAGGCCTTCTTCATCCTTTGCGCCGAAACGCTGTGCAAGCGCTACGCCAAAGCCGATAGCTGCACCCGAAATCATGCTGAGCGGAAACCAGTTGAGGTTTGAAGCTGAGCCAATGGCTGCAAAGGCTTCAGAACCCAGCAGCCTGCCTACGATTATGCTGTCGCACATGGTATAGAACTGCTGCAGCAATGAAGAAAGCATCAGCGGCAGGGCAAAGCGCAGCAACAGCTTCCAGGGTGTTCCTTTTGTCATATCAAGCGTCATAATGATGGTTCCTTTATGTGTTTCTTGGCATAAGAATACAATAACATTTAGAAAATGTAAAGCCGATCAGCAAAGGAGGATGGTTAGCAAATGAAAAAAATCTCTTTAAACGGTTCATGGCATATGAGAGAATGCGGTGAACAGCGGTGGCATGATGCCATTGTACCCGGTTCTGTATATGCCGATCTGATGCGCGACGGCACCATGCCGGACCCTTTCTGGCGCGATAACGAACTGGCGGCATTTGAACTGCTGAAGAATGACTATGAATACCGCCGCGTATTTACACTGGACAGCGTTGAAGCAAAACGCATCATACTGCGCTGTCATGGGCTGGATACACTGGCTCATGTCAGCATTAACGGCAAAAAGGTCGGCTATGCTGACAATATGCACATCACCTGGATGTGGGACGTAAAGTCTTTTCTCAAAGAGGGAGAAAATGAAATCATCATCCGCTTTGATTCACCTATTGACTACGCGCTGAAACGTTACGATCAAAGCCCTGGCTGGTGTTCGGATGATGCCATTCCCGGTTTTCAGCATATCCGCAAGGCGCACTGCATGTTTGGCTGGGATTGGGGCCCCAGACTTCCGGATGCCGGTATCTGGCGTGATATTGAACTGCTTTATGTTGATGAAGCGCGCATTGAAAGCGTACTGGTATTGCAGGAGCACGAACCGGGCAAGGTTGCGCTGCGCCTGATTCCTGAAGTGGACGGGCATGCAGACAGCTGGAGCGCTGTGGTTACATCTCCTGACGGGAAAACATATGTTTTGGATCATCAGACGGCTGAAACGGCGCAGATTGTGATCGAGGATCCGCAACTGTGGTGGCCCGCCGGCTATGGTGATCAGCCTCTGTATACGGTGAAGGTCACAGTGTATGCTGCCGGCGTGGAGCAAGACGAGTGGCAGCGCCGCATTGGCCTGCGTACGCTTTCCATCAGCCGTGAAAAGGATGAATGGGGCGAAGAATTCTGCCATATTGTCAACGGCGTGAAGGTCTTCGCCATGGGCGCAGACTATATTCCTGAGGATAACATCCTCAGCCGCGTTACGCCCGAACGCACCCGCAGACTGCTTGAGGACGCAAGACTTGCAAACTTCAATTCGGTTCGCATTTGGGGCGGCGGTTATTATCCAGATGACTTTTTCTATGATATTTGCGACGAGCTTGGCCTGATGGTGTGGCAGGATCTGATGTATGCCTGTGCCTTCTATGACATGACGCCGGAGTTTGACGCAAGCATACGTCTTGAAACAGAGCAGAATGTCAAACGCCTGCGGCACCATGTTTCTCTTGCACTGATCTGCGGCAATAACGAGATGGAAATGTTTATGGGTCAGGCTCTTCGCACCACTGTAATGGGCGACATGGAGTCGATGGGGCCCAAGGAGTATCATCATTATGCCGACTATGTGAAGATGTTTGAATATGTGCTGCCGTCGGTTGTCAAGCAGCATGCGCCGCAAACCTTCTGGTGGCCGGCATCACCCTCCTCAGGCGGCAACTTTGACGATCCCAATGCTGAAAACAGGGGAGACGTGCATTACTGGGAGGTATGGCACGGCAAGAAGCCTTTTACCGATTATCGTAAATTCTTCTTCCGCTATGCGTCGGAGTTCGGCTTCCAGTCCTTCCCGTGCCTGAAAACGGTCGAGAGCTTTACTTTGCCGGAAGATCGCAATGTATTCTCGCGCATCATGGAATACCATCAGCGCAATAAGGCAGCCAACGGCAATATTCTTGCCTATCTGGCACAGACGTACAAATATCCCAATTCCTTTGAAAATCTGCTGTACTGCTCTCAGCTGCTGCAGGCGGACGCCATCCGTTACGGTGTGGAGCACTGGCGACGCAACCGCGGCCGTTGCATGGGCGCGATCATCTGGCAGCTGAATGACTGCTGGCCCGTGGCTTCGTGGGCGTCCATCGACTATTTTGGCCGCTGGAAGGCAATGCATTATGCTGCAAAGCGTTTCTTTGCACCTGTGATGATCTCCTGTGAGGAAGAAGGCGAATTGACACAGCAGCCCAATGTCATCGATTTTATCCGAAAGCCCGTTGAATGCAGTGCGCGTCTGAATGTGACCAACGAGACTATGTATGACGTCGAAGGTCTGGTCAAGTGGGCGCTGCGCGGAGCGGACGGCGGTGTTGTGCGCGAAGGGGCGCAGAACCTGCATGCTCCTGCACTGAGCGCTGTATGGCTCGACAGGCTTGTCTTTGAGGAGGCACGCACTACCGGGCATTACCTGAGCTTCGCTTATGAGGCGGAGGGGAAAACGCTCAGTGAAGGCTGCGTACTGTTCTGCGCACCCAAGCATTTTGAGTTCACGGATCCTCAGCTTTCGGTAGAGATGAATGGCAACGAGATCGTTGTAAAGGCGGATGCTTTTGCTCGCTTTGTGTGCATTGAAAGCGACGATCCCGACATGCTGCTCAGCGATAACTTCTTTGACATGAATCCCGGTCAGAAGCGTGTACGTATACTGCGCGGAAACGCCGCAAATGTACGCGTGCGCAGCGTATATGATTTGGAAAAATGATTGAATAAACAAAACCAGGGAGACGTTTTTCCGTCTCCCTGGTTTTAGAATGCATTGATGGAGCCCATTAGCGCAGTTCGGTTGTAGGAATGACATCCATATCGTCAAACGCCTGATTTTCGCCGCCCATGGCCCAGATAAAGGTGTAATTGCTGGTACCTGCGCCAGCGTGGATGGACCAGCTGGGGCTGATGACCGCCTGTTCATTCTG
>JAFULL010000116.1 GCA_017473345.1 Clostridia bacterium | reverse complement strand
GCGGGGATATCGAAGCTGACGGCGCGCTCCACGCCGTTGAGGTCGTCGTTGAGGCCGCTGGCGGGGTCGACGAACAAAGGCGCGGACACGCGCTTCAAATTGAGCGACTGTGCCAGATGGTCCTGCACGGTGCGCTTGATGAGGCTGATGGCAGCCTGGGTTTCATATAGCGAAAGCCGGGGCTCGTAGCCCTGCGGAATAACGGTGTGGTTCATCACAAAAACCTCCTTTATGATTGGCTCGTCGAAAAATCTCGCCTGCGGCGATCTTTTCCGCCGGCTTTGCACCGTTTGCCTACTCGCCTTCGGCTCGCCGGGCGGCAAACGGCGTAAGGAAAGCCTTGCTGCGCAAGGCAGCCGAAACCACCGCGCATGTCGCTGGTTTCGGAATGAAAGTCAGAGGGCTGCGGCCCTCCGACACTTCCCAAATAAAAAGGCAGGCACTATTATACCATATTTCCCCTGTGAAAAAACTTTTTTGAAAATTTTTTTGAAAAACAAGAAGGAATTCAGGGGGATGCTGGCGTAATATACATAGGTACCGCGCGGGAATGGCGGAATTGGCAGACGCGCATGATTCAGGTTCATGTGTTCTCACGGACATGCAGGTTCAAGTCCTGTTTCCCGCACCACACAAAAAGCTCTTTGCAAAAGCAAAGAGCTTTTTGTGAATGAAGCGCCCTTCGGGCATGAAGCCGCTGCGCTAATGAAAAAATGAAGGAAATAAAGCAAGCGGGCGCTTCGCTTCATTCCGAGCACAGCGAGGTACTTCATTCGCTGCGAAGCAGCGTCTTCATTTCTTCATTCACTGTTTCGCTGTTTTCCTGTTTGCCTGTTGAGGTATATATGATGCGCAACGACCCATTATCCGTACAATCCATGGATTTCGCTGTCTCCATCATCACCCTTGTCAAAGACCTGAAATCCCGGCGCGAGTCCATCATCTCCAACCAGATTGGACGCAGCGGTACTTCCATCGGGGCAAATATCCGTGAAGCGCAGTATGCACATGGAAAAGCAGATTTTATCTCCAAACTGCAAATTGCACTGAAAGAAGCGAATGAAACCGGCTATTGGCTGGAATTGCTTTTCAAAACAGGGTACATCAGCGAAGAAGAATTTCGCTCGCTGGATGCAGCCTGTACAAATCTTCGGGTCATGCTTATTGCATCTCTCCGTACAGCAAAGGAAAAGCAAGCGTAAAAGTGATTGTTAATCGTCATAAAACATTTATATCATTGTTTTCGCATAGATCCTATAAGTATCGCCGCACCACAATCCGGACGAGCGATCGTCCGGATTTCTTTTTTATCAATCCATCGTCAGCACGGAGGATGTATGAAAAACCGCATTCGTGAGTTCGCTGCCATCTGCTTTGGAACGCTCGTCGTTGCCTGCGCCATCTACTTTTTCATGCTGCCCAGCCAAGTTTCCATCGGCAGCGCGCCCGCCCTGGCCATGATCATCAGCAACTTCATCCCCCTGCCGGTGTCGGCGCTGACGTTGTTTTTGAACGTGTTTCTGCTCATTGTGGGCTTTTTGTTGGTGGGGCCGGAGTTTGGCGCAAAGACGGTGTTCTGCGCCATCCTGATGCCCGGCTACATGGCGGTGCTGGAGCAGCTGTTTCCCAACTTTCAGTCCATCACCGGCGACCCCATTCTGGACGTGCTGTGCTACACGCTGATCGTGGGCATGGGCGTGTCGGTGCTGTTCAGCCACAACGCCTCCTCCGGCGGCATGGACATCGTGGCCAAGATCATGAACAAGTACCTGCACATGGAGATCGGCCGGGCGATGTCGCTGGCCGGCATGCTGGTGGCCCTGGCCTCGGCGCTGTGCTACGATTCCAAAACCGTGGTCCTGAGCGTGCTGGGCACCTACTTTGGCGGCATCGTGGTGGACCACTTCATCTTCGGCATGAACATCAAGCGCAGGGTGTGCATCATCTCCCCCAAGGTGGATGACATCGTGCACTACATCCTCTACGACCTGCGCTGCGGCGCAAGCCTCAACCAAACCATCGGCGCATACGAAAACACCGTGCACAAGGAGATCATCACCATTGTGGACAAGCAGAAATACCGCGCGCTGATGGACTATGTGCGCAAGGTCGACCCGCAGGCGTTTATTGCGGTGTATTCTGTGAGTGATATGCGGTGTAAGCCAAAGGCGTACTGACGCTGAACAGACAAAATAAACGCGCACCCGCACACTGCCTCTCAGGCGGTGCGCGGGTGCGGCTTGTTTACGTTGGCATATCACTGATTTCGTACTCGTCTTCAATGAGAATATAGTTCACATGATGCTTTTGCGCAAGAGCCAGCACTTCTGCGTTGTCCGCCAGCACAGCCTCCATGGTGCAGCCTTCGTCATCCAAACGGGTTTCAATGGCATTCGCATGGTTTCTGATGTCGGCAAAATGCGTTCGTATATATTTTTCACTCATGACAAGGCAGTAATATCGGATGTTTTCAAGATACGCAGCGTCAAAGTCCCTTTGCCAGTCAAAGGGAATGTAGCAGCCCTCCACGATCAGGTTCTGCCTGTTTTCGACAGCCGTTTTCACCATTTCACGCACGATGGGCCACAGGTATGCGGTCAATGCTGCATCCTCACTCGTTGGCGTGAGGTCTGTATTTCCGCTGCGAATCAGCCCCATTTTGAGATGATCGATCGATAAATATGGATATTTGTATTTTTCAAGCAGCTTTTGCGCAAGCAGCGTTTTGCCTGTATGCGATGCTCCGGCAATGAAAATGATCATCCTCATCATCCCTGCAAATTCATTTTGACTGCATTCATTCTATCACAGCCGCATGAAAACCGGCAAGCCACGCGATGCTCTTCGTCGGCAGCCCCATCCCTCCTCCCGCTCACCTTTTGGTAACCATCTTGCCCCATGACCGCCCATCCGGTATAATCAAAGCAAAGTCAGCATCAACACAGGAGATGGCTATGAAAACAAAGAACGAATTGCCCGAATGCCCGGTAGCCACCTGCGTGCAGATGATCGGCAGCAAGTGGAAACTTCTGATCCTGCGCAATCTGCTCGTGCGGCCATGGCGCTTCAACGAGTTGCAAAAGAGCATAGACGGCATCAGCCCCAAGGTGCTCACCGAAAGCCTGCGCGCTATGGAGGCCGACGGCCTTGTGCTGCGAACCGTCTATACCGAAGTGCCGCCGCGTGTGGAATACTCGCTGACACAGCTGGGCGAATCGCTGCGGCCCGTTTTAAGCACCATGCAGCAGTGGGGCGAGCGCTATCAGAAAAATCACACCTGACAGGAGGAAAACCGTATGGATCTGCTTTCCATGATGAAGCACAGGCGGTCGATCCGCAAGTACCAGAACAGGCCGGTCGAGTGGGAAAAGCTTGAAAAGATCGCAGAGGCAGGCATTTATGCGCCCAATCCCGGCGGCAGACAGGGCACGAAGGTCATCATGCTGGATGACGCCGAGCTCATCGAAACGATCGGTATTGTCAATGCCGACTGTGAAAACCGCAACTGGAACGGCAGGAGCGTATCGGCCGACCAGCCGTCGATCATCGACGATCTTTCCATCAAAAGCGGCTTCTACGGTTGCCCGGCACTGGGCGTGGTGTGCATTCAAAAAATCCTGAAAACCCATGTCAACGCCATCGGCGCGGCGTTTGTCACAGCGCAGAACATGGTGATGGAGGCCTATGCGCTGGACGTATCCAGCTGCATCGTCGGGCGTGCCGAAGCCACCTTTGAAAAGCCGGAAATGCAGGCGCTTCTGGCAAAGTGGGGCCTGGATGAGGAATATATGCCGCTGGTGTTCGTATGCCTGGGCTATATCGACGGCCCCTATCCCACAGCCAAGCCGCGCAGCGAAGGGCGGCTGCTGTATATCAAAAAATGAGAACATGCACAAAACCCCTCCGGTTCAAACCGGAGGGGTTTTGCAGTATCAGTCTACGGTAATGCCCGTCAGGTTCTTCCATGCCTTGCGGATGGCCTTCTGGTTGGTTACGCCGTAGTTGGGGTCGTTCTTTTCGCATTCGTCCATGTCGCGCAGGAAATGCACGCAGTTCTGGCCGTCAAAGTCGTTTCCGCTGATGACCTGGCTGCCGTGGGCCACGTTGTGCATGGTAGCCAGCGACCAGCGCCCGTCGGGCAGCTTGATATAGACGGTCTTGGGCGTCCAGGTGACCTCGTTGTTCCACGCCTTCATCATCTTGGCGGTGTCCTCTGCGGTGAGGGGCTCCACGTCGGCGTGGCGGCCGCGGCTCATGACATAGAGCGTGAAGCTGATGCCGCTTTGCGGTTCATAGGCGATGATGTTCTGGCCGGTCTTGAGGCTGGGCTTGACCTCGTTGAACCAGTGCAGCAGCTTGACGTCGCTGCCGCTGGGGC
>JAFULL010000115.1 GCA_017473345.1 Clostridia bacterium | reverse complement strand
TATAATAAAAACAACTGAAGGCACATGGATACATTTCAACACCATTCTCTTTCGACGCTGTTTACCAGGAGGGTGAATACAGCTATGAACAAACGCGGTTACGACCGTTATTTTGAAAAATTTGTCTGCAGCGATGAACTGCCTGTTGCTGTTTTTTCGGAAGATTCGTGGGTGATCAGCAACACGGAAATCCCCTTCCTTCACTTTCACGACACGCTGGAAATCACCTACTGGGTGGAGGGCGAAGGTGCATTTGTCATCGAAAACGCCGAGCATCTTCTTCATGCCGGCGATCTTTGTGCGCTTTGCCCCAACACCATGCATCTTTCCCGCGTGCGCGGAAACGATATCGCCCGCTGCAAGTATCTGTATATCGATCTGGACCGTTTCCGCCGCATGGTTCCCGGCTTTGAAAAGCTGGATTATCTCAAATATCATTCGCCGCAGTTTAAAAATGTCATTACACCGCAGGAATGCCCGGAGATGGTGCCGCTTCTGCTGACCATATTCAGGGAGATGGATGAGCGCGCACTCAATTCTCAGGCCGCCGTTCTGGCACTTACCGGTCTTTTGCTCAATCATCTGCTTCGCCTGCAGGATCTGCCTGCGGAACACACCGCCCACGAGCACGGCGGCACCTTTGTGCTGGCTGCGGCGCTGGAGCACATGAATCTTCATTATGCCGATGAGATTACCACGGAAGAACTGGCGTCATTGTGCTTTATGAGCGCCACCAACTTCCGCAGAATCTTCCACCGCATCATGCAAACATCGCCCATGGCTCACCTCAATCACGTCCGCATTCAAAAGTCCTGCGAAAAGCTGTTTACCACCAACGAATCCATCCTGCAGATTTCCGAGCACGTCGGCTTCAGCTCCGTGTGCAGCTTTAACCGCAATTTCAAAAAACTCATGCAGCTTTCACCGCATGACTGGCGCAAGGCTGCCCGCATCTCACGTCAATAAAAAAGGAGGATTCTCGGATGAATGCAAAACAGCGCATGCTCAACGCCATGAACGGCCAGCCGGTGGATCGCGTACCCGTCGCCTTTTACCGTCACTTTCCGGATCAGACCGACAACACCGTGAGCGAAACCATCCGCTGGGCCCAAAGCACCCGTTCAGACATGGTGCTGGTTGCCAGCGACGGCTTCTATCCCCTCATGAGCGATCCGCCGCTGCAAACCATGGAGCATTGGAAGGCCTTCCGTCCCTATAAGCGCAGCCATCCATATATCACCATCCAGCTGGACCGCTGCAGGCGCATCGTGGACGCCATTGGCGATACGCATGCCATCTTCATCTGCGCCTTCACGCCTATGGCGCATTTCAAGCACACCATCGGCGAAACGCTGGGCGGCGGACAGACGCGCATTATGGAATTCTGGAATGCGCACCGCAGCGAAATGCTGCAGGTGTTTGACGTGCTGGAAGAAAACAATTTCATCCTGCTGGATGAGCTGAAAAAGGCCGGCCTGGACGGATTGATGCTCTCTTTGCAAAACTGTGAAAAGTGGCGTTTTTCCAGAGAGGACTATATGCAGTATCTGCATCCGTACGACACACGGTTTGTCGAATTTGCCAATCAGAACTACCCCAACACCATCGGCCATCTCTGCTCCTGGGAAACCGGGAACACCAACGCCTGCATTCATCTGGATCTCTTCCGGGATTATGATCTGCAAGCCGTCAACTGGGGCATTTATCAGCGTGAATCCATGTCCATGGCCGAGGGCAAAGCGTACTTCCGCAAGGCCAAATCCGTCATGGGCGGCTTTGACCGCAACACCACCGGCGTTTTGTACGGCGGCAGCGAAAGCGAAATCAAAGACTTCACCAAAGACCTGATCGCCCAGACCGGCCAGCAGGGCTTCATCCTGTCCGCCGACTGCTCCATCAACATGGAAACGCCGGATGAACACATTCGCTGGGTTGTGGAAGCAGCCGAGGAATACGCCGCACAAAATGGTTGTAAATGATCAGGATTGTTGCCTGAGTGATGAGAAAACGTCCGTTTTTTCCTTTAGCATAATAAATAACAGTGGTGCACCTGTTGACAACTGAATCCCTCTCTCCTGACAAACAGGAAGAGAACAGAAAGGAGCAACCCCAGATGAAGAAACTCTGTATCCTGCTCTCCCTCATCATGATCCTGCTGTGCGGCACCGCCTTTGCCGACACCACGCTGGACGTGTATGCCGACGCCAACGGCTTTGACAGCTCCCTGTTCGTGCCGTTCTTTGACGCCTTTACCGCCGAGACCGGCATCAAGGTGGATCTGGTCAGCCCCGGTGAAAACTACGAATCCCTGCTCAAGGTCCGCATGGCCTCCAATGTGATGCCCGATATCTGGGGCACCCACGGCTGGGCCGTCGCCCGCTACGGCGAGTACCTGTACACCCAGAACGAAATGTCCTATGCCAATGACCTGTCCGAGCTCATCCTGCCCATCATCACCGATCCCGAAGGCCTCATCTACACCCTGCCCATCAACATCGACATCGCCGGCATGACCTGCAACGCCG
>JAFULL010000114.1 GCA_017473345.1 Clostridia bacterium | reverse complement strand
TTCGGTGCGGCCGTGAAAACCTGCAAGGAAACCTTGCTGCGCAAGGCTTCCGACCTCACCGCACATGTCGCTGAGGTCGGATTGAAAGTCAGAGGGCTGCGGCCCTCCGACACCTCCCAATGGGTTTATCGACAGTCTGAATAGGGCTCGAAAGAGTCCTATTTTTTTACAGCTTTTTTTCCATTGCGTCAAACACGCAGTCGTACAGCTCCGTGCGGCCGGCGCAGCGGTAACCGGCCCGGTCGTACAGGCGGCGGGCGATGGGGTTGTCCACGTCCACCAGCAGGTGCATCACTTCATAACCCAGCTCGCGCGCCTGCTGTTCTGCCTGCGCGAGCAGCAGCTTTCCTTCGCCCCGGCCCTGATGATCAGGCGCAAGGCAGATACGGCACAGCACACAGGGCTTGCCGGGCAGGATGAAGCCCAGGTCCTGCTCCTCCAAATCATCCCATTCCAGCAGCGTTGCAGCGCCGCAGTCGCCATACAAGTACAAAAGACCGCTCTCGATATCGCTGCGGGCAATGTCTTCGTTGGGGTATTCGTCATCCCAGCAGGAATTGTCCTGCGCGGCACAGGCGCAGTAGAGCTTCAGCACATGGGAAAGATCCGCCATGGTTGCCTGTTTCATGCTTCAAGCCTCCTTTTGTTCATGCGCCCAAACCACCACAGGCACAGCACGATCTGCACAAAGGTGGAGCAGGGCGTGGCCATGCCGATGAGGAACAGCCGCTGGGTGATGCGGCTCATGAGGAACGACACGGGGATGCGCACCAGAAACGCGCCTACAAAGCCCTGCAGCATCACAAAGGTCGTCTGTCCGCAGCCGTTGAAATAGCCCACAAAACAGAACATGAAGGACGTAAGCAGCGTGTCGATGGCATAGGCGCGCAGATAATCCGCGGCCGCAGCATTGACCAGCGGGTCGCGGGAGAACAGCGACGCCAGCATTTCGCCGTGGAAGAAGCCCAGATAGCCCAGCACAAGGCTTACGCCAAAGGCTGTGACCATGCCGTATACCATGGCGCGTTTGGCACGGTCCTGACGGCCTGCGCCAATGTTCTGGGCCACAAATGCGCTCATGGACTGCATAAAGGCAGAGGGGAACAGCATGATGAAGCCGCACAGCTTTTCCGCCACGCCCACGCCGGCTGAGGCGATCACCCCCAGAGCATTGACGATGGCGATGAGCACCAGAAACGAGCAGCTGACCAGAAAATCTTGCAGGGCAACGGGTGCGCCCAGCTTGACCACACGCAGGATGACAGGCTTTGAAAAGCGGATCTGGCTGCGGGAAAAGGGGAAGGACAGGCCTTTTTTGCGAATCAGCATCAGCGACAGAAGAACGCTCAGCAGCTGCGCCAGCACCGTGGCCAGCGCCACGCCGCGCACGCCCCAGTGAAACACTGCCACAAACAGCAAATCCAGCACAATATTGGCTACACACGCTACCGCTACGGCAAACAGCGGCGTTTTGGAATCGCCAATTCCGCGGAAAACGCTGCCCAGTACATTGTATGCCACAATGCACAGGCATCCGGCGCCGCAGATGAGCACATAATCAGTGGTGGCGGCCAGCGCCTCGGCAGGCGCCTGCATCAGCTGCGAAAGGGGGCGGGCAAAGGGTACAAGGATCAGCATGAGCACCGCGCCGCCTGCTGCAAACAGGCAGATGGAACCGCCCGCTGCATCGCCCGCGCCCTGCAGGTCGCCCTGGCCCAGCTTTTGGCCCAGCAGCACCGTGGTGCCCATGGAAAGACCTGTGATGATCACCGTGACCATGTGCATGATCTGGCTGCCGGTGGATACGGCGGATACGTCCGCCGCTGAACAGAACTGACCGATGACCAGCAGGTCGACCGCGCCGTACATGGTTTGCAGAATGAGCGCAAAAAGAACCGGAACGGTGAAGCGCAGCAGGGGAGAGAGGATCTTTCCCTGCGTGAAGGTGTTGGAAGACTGCATCAAAAAGCCTCCTTGTGTGAAAAACAACAGCAACTATCTTAGGGCATGCGCATGACAAAGTCAAGCGCCGGGCAAAATAGGATCCTTTTGAAAGGAGAATGTCTGATGAAACATCCTTTTCTCACTGGCGCGGCGGTGTATCCCCTCATTGAGATGGCTTGGCGGGGCCGCACGCATCCGGCCATGGTGCTGGCAGGCGGGCTGGCTATGCAGGGCTTAAGTATCATCCAGCGCACACAAACAGGCCGCCCGTTGTGGCAGCGTGCGCTGCTGGGCGGCCTGATGATCACGGGAATCGAATATGCTATCGGGCACACGATGAACCGGCGCTATCAGATTTGGGATTACCGGCGCACGCCGCTCAATCTGCACGGGCAGATCTGCCTGCCCTACAGCCTGGCATGGTGCGCACTCAGCGCCGCAGGATGCTGCCTTACAGCTCGCGGGCGAGGATGTCGGCGATATACTGGCTGGCGTGGCCATCGCCGTAAGGGTTGACGGCACGGCTCATTTCCATGTAGGAAACTTCGTCCGTCAGCAGTTCCTGTACAGCTTCATAAATGGGCTGTTCGTCGGTGCCTACCAGCCTGAGCGTGCCAGCGGATACGCCCTCGGGGCGCTCGGTGGTATCTCGCATGACCAGCACCGGCTTGCCCAGCGCAGGCGCTTCCTCCTGAATGCCGCCGCTGTCGGTGAGGATGAGGTAGGCGCGCGCCATCAGGTTGTGGAAATCCAGCACATCCAGCGGCTCGATCATGCGGATGCGGTCCTGCCCGTCAAAGCACTCATGCGCAACGGCGCGCACGGCGGGGTTCAGGTGCATGGGGTAAACCACCTTCACATCCGGCGTTTCGTCCACGATGCGGCGGATGGCGGTGAACATGCCGCGCATGGGCTCGCCCAGGTTTTCACGGCGGTGCGCCGTGAGCAGGATCAGGCGGCTGCCGTGCGCCCATTCGATTTCCGGCTGCATGTAATCGGTGCGCACGGTGGTATCCAGCGCGTCGATAACGGTGTTGCCGGTCACGAAAATACGCTCGTCCGGCTTGCCTTCCTTCAGCAGGTTCTGACGGCTGAGCTGCGTGGGAGCAAAATAGAACTTGGCGATCAGGTCGACGGCCTGACGGTTGAACTCCTCCGGGAAGGGGGAATACAGGTTGTAGGTGCGCAGGCCCGCTTCCACATGGCCCACGGGGATCTGCATGTAAAAGCATGCAAGCGCCGTTACAAAGGCGGTGGATGTATCGCCATGCACCAGCACCACGTCGGGCTTTTCGTTTTCGAGGATCTCGCGCAGACGGTCCAGAATGCTGATGGTCACGTCAAACAGGGTCTGTTTTTCGCGCATGATGCACAGGTCATACTTGGGCTCCACATGGAAACATTCCAGAATCTGATCCAGCATCTGCCGGTGCTGACCGGTGACACAGGTAACGGTCTCAAATTCGGGCCGTTGTTCCAGCTCCAGCACCAGAGGACACATTTTGATGGCTTCCGGCCTGGTGCCGAAGATGAGCATCACTTTTTTCATTTGAATACCCCGATCTGCCACTCCTGCGGCGTGATTATTGGTTGGCAGTCAGCTGCTGCCACTGGCTGAGCATGTGCTGCATCTGACGGATAGGAGCGTCGCCCTCCATGGAGGACAGGAAGGTCACCTGTCCGCCCGGTCCGGTCGAACGCAGGCCCTCTTCCTCCAGCCTGCGGCCCAGCTGGCGCGCAGTGCCAAGGTTGCCGTCCATCAGCTGCACATGCGGCTCAAAGAAGCGAGCAATGGTCTTTTTGAGGAAGGGATAGTGCGTGCAGCCAAGCACCACCGCCTTGACCGGCATGTCGCGGTAGGGCTGCAGCAATTCCTGCAAAAGCCCTTCCACGCGCGGACCGCTGAGTTCTCCGGCCTCCACGCATTCCATCAGCCCGGGACAGGGTACGCGCACGGCGTCCTGCCCGAAGCGCTCCATCAGCGCCTCAAACTTGGGCAGCGCCAGCGTAACGCGCGTGGCCATCACCAGCACCTTGCCTTCGCCTTCCAGAAGGGAGGCAGGCTTGAGCGCGGGTTCCATGCCGATGACAGGCACGGTCAGCTCCTCACGAAGCCGCGCGGCAGCCACGCTGGTGGCGGTATTGCATGCGATGACGATAGCCTTGCAGCCTGCGTCCAGCAGCTGTTCCACAGCGGCATGCGTGTAGCGATACACGGTTTCCGGCGGTTTGTCGCCATAGGGAATGTGCTTTGTATCGCCGAAATACACAAAGTTTTCATCGGGAAGCACGCGCAGAGCCTCGCCCAGTACGCTGATGCCGCCCAAACCGCTGTCCAGAAAGCCAACAGGGCGATTATCCAAAGCCATCCACCTCCAACAGTTTATTATACCCGCTTTTAAGGCAGTTTTCAACCAAACGGGCTTTTTGCGGTTTTTTCTTGTCAAATCTGTACCAGAACGGTATAATCCGAACTACAGAATGCTTTTTTCTGAAAGGAGAAGATTTTTGATGGCTCAGTTTGTAAAGCTTGATCCTGCAGCTTTGAAAGCGCTGCGCACGATCGACGAGCGTCTTGTGTCCTACAATGTGGAAATGACCGAGGTCACCGGCGGAACCTTCTGGAAGGCCTATACCGAGGCGCAGGTGGACGGTACCGAGCCCTTTGACCAGATCCTCGACTGGCGCAACATGGGCAACCTGCAGCAGTGGTATGATCCTATCGACACCACCAACCCCCGCCTGATCAGGCTGGCGAAGGAGCTGGGCACGGCGTGGGTGCGCGTATCCGGCACCTGGGCCAATAAGACCTATTACGACTTTGACGGTCACACGGGCGGCAAGGTGCCCGTGGGTTACCAGAACCTGCTGACCAAACAGCAGTGGCTGAACCTGCTGGATTTTGTGCGCGCCATCGACGGCAAGCTGCTGGTTTCCGTGGCCAACTGCCCGGGTACTCATGCGGCGGACGAGCCCTGGCCCACCGAGCAGGCGGATCTGCTGTTCCGCACCAGTCAGGAATACGGCGTGCCGATCTCGGCTGCGGAGTTCACCAACGAGCCCAATATGATGGTCATGTCCGGCCTGCCGCAGGGCTACACCGCCGAGGATCACGCGCGCGACCATGACATCTTTGCCCGGTGGCTGAAGGAAAACTACCCCGACTGCCTCATGGTTGGCCCCTGCACCTGCGGCGACGTGGCCATGTTTGGCGAAATGAGCACCGGCGGCGGCATCGCGTCGGCGCTGAAGATGGTGACCACCGAAGAACTGCTGGGCGATTACGAGAAGCGCCTGGACGTGTTCAGCTATCACTACTACAACGGCGTTTCTGAGCGCGGCGCGGCCATGGGCGGTCACTGGCCCTACGAGGCGGCGCTGAGCGAGAAGTACCTGTGCGTGGCCGCCAACTGCGCGCGTCAGTACCTGAACCGCCGCGATACCTACTGCCCCGGCGGACAGATGTGGGTGACCGAGAGCGGCGACGCCGGCTGCGGCGGCAACACCTGGGCTTCCACCTTCGTGGATGTGTTCCGCACCCTCAACGAGCTGGGCGAGTTTGCCACCGTGACCGACGGCGTTGTGTTCCACAACACGCTGGCTTCTTCCGACTATGGCTTCCTCAAGCATGGCACGTTTGAGCCCCGTCCCAACTATTTCGCGGTGCTTCTGTGGAACCGCCTGATGGGTCAGACGGTGTATGCCACCGGCGAAGAGATCCGCGAAGGCGCGCATGTATACGCCCACAGCCGCAAGGACGGCAAGGAAGGCGTGGTGTACCTCATCATCAACAACTCCGAGGATGTGACCGCCGTCGACCTGCCTGTAAACGCTGTGCGTTACACCCTCAGCGGCAACGGCAAGCTGCGCAGCCGCACGATGCTCCTCAACGGCCGTGAACTGGTGCTGGGCGAGAATGACCAGCTGCCCGATCTCAGCGGCCTCGAACAGCCCGCCGGCAAGGTGGAGCTTGCGCCCCAGACCTGTACATTCCTGGTTGTGTAATGCCAAATAGAAAAGAGACTTCCCTTTCGGAAGTCTCTTCAGCGTGTCGAAAAAGCTCGCCTGCGGCGATCTTTTCCGCCAAAACAGGTTTTCACTGCACCTTCGGTGCGGCCGTGAAAACCTGCAAGGAAACCTTGCTGCGCAAGGCTTCCGACCTCACCGCACATGTCGCTGAGGT
>JAFULL010000113.1 GCA_017473345.1 Clostridia bacterium | reverse complement strand
GCTCCACTTTTCCTTAAGCTGAGTCGAAACCACCTCGGGTGGGTGTAGCTCAATGGCAGAGCTCCAGCCTTCCAAGCTGGCTACGTGGGTTCGATTCCCATCACCCGCTCCATCTAAAAACTCTTCCATGCGGTAGTAGCTCAGTGGTAGAGTGCCACCTTGCCAAGGTGGATGTCGCGAGTTCGAATCTCGTCTACCGCTCCATCAAAAAAGTCATTGCTGAAAGGCAATGGCTTTTTTGTACTTGTTATTTTCCTTGCACACAATAAAAAACTGGTTATAATATTTCCAAGGTCTTTCGAGTTTCGGAAGTAGAAGAGCATTCAATTGAAGGAGCGTGATGAAATGGTCAATGATCTGACCAGCTTTAAGCCTCAAAAAGATTTCTTGATTTGTGTCGACAGCGACGGATGCGCCATGGATACAATGGATATCAAGCATATCCGCTGTTTTGGGCCGTGCATGGTAAAGGAATGGACGCTCGAAAAATGGAGCGACGAGATTCTTGCTCGCTGGAACGCCATCAACCTTTACACAATGACGCGCGGCATCAACCGCTTTAAGGCGCTTGCCATGGCGTTGACGGAGATTCATGATAAGTACTGTACAATCGAAGACATTGCTGATCTTGTGCAGTGGGCGGAAACCAGCGACGAGCTCTCCAATGCGGCGCTTGAAAGGACAATTGGCCTTCAGCTGAAGAGCGTGTCTCTGCGTAAAGCACTTGCGTGGAGCGTTGATGTCAACAAATGCATTAACAAGTTGCCTGATGAGTGCAAGGTGCCGTTTGATCTGGCGAAGGAAGCCCTTGCCTTTGCGCATGAACGTGCAGACGTTGCTATTGTTTCCAGCGCTAATCTTGATGCGGTACTGGAAGAGTGGGAACGTTTCGGTTTGCTTGAACATACGGACATCGTGCTTGCTCAGAATGCTGGCAGCAAGGCCTTCTGCATTGGGGAACTGCTGAAAAAGGGATATGCCTGCAGCAATGTTGTCATGTGTGGCGATGCTCCCGGCGATCTGCAGGCAGCTGAAAAGAATGGCGTGTTTTATTATCCCATTCTTGTGAAGCATGAAAAAGAAAGCTGGCAGGAGTTTATCAGCGAAGGCTTTGAACGGCTTGTCAGTCAACAATACGCGGGCGAATATGCTGCGCTGAAGCGTAAACAGTTCCTTTTTAACCTTGGTGGGGGAAAATGATTCAACAGTAAGGAGACAACACAAATGGTCGATCTGAAAGCAAAACCGTATTATCTTGCTGACGAAGACATCCAGTGGGTGCAGGATACCATCAGCACAATGACTGCTGAAGAAAAGGTGGGCCAGCTGTTTTTTCAACTGACAGCCGGCATGGATGAAAACTATCTGCGCGAACTGATGGAAAAATACCATCTGGGCGGCTGCCGCTACAACAATATGCCGGGCGCTGCCGTACAGATGCAGAACCGTATTTTGCAGAAATATGCGAAGATTCCGCTGATTATTGCATGTAATACAGAAACCGGCGGTAACGGTGCCTGTGCAGATGGTACTTTCATTGCCAGCGGCATCAAAATTGGCGCTACCGGCAAAAACGAACACGCCTATGCACTGGGCCGCATGTCCAACGAGGAAGCAGCCGCCATTGGCTGCAATATGGCATTTGCCCCTGTGTGTGATATTCATTCCAACTGGCTGAATACTGAAGTGGTGGCACGTGCTTTTGGTTCTGATGCTGACCAGGTTGCGCAGATGAGCAAAGCCTATCTGGATGGTGCACACACGATTCCCGGTTTTGCATGCGCTGCCAAGCATTTCCCCGGGAATGGACAGGATTTCCGTGATGCTCATCTGGCCAACAATATCAATTCCTATACCGAAGAAGAATGGAAGGCTACCTTTGGCAAGGTATACCAGACTTTGATTGACGCTGATCTGGATGCCGTTATGGGCGGCCACATCATGATGCCTGAGTACATGCGTGCAGTGAAGCCTGGTATCAAGGATGAAGAAATGTTGCCTGCCACGCTGTGCCCGGAGATCATGACTGGTCTGTTGCGCGACAAGCTTGGCTTCAATGGTATGGTTGTGACTGATGCCAGCCATATGGTTGCCATGACCGACCGCATGACTCGCAAGGAAATGCTGCCCGCAAGCATCAATGCCGGTTGCGATATGTTCCTGTTCTTTAATGATCCCGAAGAGGATTTCCAGACCATGCTTGACGCCTATACCGGCGGCGTAATCAGTGAAGAACGCATGAATGAAGCGCTTACCCGTATTATCGGCTTGAAGGCGCATATGGGTCTTCACAAAAAGCAAAAGGACGAATTGGTTCCCCCTGCTGAAAGCCTCACCCAGACACTTGGCAAGGAGGAGTACAAGGCGGCTTCAGAAGCGATCAGCAAGGACTGCATCACCCTTGTCAAGTACAAGGATGCTGATGTTCTTCCGCTCACCCCTGAAAAGTATAAGCGCATCATGATTGTTTATGTCAAGGGTGCAGCAGGTGCGATGGATGCGCTGGTGCAGATGGCCATGGGCGGCGCAGGCCCGCGCAAGAATCCGGCGGAAGAACTGCGCGACAGGCTGATCGAAAAGGGCTTTGATGCCTTTATTTATGAAAGCCCGCTGGACAAGATCAAAAAGCAGATCGCTGCCGGCGAAAAGCCCAGCCTGAACCTGTACTTTGCGGGTAAAAATGCCATCAGGGATTTTGTGGCCGGTCAGGACCTGGTGATCACGCTGTGCGACGTTGCCAACGGCCGTCCCAGCTTCGGCCTGTCCAAGGGTGGCGGCGAGATTCCGTGGTATGTGTTTGAACTGCCTGTAGTGGCCATCAGCGTGAATGCGCCCACGATGCTGGCGGACATTCCGCAGGTTCGCACCTATATCAATGCCTATGACTCCAAGCCCAGTACGCTGGAAGCGCTGGTTGATAACCTTGTTGCAGGCCCGGATGCATTTAAAGGCAAGGATCCCATCGACAGCTTCTGCGGTCTGTGGGATGCGCGTATCTGATATTGCCTTATAAAAAAGCCGACTGTTTTTTGAACAGTCGGCTTTTTTTACTGACAGCGTCCTTTGTACCATCCGGCGACACCTTCTTTTTTGACATAGCTTCCATATGGGTGCGAAAAGACCAGTGAAAGCTGATCGCCCGGCTGGATTTCCAAATGATAATCGCTGATGGAACGAACGTAGCATATGCCGTTTTCACAGGAAACAAAGTCAGAGGGAAGCTCCATTTCGTGTCCTTCAAACAGGATACGGCTTGTTTGTTGTTTTTGTTCCAGAAGCTTTACCTGAGGACGTTCTCGTTCCCATGGAATGTAGCGGGAATCCACGGAGGCTGCCTGCGCGTCAAACGCTGTAATCACGGGCAGCTCGTCCCATGTGTACAGCTTGAAGGCATCAGACTGCCAGTCGGGGAATGAGAGAAGATTCAGCTGGCCATCTTCCTTCAGACCGCATCCACCGTCAAGACAAATAATGTGTTGCTGCTCGTCGATAATGGGATTGTGGCAGGCAAAAGTCTTGCAGTAAAGGGCAACAGGCCAGTGGCCAACAACGACGTATTTTTGGAAAGAATGTCCTTCGTGTAGAAAACAGTCGCGCTTGAGCAGGGAATAGCAGTCTGTGCCGGCAAAGCTATCGAGATTTTCATGAGGAATACCGCCGTGTACAAAGATCATTCTCTGCGTTTCCAAAACGGTTGGCAGATTGTACAGAAAGGAGAACTCTTCTTTAAAATGAATACGCAGGCGATGAAAAACATCCTGTGTATTCATTTCGGCGCTCAGGTTCACACCGATTTCCTGACACAGTTCCCCCAGAAAGCTGGTATTCCACCATTTGGTTGCCTTCAGAGAATAGTTCAACAATTCCTGCTGAACGGAAGCGTCTTCGCTGAGCAGATGTTCCAACCGCCAAAGATCCACGTTTCCAAGCAGAGCATATGTGTTTCCGCTCTGCACAAGCTTCATGATCATCCGAAGCGCTTTCAGACTTTCCGGGCCTTTTTCAACAATGTCGCCAACAATGATAAGAATGTCCTGTTTGCAGAAGCCTGCTTTTTTCAGAAGTGTTTCAAATCCCGTTGCATGACCGTGAATGTCGGATATCATCAGGATGCGTTTCGAATCCGGGAGTGTGAGTTTATGGATTTTTGTTTGCATGCCGCATTCCTCCTGTGCTTCGCTATTATATCAAAAAGATCAAAGCTAGAAAAGCACAAACGTTGTTTTGGTTATGGACTTGAAATCATCGAGAGCGTATAATGGAGAGCAACAAGGGAGGGGACAGAGATGCCTCGATATACCATTGGCGTTGATTTTGGTTCTTTAAGCGGGCGGGCGGTTCTGGTTGATACAAAAGACGGCACAGAAATCGCAGCTGCACAGCTGGATTATCCTCATGCGATCATAGATCGCTGCCTTCCGGACGGAACACCGCTCGGCACGGACTGGGCATTGCAGCACCCGCAGGATTATCTGGATGTGCTGGATGCTACGCTGCCCAAATTGACCAAAGCGGTCAATGCTGACGATATTGTTGGTATAGGGATCGACTGTACATGCAGCACGGTTTTGCCTGTTTCTGCCGATGGTACGCCGCTTTGCCTGATGCCCCAATTTGAGAGTGAGCCCCATGCGTGGGTCAAAATGTGGAAACACCATGGAGGACAGCAACAGGCGCAGCGTATGACAGATCTCGCTGTTGAACGAAAGGAACCATGGCTGGATTTGTACGGCGGGCGTGTAAATGCTGAATGGTATTTCCCCAAACTGCTTGAGACGCTGGAAAAGGCTCCGCAAGTTTACAATGCCATGGCACATTATGTGGAGGTTGCAGACTGGCTGGTGTGGCAGCTGTGCGGCAGACTGACACGAAGCGCTTCATGCCTTGGATACAAGACTTTTTACACGGGCATTTTCCCGGATAAAACTTTCTTTGCTGCACTTAACCCTGCTTTTGAAAACGTCACAGAAGAAAAAGTGAGCGGCCCTGTACTTGCTTTGGGTGAATGTGCGGGATATGTTACGCAGCAGGCGGCGGACCGCTGGGGACTGAAAGCCGGCACTGCTGTGGCAGCGGGCAACATCGATGCACACGTTTGTGTACCTGCAGTGGGTATAGACGGACCAGGCAAGCTTCTGGCGATCATCGGAACGTCCACCTGTCATATCGTTATGGGGGTAAAGACGGTACCTGTACCCGGAATGAGCGGTGTTGTGCAGGGCGGTGTGCTGCCAGGCTATGCCGGATATGAAGCAGGGCAGAGCAGCGTAGGCGATCAGTTCAACTGGTTTGTGCAGAATTGTGTTTCGGCTGAGGTTTATCAGCAGGCAAAAGATATGGGGATATCCGTACAGGCATTGCTGACGCAAAAGGCCGAAAAGCTGAAGCCGGGTCAGAGCGGGCTGATTGCTCTTGACTGGTGGAATGGAAACAGAAGCGTGCTTGCTGATACCGGCCTGACGGGCCTGATGATCGGTATGACCATGCAGACCACGCCGGAGGAAATGTACCGCGCACTGATTGAATCCACTGCATACGGCGCACGAATGATTCTTGACACCTACCGTGAAAGCTGCGTACCGATCAATGCATTCTACGCAAGCGGCGGCATTCCGCAAAAAAACCCGATGGCAATGCAAATCTATGCCGACGTGCTTCGTATGCCCGTCATTGTTACCAATGCAGCCCAGGGACCTGCGCTCGGCAGCGCGATCTTTGCGGCGGTTGCGGCTGGAGTTTACGCCAGCCCGGCGGAGGGGGCACGTGCAATGGGCGCTGCCGGTCAAATGGTTTATACGCCGATTGAAGAGAATGTGCATATTTATGAAATGTTGTATCAGGAATACAGGAAGCTGCACGATTTCTTCGGCTGCGGTGGAAATGAGGTTATGAAGCGGCTGAAAGCACTGCGTATTCAGAAATAAGCAGAAAGGTTCTGACTGTTACGGTCGGAACCTTTTTCTTTTGACAGAAAGTTGTTGTGTATGGACGAACAAAATATATGATAAACGCGACTGCTGCTGTTTGCTCAAATTCTTGACATTCATTGTTTGCGGCGTGTATAATAACTCTATCTGTGACCATTTCACAGAGCATTTGATGAGGTGAATCGCAATGCTTTGCAAGGTACTTAAGGGAATGAAGGACGTTCTGCCCGCGGAAAGCGCCCGCTGGCGTGCGCTGGAGCGTGAAATGCGCAAGGCTGCACTGCTTAACGGCTATCGCGAGCTGCGTACTCCTGTGGTGGAACATACCGAACTGTTTGCCCGCTCTGCTGGTGAAAGCAGTGACGTGGTACGCAAGGAAATGTATACTTTTCTGGACAAGGGCGACCGCAGCGTAACGCTTAAGCCCGAAAGCACTGCAGGTGCTGTGCGCGCCTTTCTGGAGGGAGGTCTGCAGGGCCAGGCGCTTCCGTGCAAGATGTATTATTTGAATGCTCCGCACTTCCGCTATGAGGCTCCTCAGTCCGGCCGCCTGCGTGAGCATCACCAGTTTGGTATGGAATGCTTCGGCGCATCCCAGCCCTCTGCGGATGCTGAACTGATCGTGCTGGTGGTCAATCTGCTTGCGAGCTTTGGTCTTAAAAACCTTAGCGTACGCATCAACTCCATCGGCTGCCCCAACTGCCGTCCCGCCTATCAGCAGGAATTCCGCAGCTACCTGAACGAAAAAAAGGATCAGCTGTGCAAAACCTGCCAGGAACGCATGGAAATCAACCCCATGCGTACACTTGACTGCAAGGAAGAAAGCTGTAAGGCAGCTCTGACGGATGCGCCTGAAATGCTGGGCCATCTGTGTGATGAGTGCAGCGAGCATTTTGAGCAGCTCAAGCAGTATCTTGAGGCTGCCGGAATCCGCTATACGGTCGATCCGCGAATTGTTCGCGGCCTTGACTACTACACCAAGACAGTTTTTGAAGTTGTCACCGGTACGCCCAATGGCGAACTGACTGTTTGCGGCGGTGGACGTTACGATGGCCTTGTGAAGGAAGTAGGTGGTCCCGCCACTCCCGCTGTTGGCTTCGGCATGGGCATCGAACGCGTGCTGATGCTGCTGGATGCGCTGGAGGAAGGCGAGTGCAAGCTGGAAATTGAGGACGAAACGCCCGAGGTTTTCGTGGCCTGCCTCAACAAGTCGCTCAGCCTGAAGGCGTTTGGCATGGTGCAGGCCATGCGTGCAGCCGGCCTGCGTGCAGATATGGATCATCAGGGCCGCAGCCTGAAGGCGCAGTTCAAGTATGCCGACAAGCTTTGTGCCAAGTATGTGGCCATCCTTGCTGATGATGAACTCGAGCGCGGCGTTGTCAAGCTGCGCGATATGACTACCAAGGAAGAATGGGAAGCTCCGCTTGAAAGTGCCGCCGAGGCTCTCAAGGCGCGTCTGTGATCCCTGAACAAACAGAGAGGAAGTAACATGATGCAGAACCGTACTCATACCTGTCAGGAGCTTCGCATTACTGACTGCGGCAAGCAGGTTCGTCTTGCCGGCTGGATGGAAAATGTGCGTGAGGTTTCCGCCGCACTGGCCTTTGTGGTTCTTCGCGACTTTTACGGCATTACCCAGATCGTTATCGAAAACGAAGAGCAGATGGCGCTGATCCGTTCCCTGAACAAGGAAAGCACCATCGCTGTGGAAGGTGTTGTGCGCGAGCGTGACTCCAAGAACCCCAAGCAGCTGACCGGCGACATTGAAATCGTCCCCGAGAAGATCGAAGTGCTGGGCCGCTGCCGTTACAACGAGCTGCCCTTCCAGATCAACCGTTCCCGCGAGGCCGATGAGACCCTGCGCCTGAAGTATCGTTATCTGGACCTGCGCAACCCCGATGTGAAAAAGAACATCGTTCTGCGCTGCAATGTTGTCAGCGCGCTGCGTCAGGCTATGAATGAGCATGGTTTCCTCGAGATCACCACGCCCATTCTGACTGCCTCTTCTCCTGAAGGCGCCCGCGACTATCTGGTGCCTGCCCGCAAGCATCCCGGCAAGTTCTACGCACTGCCTCAGGCTCCCCAGCAGTTCAAGCAGCTGCTGATGACCTCTGGCTTTGACCGTTATTTCCAGATTGCACCCTGCTTCCGCGATGAGGATGCCCGCGGCGACCGCAGCCCCGGTGAGTTCTATCAGCTGGATATGGAG
>JAFULL010000112.1 GCA_017473345.1 Clostridia bacterium | reverse complement strand
TTCTTGGGAGTTCAAGTTCATCGAGCTTTCCGATGCATTCACCACAGGTTCTTCCATTATGCCCCAGAAAAAGAATCCGGACATGGCGGAGCTGGTGCGCGGCAAGACCGGCCGTGTTTACGGCGACCTGATGGCGCTTTTGACCGTGATGAAGGGCCTGCCCCTTGCCTACAACAAGGACATGCAGGAAGACAAGGAAGCCTTCTTCGATGCGTACGACACGCTGATGAAGTGCCTGCCCACCTTTACCGAAATGCTGCGCACCACCTCCTTCCGCAAGGAAGAGATGTATGCAAGCGCTGGGCTGGGCTTCACCAATGCCACTGACCTTGCCGATTATCTGGTGGGCAAGAACCTGCCCTTCCGCGATGCGCACCATGTCAGCGGCTCGCTGGTGGGCAAGTGCGTGCGCGAAAATCGTGCCCTGACGGATTTGAGACTCGAGGAGCTGCGCGCTGCGCATCCTGCTTTTGACGAGGATGTGTATCAGGCCATCTCGCTGGAGGCGTGCGTGGAGCGCCGCAGCCTGCGCGGCGGCCCCGCGCCCTCTGCTGTGAAGGACTCCATCGCCCGTGCAAAGGCCTGGCGCAGGGAACACCTGCTGGGTGAAGAAGCGTGAGCGGCCACAGGCGCGAAGGCTGGCTGGATGCGCTGCGCTTTGTGGCGGCGTTTCTGGTGATCGTCAATCACACCAACAGCCATGTGTTTCAGGCGGCGACGCCCCAGCAGGCAACGTGGTGGCTGTCTGTGGTGTGGTATTATGTGAGCAAACTGGCCGTACCGGTGTTTGTGCTGGTGTCCGGCGCGTGCCTGCTGAACCGGCAGGACAGCCTGCGCAGATCGCTGGGCCGTTTTGGACGCATGCTTGCAGCGCTGCTGGTATTTTCCTACGCGTACTACCTGTATGATGCGTGGGTGTTCTGGGGGCTGTGGCCCCGCATGGTCAACATCGGTGCATTTTTGCAGCTGGTATGGACGCAGCAGATCACCGATGGCTTCTGGTACCTGTACTTCTACATGGGGCTTATGCTGATGCTGCCGCTTTTGCAGCGCATGTGCAGCACGATGGGGGAACGCGAACAGCTCTACCTGATGGGCCTGTGCTTCGGCCTGGGCGCAGCATGGCCGCTGGCGGCGCACTATGTGCCGGTGCTGGCGCTGCCGCAGCATTTCCATGTGCCGCTGTTTACCGGGTACATTGGCCTGTTTTTTGCAGGCAGGTGGGTGCGTGAACGCTTTGTTCCCACCCGTGCGCGCCTGCTTGGCGCAGCTGCTGCGCTGGTGCTGTGCATTGCAGCAAGCGTGGTTTTGACTCGCATCGAGTTTGACCGCGTTGCGCCCGGTGCCAAGTACTGGTTCATGGACGAGCGCATGCAGCCCTCGCTGTTTACCATCATCGGTTCGATTGCTGTGATGATGCTGGCCAAGGGCCTTGCGAAGGAATGCAGGTGCTGGGCACGGCTGGGCGGCTGTGCATTTGGCATTTATCTGGTGCAGGATCTTTTGATCGCCGAAACCAAGGAGCGGCTGTTCATGCCGCTGTGCGGCGTGATGAACGACTTTGCCGCTGTGCTTGTGTGGGAAGCGCTGGTGTTTGCCGTTGCACTGGGCGCAGCATGGGTGATGAGGCGCATACCGCTCATCAAAAAAATTGTATAAGAACATCCTTCAAGCACCCTGCGCCGCAACGCACAGGGTGCTTTTCTGTGCGATTGACGCACTTCGTCCACGATGATACAATAGGGTAAATTCTCGAAAGGAGACGGAACTGTGGAACAAAAATGGGTGAGCATCTGGGGCAATGCGGTGAGCGTTGCGGAAAACAGGCCGGAGCGGTATGCCAAAAACATCACCATCCGTTATCCCATCCGCATTCCGTTTACGGGTCAGGCTGTGCGGTTGACGTTTGACAACTATTGCGGCACGGAGCCCATCACGCTTGATCGCACCACGCTGCTGCATGCGGGTGTGTTCCGGCCAGTTACCTTCGGCGGGCAGACAGCTGTGACCATTCCGGCAGGCGAGAACGTTGTCAGCGACCCGGTGGAAGTGCAGGTGGGCTGTGATGAAACGCTGTTTGTCAGCTTTTATCTGGCGGATTTTACGCTTATGCGCTCGGTGGTGTTCGCCACCGGCCCTTTGTCGGAAGGTGTATACGCCAACGGCGATGAGACGGAAAACGCTGCCATTGATGTAAACACTTCACGAAAGACCCATCTGTTCTATTTTCTTACCAATGTGTCGGTGCTCACGCAGCCTGAAAACCGGGCGCTTGTCTGCTATGGCGATTCCATCACGGCGCAGAACTGGCCGGATGATCTGGCTGTGCGCTGCGCCCGCGAGGGCTGGCGACATACGTCCATCGTTCGCCGGGCGACCAGCGGGTCGCGCATTTTGCGGGAATATCACTGCCTGATCTATGAATCCTACGGGCTGATGGGCAGCCGACGTTTTCACCATGAGGTGCCCACCGACGGTGCGGATGCGGTGCTCATCCAGCAGGGTATCAATGACATCATCCACCCAGTGGGCGAGGCGGAAAATATCTTCCGTCCCATGAGCGACCTGCCGACGGTGGAGGAACTGATTGAAGGGCTCAAAACCTATATCGCACAGGCGCGCAGCTATGGCTACCGGGTGTATGTGGGCACGCTGCTGCCCATGGGCGGATGGCGCACTGATGCGCCGTTCAGGCAGGAGATGCGCCACGCTTACAACAACTTCATCCGCACCACGGATCTGATCGACGGCTGTGTGGATTTTGACAAGGCTTTGCGCGACCCTGAGCGTCCTGACTGGTTCCTGCCGGAATATGATTCCGGCGACCATCTGCACCCCAGCAAGGCGGGGTATCAGCGCATGGCCATGGAAGTGCCTGCGGAACTTTTGAAGTGAATTTGCAAATCGGCGTTCGCAACGAAACGCCGATTTTTTCATCGGATTTTGCAGCAGGAGGAAAGTGCCCAAACGCCGTATTTTGTAAACAGCATTTTTTTGAAAAAAAGGATTCAGTATGACAGGTTCGATTTTTGATGTTGAAGAATTTGCCGTCTACGACGGCCCGGGCATGCGCACGGTGATCTTTCTGAAGGGCTGCCCTCTGCGCTGCCGCTGGTGTCATAACCCCGAAGGGCTTCGCCCCGGGCCGCAGCGCGTAACGTCGCACAGCATGTGCATACGCTGCGGCGCGTGCAGCAGCGTGTGCCCTTCGCCGGATCAATGCACCGGCTGCGGCAAATGTATGGATATCTGCCCGGCGGAGGCCGTGCACATCGCCGGTGCGCCTGTAGAGGCGCAGGTTGTGGCAGACAAAGTGCTGGCCAATGCAAAGCTGCTGGCCATGAACGGCGGAGGCGTCACCTTTTCCGGCGGCGAACCGCTTTTGCAGCCGGATTTTGTGCTGGAGCTGTGCAGCTTGCTGCCGGATTTGCACAAATGCATCGAAACCTGCGGCTATGCCCCGGCAGAGGTTTTTGACCGCGTGACCGGAGCGATGGACTATGTCATCATGGATGTGAAGCTGGTCGACAGCGCGGCGCATAAACGCTGGACGGGCGTTGACAACGAATGCATCCTGCAAAACCTGCAGCGGCTGAAGCAGAGCGGAAAGCCCTTCCGCATTCGTATTCCGCTCATCCCGGACGTGAATGATTCGCCTGAAAACATGCGGGCGACGGCGCAGCTGATTGCCGGTGCGCCTGCGCTGGATCAGGTCGAACTGCTGCCCTATCACACCGCAGCCGGGGCGAAGTACCAAAGCGCTGGACTGCGCTATGATCCGGGCTTTCCCATCGACAAAGCGCCGCAGATTGATACACAGCCTTTTGAACAACTCGGAATGGAGGTCCATGTGCTATGAGCCGGATGGACGAACAGAGAGCCTTTTTGCAAAGTGGAACACACCGTGCGGACCGGCGCGAGCTGACGCAGCAGGAGTGGCAGCAGATCAGCACGGAAATTCAAAACCCCGCCCTTTCACTGGACATGCGCGCAGCGATTCGATTAAAGCTTTTTCTGGAAACAGAACGCGTGATCTGCCGCGGAGAGCGCATTCCTGCGTGGCGTACGCTGATCGCCTTCCCGGATATCTATGCTGAGGGGGAAAAGGAACACCTGCAGCAGGGCTGCTATATTCATGAGCAGGGCCGTGTGTGCAACATCTCCAGCGACTGGGCGGGCGTGCTGATGGGCGGACTGCTCTGCCGCAAAACCGGCAATGCAGCGCGTGACATGTGCATCGACGCAGTATTGGCCTATGCTGACCGCTATGAAAATGCAGCGCTTTCACGTGCTTTGCGCACAGGCGCGCGCAGCTATCCCGAAGCGCTACAGATGATGCGCATTCTGCATTTTTGCCTGTGGGCCAGCAACGTCTATCACAATACCGTGGGTCGCTTTGACCAGTACATGTGGCCGTTTTTGAAGCAGGATCTTGACGCCGGTCTTCTCACCATGGAAGAGGCGCTGGAATGGACGGAGGAATTTTTCCTTTCCTTCAGCCGCGACAGCGACCTGTACACCGGCATGCAGCAGGGCGACAACGGCCAGAGCCTGATGCTGGGCGGCGTGACGCGAGACGGTGCATGTGCAGTCAATCCGCTTACGGAAATCTGCCTCAATGCCAGCCTGCACAACCGCTGCATCGACCCCAAGATCAATCTGCGCGTGGATCACAATACGCCGATGGAGCTGTTCCGCCTGGCGACGCAACTCACCCGGCAGGGGCTGGGTTTTCCGCAGTACGCCAACGACGACGTGGTCATCCCCGGCCTGATCGCGCTGGGATATGCGCCTGAGGATGCGCGCGACTATACCGTGGCTGCCTGCTGGGAGTTCATCATTCCCGGCGTTGGCATGGATATTCCCAACATCGGCGCGATGCCGCTGGCCAATGTGGTGAGCGACTGTGTACAGGAATATCTGACCGCTTGCACCAGCTACGAAGCCTTCTTTGAAAAGATAAAGGAAACCCTCTCCCTGCGCGCTCGGCAGATCGCCGACAGCGTGAAACCGCTGTGGATGGAGCCTGCCCCGTGGCAGAGCGTGCTGATGAGCGACTTCACGCATGACGTAAGCGAAGGCGGCAGGTACAACAACTACGGTATTCACGGCACAGGCTTCGGCGAGGCGGTCGATCAGCTGGCCGTCGTGCGCGAACTGGTATATGGCGGCAAGCTGAATGCAGAAGAACTGCTGCAGGCTGTGCGCACTGACTTTACAAACAATCCCGCCCTGCGTCGCAGGCTGCGCAGAGAGGCACCCAAGCTAGGACGCGACCCTGTGTGCGAGCAGATTGGCAATGAACTGCTGACTGCCTTTGCTGAAGCACTGCAGCCCTTGCGAAACGAGCGCGGCGGCATATTCCGCGCGGGTACCGGCAGCGCCATGTATTATCTGTGGCATGCGGACGAACTGCCCACGCTTTGCAGCGGCCATATGAAGGGCGAACGCCTGCCGGCTAATTTTTCGCCATCCCTGCTTTTGAAGGACGCAGGCCCATTGTCGGTCATCCGGGCCATGGCGCTGCCTGATGTGGGCAAAGCCATCAACGGCGGCCCGCTCACGCTGGAACTGCACGACACGGTCTTCCGTAACGACGAGGGCGCAGAAAAGGTGGCGCAGTTGGTGCGCAGCTTCATTCTGCTGGGCGGCCATCAGCTGCAGCTCAATGCTGTCAGCCGCGAAACGCTGCAGGCCGCCATGGAAAAACCGCAGGAACACCGTAATCTCATTGTGCGCGTGTGGGGCTGGAGCGGTCACTTTGTGCAGCTGGACCGTGCCTATCAGGAGCAGATCCTTGAGCGCGTCAGCTATCAGAACCTGTAAGGAGAGTTGCATATGGGAAAATACAAGGTTGCATATCGGGCGGATGTGCCCGTGGGCGGCGTGCGCCTTACCGGCGGCAGGCTGAAGCAGGCTTTTGACAACAATATCGCTTTTCTGAAGGGCTTTGATATCGACCGCATGCTGTACTGGTACCGCGTGCATGCGGGAAAGCCCGCCCCCGGCGTGCCCTATGCAGCCCGCGACGGCCATTTTGAAAACAACCTCAAGGGCCAGACGGCCGGTCAGTTTATGATGGGCGCAGGCACGACGCTGTTGTGGCAGGAGGATGAACAGCTGCGCAGCACCATCCGCGCACTGCTTGACGAGATCGAGGCCGACCAGGAGCCTGACGGCTTCCTGCTGCCCATCACCCGCGAGGAATTCTGTACCCGCGAATATCCCAACTACACCCGTGCATGGGTCACTTTCGGCCTGCTGGATGCAGGCTATGCCGGTGAAGAACGCGCCTTCAGGCTTGCGCGCGGCATGTCGGACTGCTTCAACCACAGCGAAGTGCTGCCTTATGTGAAGGACATGAACCTGGGTTTTCAGGGCATTCTGGCTCCGACGCGCGTGTATGATTCGCCCGTTGGCAAATGGGAAGACATTGAAATCGCGCAGAAGCATTATCAGGAAACCTGGTGGCTGGAGCAGCTCATTCGCCGGGATCACCGGGCAATTTATGCACATCCGGGCAATCATCCCCATTCCACGCTGCTGACGGCGCTGGAGGGATATCTGGATCTGTACCGTGCAACGGGCGATGAACTGTATTACAAGGCCGTTGCTGCTGCGCTTGAAATGTATGAGGACAAGTGGCAGCATGTGGGCGGCGGCATTGCCATGTGCGAGGACGACCGCTATTATCCCGGCTGCCTGTGGCTGGATCCCGGACACAATTACAACGAGCTGTGCTCCACCAACTTCTGGGTACTGCTCAACCAGCGCATGCGCAGGCTGGATCCTGACAATGCGCACTATGCCGATGAGATTGAAAATTCGCTCTACAATGTGCTGCTGGGCGCACAGGTGGGCAGCGTGGGCTTCCATTACCTCAACTTTCTGGAACGCAGCAAGGACTGGCGCTATCTGGACCGTGCCACCTGCTGCGCCAGCCTGGGCACGCGCCTTTGCGGATTGCTTCCGCAGTTTCTGTACGCCTATACGCCTGACGACGTGTACGTGGATCTGTACGCCTCCAGCGAGGCTGATCTGCCAAACGGCGTATCGCTCGTGTGCGAAAGCGGCCTGCCTGACGACGGTCATGTGAAGATCGCCATCACCGCTGCACAGAAGCCTTTCCGCCTGCATCTGCGCATTCCCCGCTGGGCTGTGAAGGATGGTCAGTCGTACTATGAGGTGCATGAAAACGTGAAGGCAGGGGACAGCTTTGCATTTGAACTGCCTATGTATTTCCGCGTAACGCGCTATACAGGCGGCGAACGACTGCCGGATGTGGAACGCTACGCGCTGGAATACGGGCCGCTGCTGTATGCCGCCATGGGCGCGCCCGGCCCTGTGCGGGTGAAGTGGGATGTTGAAAAACCGGAAGAGTGGTTTGAAAAGAAAGACCGCAAGCTGCGTCTGCGCGGCGATAACATCCACGAATACTGGGCTTATGCCGATATCCATGACGAACCGTTCAGCGTATATCCTGTGGTGGAGTGACAAAAAGGAGCGTACATATGACGGCTGTTACGATCAGAGATGCATTCTGGGACAGAATCCGGGAAACGGTGCGCCTTGAGGGCATTCCGTATCAGTGGAAGGCTCTGAACGATGAAATTGAAAATGCCGCGCCCAGCTACTGTATGCGCAATTTCCGCATCGCAGCCGGAAAAGAAAGCGGCCCTCACGGCGGATTTATGTTTCAGGACAGCGATGTGGCCAAGTGGCTGGAAGGCGTAGCCTATACGCTTGAGTGGCATCCGGATCAGGAGCTGGAAGCAACTGCCGACAGTGCGATCGACGTCATTGTGGCGGCACAGCAGCCGGACGGTTATCTGGATACTTTTTATATCATCAACGGCTTGGACAAGCGCTGGACCAACCTGATGGACTGCCATGAGCTTTACGTTGCCGGTCACATGATCGAAGCGGCGGTGGCGTATTATCAGGCCACGGGCAAGCGCAAACTGCTGGATGCCATGATCCGCCTGGTGGAACACATCCGCAGTGTTTTTGGGCCGGAAGAAGGCAAACTGAAGGGTTATCCCGGTCATCCGGTGATCGAAATGGCGCTTATGCGCCTGTATGAGATCACGCAGGATCCGGCGCATCTGGAACTGGCGCGTTTTTTCATCGACCAGCGCGGACAGGAGCCGCTTTATTTTCCGCTGGAGCGCAAAAAGCACGGAAACGGCTTCTACTGGGAAAACGGCGTGCTGGAATATGCCTACTATCAGGCGCACAAGCCCGTGCGCGAGCAAAAGGACGCGGTGGGGCATTCAGTGCGCGCGCTCTATCTGTATTCGGGCATGGCGGACGTCGCGCGTGCAACGGACGATGAAACACTGAAGGCTGCCTGTGAACGTCTGTTTGAGAGCATCACGCAGCGCCGCATGTATATTACCGGTGCAGTGGGCTCGTCAGAATATGGCGAGGCGTTTACCTTTGACTACGACCTGCCCAACGACACCGTTTACGCCGAAACCTGCGCAAGCATCGCGCTGGTGTTCTTTGCCATGCGCATGCTGGCTATGAACCCTGACGGCAGGTATGCCGACGCGATGGAACGCGCCCTGTACAACACGGTACTCAGCGGCATGCAGCTGGACGGCAAACGCTTTTTCTATGTCAATCCGCTGGAAGTGCTGCCGGAGGCCTGCGCAAAGGATCAGCGCAAGCGACATGTGAAGGCGGAGCGTCAGCCATGGTTTGGATGTGCCTGCTGCCCGCCCAACCTGATCCGCTTGGTGACGTCGCTTGAAAAGTATGTGGTTACGCAGGAGAATGAGACGCTGTATGTGCATCTCTATATGGGCGGTGATATTTCCGCAAAGGTGGGAGACGAGCCCGTCACGCTGCATGTACAGACCGGTTATCCCTGGGAGGGCGGCGTGAATATCAGTCTGTCGGCCGAGCATGAAACGGCATTCGATCTGGCGCTGCGCATTCCCGGGTGGTGTGCGCAGTATACGCTGCACGTGAATGGCGAAGCGGTTGAAACGCAGGCTGAAAACGGATATATTCATATCAGGCGCAGCTGGAAGAACGGCGACAGCGTGCAGCTGGCGCTGGATATGCCGGCCCGCGTGGTACGTGCCAATCCGCGCGTATACGAAAATGCGGGCAAGGCTGCCGTGATGCGCGGCCCACTGGTCTACTGTCTGGAGGAACAGGACAACGGCGCCAATCTGCATCTGGTACGGATGGGCGCTGATCCACAGTTTGCAACGCAGTGGCAGCCGGAACTGCTTGGCGGCGTGGTAACAATCACCTCGTGCGGACTGCGCGAAACCTGCGACGGATGGGACGAGCAGACCCTGTATGCATGTGAACGTGGAATTGAGATTCGTCCGGCTGAACTGAAATGGATTCCCTATTATGCATGGGCGAACCGCGGCGCGAACGAAATGCGCGTGTGGATCCGCACCTGAAATGACGGAGAGAGAACAATGACAGAACGTCTGTATTATGATAATGCTTACCTGACGGAATTTGACGCGCAGGTGATCGCCTGCCGTCCTAATGGAGAATATTTTGATGTGCTGCTGGATAGAAGTGCGTTTTATCCCACATCCGGCGGTCAGCCTTTTGATACAGGCATGCTGGGCGGTGCATGTGTGGTAGACGTGAATGTGACGGATGGCGACGTATGGCACACGGTGACACAGCCACTGCAGGTGGGGGAAAGGGTACATGGCGCGATCGACTGGGAACGCCGTTTTGACCACATGCAGCAGCATGCGGGCGACCACATGATCGCTGGGGCGCTGCATCGCATGCTGGGCGGCGTGACCATTGGGCTGCATATCAGCAGCGATGTTTCCACCATCGACGTGGCTATGCCGGATGGCGCTACGCGCATTTCGAACGAGATGCTGCGCAGAATCGAACTGGACGTCAACGAGCATATTCAGCGTGATGTACCTGTGCGTTGCTGGTTCCCCTCTGATGAAGAACTGCAGGTGCTGCCCCTGCGCAAAAAACCGACGGTCAGCGAGCATGTGCGCATCGTTGCTATCGGTGATGACGAAATGGTGGCCTGCGGCGGCACACATCCCTCCACGGCGGGACAGATCGGGCTGGTCAAGATCATTTCTGTCACTCCGGCCAGAGGAAAAATGCGCGTGGCTTTTCTGGCGGGAAAGCGTGCACTGATGGATTACTGCCAGTGCCATGCTGCAGCGCATGCTGCAGCAGAACTGGTATCCAGCAACGTGGAAAACCTGACCGCCAGCATAGAAATGTTGAAGGAAAAGCTGCACGCAGCCGAATATGAACTGGTAAGGTACAAGAAGGAACAGTTGCTTTCGCAGGCGCAGCGCATGATCGACGAAGCGGAAATACTTGCTGACGGCACAAAACTGATTGCCTGTTTTGTGGATGCTGACGGCATGCTGCTGAGGGATCTTGTGTCCAGGCTGATCGAGCAGCCCGGCGTGATCGCACTGATGGGTGCGGCCAACGGCGATCAGGCGATCTATGTATTTGGCCGTTCTGCTGATGTTGCTGCAAACATGGGTGCACTGCTGCGCGACAGCGCCCGTCCGCTGGGCGGCAAAGGCGGCGGCAGGCCGGACTTTGCCCAGGGCGGCGGATGCAGGCAGATCCTGGAGGCCGCCTGCGGGATGCTGCGGGAAGGCTGATGAGACATGTGCGGTGCCGAAACTTGATGATGCAACAAAAATTCAACTTTTGACATTGCCCATATACAAGACTTTCCGTGCAGAGACACTGAAAAAACGACAGCCGCTCATTCATCGGCTGTCGTTTTTTTAGTGCTTTATTTGATCAGTGGCATTTCCGTCATGCGCAGGGTGGTGCAGCCATAGGGGATCAGTGGCACGTCGACCGGTTCGCCCAGGGGCGTGGTGCTCTGGGGCAGCTCGGTGCATGCGCCGTTTTCTTCTGCCCAGGTGATGGGCGCCATCCTTGCATGCAGCGTAACGGGCGGTTTGTCGGGCGAGAAGGGCACCGTGCCGATCTCGCTTTCTTCGCGAATAAAATCAGTGCCGGCGAAAGCGTAGTTCCACGGGCTGGCTGCGGTGACGTGATAGTCGCAGTAGGGATATTTGCGCTCCACGCCGTCACGCTCATATTCCACCTTCGTCCATACCGTATCGGGAGCGACAGCAAACAACAGCGGGCCGTTTTCCAGACAGTAGAGCCCCTGCGGACGCTCGCGCAGCTGCGCCTGCGTGCGGAAGGAAACATCAACGGTTTCCTCCTGCTGCCAGCAGCGCTTGATGACGCCCTCGCCCGCGGGCTGACCGTTCACCAGACCGTCAAACGCAAAGCCGGGAAGGCGTAGCTTCAGCGAAAAATAAACGGGACGCTCTGCCTTCACATGCACGCTGTAGCTGTTTTTGAAGGGGTAGTCGGTTTCTACTGTCACATGGACCGGCACACCGTCGATCTGAGTACATACGCTGACGGGCGCAATGGCGGTAATGACCAGACCATCTTCCATTTTCATGATGGCAGACAGCGCAAATTTGGGCCAGCCCTGTCCCATGTTGGACGTGCAGCAGCCGTAGTTGGGTTCAAGGCCGAAAATGTGAGACTCTTCGCGGTTGGTGATGAAGGGCTGCTGGCCTTTTTCAAAGGGCTCGCAGCGGATCTGGTTGGTCATCTGGTCGTACTGATGCGACCACATATCCGGCGAAATAGTGGCGGGCAGGGCGTTGTAGGCCAGCCGCTCCAGCAGATCACTCCAGAGGGATTCGCCGGTGAAGCGGATGAGATGCTCGTAGGAGTACATCGCCTCCACCACGCTGCACAGTTCGGCACCGTGGATAGGGCTCTTGCCGGACAGGCATTCGTCGCCGGTAAAGTGCCACGCGGCCATGCCGTGATCGCGCCACAGCAGTTCAAGCGCGTGCTTTGCATTTTCGTGTACGGGACAGTCTTCCAGATGACCGATCATGGCTTCGGCCTTGAGCGCCATGGCGATGTTCACCACATGGGTGATAAACGTCCAGGCGTCTTTGCGCATGGGCTTTTCCTGCTGCCAGTCCTCAAAAAAGTAACGCCAGTTCATACCCTGCATGCGCAGCTTGTACGCAAGCGAAAGCAGCCAGTCGTTCTGCGGGCGCTTTTCATACAGCCGCAGGATGGGCACATAGCACTCGAACCAGCGGGCCTGGCCCCAGCCAAACAGCGTGCAGTAGTTCAGCTGGGAATTCAGCTGCTTCAGCGCTTTCTCCGCTGCGTCGTCGGCGCGCTCGTCGCCGGTAAAATCGGCATACATCACCAGCACCTTGCAAATCAGAAACACCACCCATACGTCGTAACGCATGCGGTCTTTCTTTTCGCACGTGCAGATCCAGCCGTCCTCCTCCTGCCGGGCCATGATATGCTCCACATAGCGGCGGGCGCGGGCTTTCATGTCTTCATCATCCAGCAGCCATGCCAGCGGGATGAAGCCGTCCAGCCAGTAGGGTACGCGCTCCCAGCCTTCATGCTCGCCGCCGATCCACTTGCTGTCGCTCACGTCCGGCCACACGCGGTCCAGCTGACCGGCCAGGCCGTCGGCCTGTAGCTGCAGCTGGCGCTTAAGCCATCCTTCAGGGCGAATGCCTGCCGGTGGAAGAAAGGAATACCTGCCTTTATTGATCTGCTTCATATGGTTGGATCCTCCTTGTCGGAAAAACAATCCTTTGCTTCTGATAAAATAGTTCTGCGCAACGGGTTTGAAACCTTCCTGGCAGAAAAAAACCTCATCTTTTGCATCGGATGAGGTTGCAATGCCGCTCAGCCCTTGACGGAGCCGATCATAACGCCCTTGATGAAGTACTTCTGCACAAAGGGATAGATGCACATCAGGGGGAAGGTGGCCACAACGATGACCACGTATTTGAGCGTGTTGGCCAAACTCTTCATCTGCTCCATCAGCTCGGGGTCATCCACAGCGCCGGCAGCAAAGGAGCTGCTGATGAGGATCTCGCGCAGGAACAGCTGCAGCGGATACAGATCGCTGTCGTTGAGGTAGAGGAAGGCGTTGAAGTAGGCGTTCCAGTGATCCACCGCGTAATACATGGCGATGACCGCGATGATCGTCTTGGACAGCGGCAGGATGAAGCTGAAGAAGTAGCGGAACACCGAGCAGCCGTCCAGCATGGCCGCCTCGGCAATGGATTCGGGAATGCTGGTCTGAATAAAGGTACGGGTGATGATCATGTTGTACACGCTGATGGCGCTGGGGATCAGAATGGCCCACACGGAGTTGAGGAAGCCAATGTCGCGCATCAGCATGTAGTGGGGAATCATGCCGGCAGTGAACAGCATGGGAAAGAAGAACAAAAGGTTAAAGAGCTTGCGGTCGCCAAACTGCTTCTGGTTGAGGGGGTAGGCTCAGATGAGCGTCATGCTGACGTTGATCAGGGTACCCACCAGAGTGTAAAAGATGGTGTTGCGGTAGCCCAGCCATACGTGGGAGTAATTGAGGATGGCCTTGTGGTTTTCAAAGGTGGGGTCCACCGGCCAGAACCATACGCGGCCATCGCTGACCGCCTTGGGGGCCGAGAAGGAAGACGCACGACATTCATCATGGGTACCAGCACGATGAGGGTCAGCAGGCTTATCAGGGAAATGGCAAATACGTTGAACGCCTTGTCGCCGGTGGTCATTCGGGACGCGCGCTTTTTGCACTCGAATTTGGTTTGCGTTGCTACGTTCATATCCTGTCCCTCCTTTACCACAGGCTGGTTTCCGACACGCGGCGGGAAATGGTGTTGGTGATGACGATCAGCAAAAGGTTCATCAGAGAGTTGAACAGGCCGATCGCAGTCGAATAGGAGAAATCGGTTTTGCCGGCACCGGTGCCGGACAGACCAACCTTGTAAACATAGGTGGAGATCAGCTCGGAATGAGCCAGGTTGAGGTTGTTCTGCATCAGATAAGCCTTTTCAAAGCCTACGCTCATGATGCTGCCCATGCCCATGATCAGCAGGATCACGATGGTGGGGGTGATGTGGGGAAAGTCCACATGGCGGATGCGCTGCACGCGGGAAGTACCGTCCAATGGTCTGAGTCACCTTTTTGAAACGCGGAATTTCAATGGTGTTGAGGTCAGGCATTACGCTGCTTTATGAAAATGTACCCGAGTACGGAAAGTGTGAACTCGGTTCTGAAACACGCGATTTTGAAGAGTTGTTTCGCTACTATCCCGCTGACATACCGGTATACGCTGGAAGTTTATGCTCATGTAACGCAAAAGAACGTGGAAGAAGCAGGAGAGAAAATCAGTCTTGCAATGGGGCAAAAATAGCGTTTTGTGCAGGCCCAGAGCACTCAAAGCTATATGAATCAATGGATTCAGCACTTTGCTTGTGCAGAATTTGTGCGGAAATGTCTTCAAAACGTAAAAACACACATTTTGCAGACAAAAATCACCATTCATCCACCAAACCCGCCACTCCCCAACCCCTTGACAAATAAGCATTTCGCAGGTACAATACATCCTGCACGCGCCCGTAGCTCAGTTGGATAGAGTGTCAGACTCCGACTCTGAAGGTCATGCGTTCGAATCGCACCGGGCGTACCAAAGAAAACCCTCGAAGCCGTAAAGGTTTCGGGGGTTTTTGGTATGGTGGAAAATAGGGTGAAAAAGTGTGGAATTCACAGGAAGATCAACAGTTTTTTGCGTCGGCTTTGCATCGATAAACTTTTTCAAATCTGAAAAATGTAAAAATTGTTTTCTTTTTGCTACCTGACCACAAACGCTTCTTCATCAGCGTAACCTTCATAGTCCAGCACAAGCCAGCCTTGTTCTCCTTCAACAAGCCGTTGCTTCCCCATATTCGCACGAAGATTGACCTCAAGTGTGTTCTCCTCGCAATCCCATGCATAGGCTTCCAGAATGGTTGTGCCAACGGAAGCATCCTGCTGTTCCAGTTGTACAACATCGTGTCTGGAAAAAGAACCGCGTTCAACCATACCAAAGACTACAACTTTGCTGCGAAGCCTTTTAGCCCGAACAACGCCCACCTGAAGTGCAGTGGGTTCGATTTGATCAACTTCCATAATACGGAATAAGCTGCTTTTGCCTTTTCCAAAAGCAGAAAGCTTTTCCTGGTCAGCCTGTTCTTTTGCTGCGATCATTTCAGCAACGTTTTTCACAGTCAGGTTTTGCCAGTTATGGGTGTTGTAGTGAATCCATGAGGATTGCTTCTGTGTGCCACTCATCAACCATTCACACTTGTTAGCAATCACTCGTTTCACTTTTTCTGCACATTTTTCACACAGCTCACCATTTCTGAGTTTGGACGCGTTCGTGCTCCAGAAGCCAGTCCGGAAGAAGCCCAGTTTCTTTCCGCACAGACTGCAGCATGAGCCCAGCGGTACATATCGGCTGTCAGTAGCCCATTCCACAAATTTTCTGAACCTGGATGACATTTGTGTTCCTCCATTAAGCAAAGAGCTGAGACGCGATGTCCCAGCCCTTGTCTTTTACAAGTGTTTGTAATCGCCAATAACGATTCCACTTTCCCGTGCGCGTACGGCCAGTTCGGTTCGGTTGGCAAACTGCGTTTTTTCGCGGATACGCTGGATGTGTTGTTTCACACGGGTAACAGACAGGCACAGCGTTTCGGCAATGGCAGCGTCTGTTTTGCCGCTGACAAGCTCGCGCATTACCTCCAGTTCGCGCTCGGTGAAGTCGTCGCTCAGTGCTGCGCCAAGGCGGGTGACAGGCGCGGAGTCCGGGTAGATGGATTCGCCAGCCATCGTTCGGTCCATGATCTTCAGCAGCGCCTCGGCAGTGGGCTCCTTGTACCAGAAACTCTCTACGCCGATTTTGCGGGCGTGAGCGATGTAGCTGTATTCCGGTTGGCTGGTAATGATGATGATCTTGATCTGCGGATAATTCTTCTTTAGCTTTTCGGCGGCTTCAATGCCGTTGGCGTCCAGGGCCGTACATACGTCCATCAGTATCAGATCGACCCGGTTGGTCATGCAGTACAGTTCTGCCATGGCGGCGCTGTCCAGGGAGGGCAGCAGATGGTACTGGTCGCTGGTACTGATAAAGATCTCCAACAGTTTTCTAGCCATGGGATCGTCTTCTACAATCAGCACATTATACATCCATCGTCACCCCTTTCTCAAAGATGATGGTCAAAACAAACTGCGGGATCGTTTCAATATGCATCTCTCCACCTGCGGCTTCGATCTTTCTGCGTGCAGTGTTCAGCCCGCCGCCTTCTGTTATCGGACCAGCCGGGACTGTGCCGTCGTTGGTATAGCGGATCACATGCGATGCTTCTGTTTCCTCCACATCAATCCATAGCTGCCTTGCTCCTGCATGACGAACAGCGTTGGTCAGCGTTTCTGCGCCAATGGCGGCAATGAGTTTACAGGTCTGTGCACTTTCAGGAAGCTGCCCGTTCACATGAACCTGCATGCCGATAGCGTTTGCAGCATTTTGCAAGCTAGTCATAGAGTCCGTTTTCTGCTGCGGTTCAGCCTCCAGACGCAGCACGTCGATGTTGCGCTGCCAAATGTCGATGATCTTCTTCGGATCGCCGGAGTCATATTGCAGATAGTGCCGCGTCATCAGCAGCGCCTGTCCAAGAAAACCGTGCAGGTTCACGCGGGTCTCCAGACGTTCGCGGGCGATAACGTACTCGTCAACTTTGTCGCCATAGCCGCGGATGCGGGCGTTCATGTCTTCCAGTTCGCGGTGGCGGGATTGCAGTTCGGCCACAAGCTGATGCTGATGGGTGGTATCGGCAGCAGTGATCTGAATCACACCATCCAGTGCTTCACGATGAAAAGTACAGATCGTACCATCCGGCAGACGGAATTCAGGCTGTTCGCCAGAGGCAATGCGCTCCACACCCTCAACGGGCTGATCACTGACCAGCGCCTTCCAGAACAGATTCGCGTTCTGAATTGCCTTTCCGAAGAGTGCATGACTCAGCTCATTCATTTTGTGATTGGTCAGGATCACCAGACCATTTGGCTGCGAGAAGCAAAGGCCGGTTTCCAAACGATCAAGGCTTTCCTTGATGGAGAAAGGTGTGATGGCTGTTTTGCGCTGGTTGACAGCTTCGATGATCACCATGATCAAAAACGCCGAAATTGCCAGCCATACCAGTAGTGGAAGAATCACATCCTGCTTTTCAAGCCACAGGGAGACGGCAGGAATATACGCCGGAGCGCGTTCTGCCCGGATAACGGATGCGTACAGAAGCAGCATCGCAGCAATCACCGAAGTACATGCAAGCAGCAGAAGCTGTTTCATTCGTCCCTGCCTCCTGCCCACAAGAATGCAGGTGCAGATTCCAGCGATCATCGTCAAAAAAAACGAAGTAGCAATGATAGTTTTGAATGTCATCGGGAGCGCGGCATAAGTCATCAACCCTGTGCACCTCCCTGTTCAAACACGGCTTCAATGATCAGATCCTCATCCTGCATTTCGCAGCGGACCGTTCCGCCGGAGATCATGAAGGAAGGATACACCGCAACAGCCTCGCTGCATCCGGCCTGAATACGCAGCCGGATCATCCCTTCTTCGGATTCGATAGTCACCATCATGGCGCTCAGCTGGCCAAGCAGTTCTTCCGTTACATTCTCAAATAGATCATAAGCCTCAATGATCTGCTTCACGGCAGCCTGCCCATCGCAGCGGCAATCCAGATACGTAATCACGCCGCACAGGCGCAGATTGTCCAGTGATTCACGCAGGCACAGTTCCAATTCACGGGTAGAGATTTCCGCCTTTTCTTCGCCCAGCAGGATCAGATTGGCCCGGCGTTTGATATAGGAGCTGATGACGCATACCTGCGAAAGCAGCGCATGGGCTTGCTCAGGATGCTTGCGGCTCTTTTGGAGAAGCTCGTCCGCCTTGCTCAGCTGCGGTGCGATCTCCTGTGCAACACGGTCGTACAGGCGGCTCTTTTCTTCCGCCTGCAGGCGGCGCTCCTTCAGCTCCACTTCCGCCTTCATCAGGTCGTAGCGCTCGCCAAGCATCTCGTTGGCCTCACGCAGATGCTCTGCCAGATCGTTGATCGCCTTCACATCATCCTGCCACAAAACATGGCCGCCATGGATGGTCTGTGCATGCAGGATGGCGTTTCCCAAATCAACGGCATCGTGCTTTGCCTTCTCTATCACTGCTTGATCCAGCGGCGCGGCGTTGGCAGAGGCATAATGGATTTTCTGCTGGCCGTCCACGATCTGTGCGGCGATGGTGGATTGGGCGAACAGCTCTTTGTAGTTCATGTTGGAGGGAATCATTCCACTCTGGATGGCGCTTTCCAGCAGCATGATGATAATCAGACTGTCAATGGCTGTGAGGTCTCCAGTGATGAAGCCTGCACTGTAGCCGCCCCAGAAGCAGATGCCGAAGATGGCAATGATCAGCGGCAGTCTCTGAAAGCTTTTGCTGCCGGGAACACGGCTTTTCACCATCAGTCCGATTGCGAAGAACAGTGTCAGCACAAAAAACCATGCCATCACGGGAATGTACATGAATCCATAGCCATAATCGCTGTTATACAGTTCAAAGCCGTTATGGAAGGTGAATACCAGCTGGTGCAGGTCGTTGGTAAATACCACGGCCAGCAGGAACAAAGCGGGGATGAAAAGGTATTTCATCCATGCGGGTGAACGGTAGTTTTCCGGCTTGCCGATATGATCCACCACAAAGACGCCGATCAGCGGCACAAGGATCATGGCGATATAGAAGGCATACCAGCAGTAGCGGCCTATGGGTTCCGTGATGATCACATAATCGTATTTCACGATGCGTACGATCTGCCAGCCCAGCAGCAGAACGCCAACGAACAGCAGCATCCGACGGATGGAGGTATGCAGGATGCGCCGCTGGATGGAAGCAATCCACAGTACCGTCAGCGTCACCTGAATCGCCCAGCGCAGGGTCATCATACTGATGGCCAGCAGCGAATCCTGCGTCATTGGATGAAAAGCAAAACGCAGACAATATGCAAACAGCAGAAGTGCTGCAACCAACAGCACATAAAAGAGGGACCGTTTTCTCGATAAATGCATGAATCTTCTTCCTTCGCTTGTGAGGCATTCTGCCTTTTCCTGTTTCATTATAGCAAGTACTTTTGGTGTTGACCACTACACAAAAGTATTTATTTTTTGTGTGTTGCTTGAAAAACAGTACTTTCGTGTAGTTCCGCAGAAAGATGGCTGCTGATAAAATAAAAGTGAGAAGATATCTGGGAATCGTCATCGTTACAAACAGAAAGCAGAGAGGGGGAAGCCATGAAAAAACATGCTGTTCTGCTATGCTTTCTGGTTGGTGCTTCGATTATGCTGTATGGGTGTCAGCAGACTCCTCCGATGCGTCCTGTTCCAGAAGCTGCTTTAACGTACCTCTCCTTCAACGAAAGCAGTTCTTACTTCAAACGCGTACAGAACTATGAGTTCCGTTTGGAAGAAGGCAAAGCCAACGCTTTCTTCTGGCTGGCCAACGAGGAGGAGCCATACGCTGTTCCGGTAGATCAGGAATGGATGAATACTCTGACCGGTTTCATCCGTCAGTATGGTCTGATGGGCTGGGATGGCTTCAGTGGGTCGGCTTCCGGACTGCTGGACGGTACACGTTTTGAAATGGACTTTTCCTTTGCAGATGGTACTGCCGTCCATGCCAGCGGTTACGGAAAGTTCCCTAACAGCTACGGTGAAGCCTCGTCCGTCATCGACGTGCACTTCATGCAGTTGCTACCGGAGGAAATGCGCGACTGGTAACCTGGTCTTCAATGAATGTTCAAAATAGCACGACAAAAAATGAAAGGATTGATATCATGAAAAAGTTCCTGAGTCTCCTGTTGGCAACGATCATGCTGCTGAGCTGCATCCCCGCGACGGCAGAAGAATTTCCCCAACTGGACAGCCTTGCTGCCTGGGACTATATCGGCGACTGGTTTGGTGTTTCCGGTATGAACGTCATGGGTGAACCGACCACTGATTATCCCGAACTCAAACTGAATCTGTATCTGAACGGTCTTGGCGACCTCTATCTGGATGACGGCAAGAAGGAAGTCGTCGGCTGGTATGTGGAGGATGGAAATGTATTCCTTGCCCGTACCGTTGACAAAGTTCCCCAAGCCTCTGAAATCTTTGCCTATGCCTATAAGGACGAAACCGGCCGCCTGGTGGTGGATCTGATGACTGTCTCCGTGCGCTGTGAACAGGAAGGCGAAGAATACTCTGACGTGATGTGGCCTGAATTTGACGCTGAAGATGCCAAGTACTTCATCGGCACATGGAAAGCGCTCACCTATATCAGTGGAGGCGAGGAAATCCCCGCTGAAGTGGCAGGCCCCATGATCTTCGTGCTGAACGCCGACGGCACCGCACAGTCCATTGAAGGGGACAAAGAACCCTACGAGCTGCGCTGGTACAGCGATTATTCCGTAGCTTATCTGGGGGAAAACCCGACGGAACTGGCGGAGATCAGCTTTGACGGAAACGGCAATCTTTCCGTCAAACTGGATGCAGAAACCACGGTCATCATGGCGCCTTTTGCTGAAACCGGCACCATTCTGGGCACGTGGGAAGACAGCAGCAAGACCGTGGAGATCACCGAAGACGGCAAGCTAAAACTGATCTACAAATCTGACGAGTATACGAACCATATGCAGTGGGAAATGGTCGATGACATGCCCGCCGTGACGCTGGGCACCTGGAAGGGCGCTACCATCGTATTCGCCGACGGTAAGCTGGTCATTGACACTAATGGACTGCATTACGAATTCACTCGTGTTGGCCTGGCGCCCGACATCTATGTCGGCCCTGGCGGTTTTGTCGTGGCTGAGAATGACGCATCCGCCCCCTTCCTTGGCAACTGGGTCGAAAAAGACGGCATTGGCGTGCTGACCTTCAATCAGGACTTTACCGCTGTGATGAACTTCGCCGATGAACGTGTGTATGACATGAATTGGAAGACTACGGAAGAAGGCGCCATGTTCACCAGCGGCAATTGGTTCGATACCCCGATGGTCATTGAGGATGAAAACACCCTGAACATCGGCGATGGCTGGATGATCCTTTATCGCGAGGGTACGGAAGAGAGCGAAGAACTGGTTGCACAGCCTATCGGTGCTGAGGGCGAACCCTACTTCGGTACCTGGACGATGGACATGGGCGGTATGGCTATGAACCTGATTTTGAATCAGGATGGCACCTGCGCTATGGAAATGATGGGCGAGACTGAACCCGGCGTGTGGACAACGGAAAACGGCAAGGCCTATGTGATGGGCGACGAAATCGTGCTTGACGGCGACGGCAATCTGGTGATGGAAGCCGCCGGAATGGTATTCACGAATAGTGAAGACGATGCGGACACCGGCGAAGAAATGAGCGAAGAAGAACAGCTGCTGGCTCTGCTGGCTGCGCTGGCTGAACTGGAAGAGCAGGAGAATGCTGCTGAAAGCGGCGATCCCTACATCGGCGTCAAGTTTGAAATGACCGGCTCCATCGTGCAGGGCATGCAGCTGACGGCTGAGCAGCTGGGCTGCGCAGGCGATTACGTCATTTTCAATGCCGACGGCAGCGCCAAACTGGTGATGGGCGGCATTGACGTGCAGACCCTTGGCTGGAAGCGCGGCGCTGTGACTGTGCTGGGCGAGGAGTACGAGGATGGCTTCAGCATCGATTACTACGGCACCTATTACAACTTTGCCGTCACCGAGACCGGCCTGCTGATGGACTACTTCGGCATGCTGCGCACCTATGAACGTGCCGACGGCGAAGCCGCTGCTGATGCTCCTGCCGCTGATCCCTATGTGGACAAGAAATTCCTGTGCACCGGCTCCATCGTACAGGGCATGAAGCTGACGGCTGAACAGCTGGGCTGCGCTGGCGACTATGTCATCTTCAATGCCGACGGCAGCGCCGAGCTGGTGATGAGCGGCATTCAGGTGCAGAACCTCGGCTGGAAGCGCGGAACCGTGAATGTGCTTGGTACGGACTACGACGGCTTCAGCATCGACTACTACGGCACCATCTACAACTATGCCATCACCGAGGATGGCCTGCTGATGGATTACTTCGGCATGGTTCGCACGTACGAGGCGGAATAATGAATCTGCTGACAGGCAGGCAGCACACACACTCACCCTTTGACTTGGAAACCCAGATTCTATCAGACAGAGGAGGAAACCATGAAACTCCGCACACTTGGTATTTCAGCAATTGTTGCAGTGCTGTTGGTTCCAATGGGAGCCACGGCGGTTACGCGTCTTCCCAGGATAACAGCCTCACCTCTTCCCAAGCTTCCGGGCGTTGCCGCAACCCGAAGGCCGATCATAAAAGTCACCCCGACACCCTCGCCAACGCCCAAACCGGCAACCCGTCCTTCTTCGACGACCCGTCCCAGCACGTCGACGGCAACGCCCAAACCGGCAACCCGTCCTTCTTTGACGACCCGTCCCAGCACGTCGACGGCAACGCCCAAACCGGTAACCCGTCCT
>JAFULL010000111.1 GCA_017473345.1 Clostridia bacterium | reverse complement strand
GTCCACACGCAGCCGTTGGGGTTGGAGGGGGTGTTGAGCACGAAGGCCTTGGTGCGGTGCGAGATACAGCGCACCAGGTCGTCCATCTTGGGCAGGAAGCCCTGCGATTCCGGGCAGTTGAGGAACACCGGACGGCCCTCGGCCATGCGCACCATTTCGGGGTAGCTGACCCAACAGGGCTTATCCACGATGACCTCGTCGCCGGGGTTGAGGATGGCCTGGAACACGTTGTACAGCGCGTGCTTTGCGCCGTTGCACACGATGATCTCGTCGGTGGAGTAGTGCAGGCCGTGGTCGTTGAGCATGCGGTGGGCGATGGCCGTGCGCAGCTCCAGCGTGCCGGCTACGGGGGTGTAGCGGGTCTGGCCGCGGTCAAGGGCTTCCTTCAGGGCGTTGCGCACCTGAATGGGGGTATCAAAATCGGGCTCGCCGGCTGCAAAGCCGATCACGTCGATTCCCTCAGCGCGCATGGCCTTGGCTTTGGAGTCCACGGCGAGCGTTGCGGAAGGGGAAAGGGCGCGGCAGCGTTGGGAAATTTCGGTTGGCATAACGGCAGTCCTCCTGTGGTGGGATCGTTTTTTGAAAGTGGAATGGATCATTCCTGCAAATCGGAAACGGGTGAAATGCCCCGCATACGACTTGTGGGTTATTATATCATACTGAATTTTCTTCGTAAAGTGCAGGTGCAGAGGAAATGCAAAGCGCTTTTCAAAAATGAAAGTTGCAGACCAAAAATTGCAAAATGGAATGCAAAATCGACGGTGTGGCAGGCATTGGCGCTTGTTTCACCTGCCGTAAATCTGGTATAGTATACATACCATCGTTTCGAGGAGGATGCAACGCCATGAAAAAACGCATTTTTTCGCTGCTTCTGTGCCTGATGATGCTGTTTGCCTTCAGCGCCAGCGCGCAGGAGGTACGCCCCAACGTGACCGACCTGATGTTCACCTACACCGACCTGGACCTCAACCCCTACAAGGGAAAGACGGTACTGCTCAACTTCTTCACCGAGTGGTGCTATTATTGCATGAAGGAAATGCCCGACCTCAAGGCCGTGCACGACCTGTACGACGAGGACAAGTTTGAAGTGGTGCTTGTGCACGTGTGGGACGGCGAGGACGAGACCAACACCCATAACGTGAAGGAAAAGTACGGCATGCAGGACATGGTCTTCTTTGAGGATACCGACCGCATGGTGGCGAGCGTCGCCGGCCTTCGCGGCTATCCGGCCACCATCATTGCAGAGCCCGACGGCACGCTGGCCTTTGCGGTCAATTCCATGGTCACGCTGGATGTGCTGACCGAGGTGCTTGACGGCATGGGCGTGCCCCGTGCACAGGAGGCTGCCGATGAGTCTGTTTGATACCGCGCCTCAGGCGCTTTCGATGTGGGCCATGTTCTTTGGCGGCATTGTCGCCTTTGTGTCGCCCTGCGTGCTGCCCATGCTGCCGGTGTACGCCATGTATCTCGTGGGCGGCGATAAGGAAAACCGCGGCCGCCTTGCGGTATTGCGCCGTTGCCTGGGCCTGCTTTTCGGCTTTGTGCTGCTGTTTACCCTCATGGGCGCGGGCGCGGGCGCGCTGGGCAGCCTGCTCAAAAACACCGACCGCGGCACGCTGGATCTTATCACCGGCGCATTCATGCTGGTGTTTGGCCTGTGGATGCTGGACGTGTTTCATCTGAATGCCTCCATGCCCGGGTGGATGGGCCGCTTTCAGCCCACCATGAGCGGCTTCTGGGGCTCGTTTGCCTTTGGACTGCTCATCGCCGTGTCATGGACGCCCTGCCTTACGCCGGTGCTGGCCAATGCGCTCATGCTGGCCGCCAGCGCCAACAACGCCACCATGTGGACGGGCATCGTGTCGCTGGCGGTGTTCGCCATGGGATTGTGCCTGCCCATGCTTGCCGTGATGCTGCTTTACCAGTGGCTCAAGGGCGTGCTGGGGTGGCTGAGAAATAACCAGCGCATCATCCGCCGCATCGCCGGTGCAGCCATGATCCTCTACGGGCTGTACCTGATTTTGCGTACCATCCTGTAAAAACATGTGGAAAAACGCCGCCGTTGATTGCAACGGTGGCGTTTTTTTGTGTTTCATGATATACTTTTTGCATACTGGCGGCTTATGCCGCTTTGCAGGGAGGACTCTTTGTGCTGCGCAGCTATGCTCTGTTCGATTTTGACGATACCCTCATCCGGGGCGACTCCATCGTAAAACTGTGTTTTTATGCCGTCAAACGCGGGCTGGTGAGCCCTTTTGCGCTGCTTTCGATGGGCGTTACCTCGGCCATGTACCTGTGCGGCCTGACTACCGCGCAAATCAGCAAGCAGAAAGCCCTGCGCTTTATGAAGGGCAAAACCGAGGCCGAAATGAACGCGCTTGCGCAGGATTTCTGCCGCGAGGTGCTGGCGCCCCGCCTGTACAAGGACGGCGTCAACGAACTCAAAGCCCGTGCCGAAAGCGGCTGCGAGGTGTGGCTGATCTCGGCCTCTCCGGCGTTTTATCTGGAGCCGCTCAAGGAATATCTGCCCCTGACCGGCATCATCGCCACACGCATGCATACCGATGAAAACGGCATATACTCCGGCCTGATGGCAGGTGAAAACTGCCGCGGTGTGGAAAAGCCCCTGCGCCTGGCCGAGGTGCTGGCGTCGCGCGGCGATATGCTGGACTACGGCACGTCCTATGCCTACGGCGATTCCGCAGGCGACGCGCCCATGCTTGCCCTTTGTGCCAACAAGGTGGCCGTCAACCCAAAGAAAAAGCTGCTTCGCGCCCTTGACGGTGCGGACGGCGTGAAGACCGTGCGCTGGAGGTGAGCAGCATGATCGTTGGCCTTACCGGCGGCATCGCCTGCGGCAAATCCACCGTGGCGCAGATGCTGCAGGAATGCGGCGCTTTCATCGTCGACGCCGACGCGATCAGCCGCAGCCTCACCGCGCCCGGCGGCGCAGGGCTTGCGCCTGTGCGTCAGGCCTTTGGCGACGCTGTGTTTGCGCCCGACGGCACGCTGGACCGCGCTGCGCTTGCCAAAATCGTTTTTGCAAGCGATGAAAAACGCGCGCAGCTCAACGCCGTGCTGCACCCGCTCATCCGTCAGGAAATGCTTGACCAGACCGCACTGGGACAAAAACAGGGTGCGAAGGTCGTTGTATTGGACGTGCCGCTTTTGTTTGAAGCCGGCATGCAGGACATGGCCGACCTGACCGTATGCGTATATGCGCCCCAGCAGGTGCAGATCGACCGCATGGCCAGCCGCAACGGCTACACCCGCGAGGAGGCGCTCAGCCGCATTTTGAGCCAGATGCCCGTGGATGAAAAGCGCCGCCTGAGCGACTTCGACCTCAACACCGATCAGCCTCTTGACCGGCTGCGCCTTGAAGTGCGCAGACTGTATGACAGCTGGGCCTGAGCCCGGCGAAAGGAGCAGCCATGCTTCAGTTTGAACCCATGCATGCGCCGCAGGACGACCTGCCGCCCATCGACTACGCCTATGCGCCGTCGGTCACCGAAGGCGTTCGCCGCGAGCGCGCGCAGAAGATGCATCCCGCACCGGCGGAGCAGGGCCTTGCGCCCGCACGGCCTATGATGACGCCGCCACGGCCCATCATGCCCCAGCCGGTGGATGAATACGGCATTCCGGACGATCCCTTTCATCCGTCCGAAGAAAGCCAGCGCCCCGCCCGCCGCAGCCGTGCCGAGCGCAATCGCGCTGCCGAAGCGGCGCAGCCAGTGGCTGAACCGCAGCCCGTGGCCGAGCCCCGTGTGGGCAAAGGTGCGCGCATTGCCATGCCTGTGATGACCGCCGCCGATGGTTCGCAGTTTGAAGCGCCTCAGCGTCCCGACGTGCCGGACTGGCTGCGTGTGGCGCAGCAGAACAACCTGCCGCTGAACCGTCCGCAGCAGCCGCGCGTGCAGGCAGCGCCCCGGCGTGAGGATGTGCTGGAGCCCGAACCCGTCGACGTGCTGGGCCGCCCCCTGCGCAACCGCCGCAATGTGGCCGCAGCCAATGCGCCGCAGGCTGCATCCGACGTCTATGCATCGGCGGGCTATCCCAAGCATCTGCTGGACGCGCAGCGTCAGCTGGAGGCGCAGGCCGCCGCCACGCCCATCCGCCGCCGTCACGGCGCGCAATACGCCGCCCCCCAGCAGGCTTCGCCTGTTTCATTTGTTCCCCGGCAGGCTTCGCCTGTTTCATTGAACACCCAACAAACGTACCCCCAGCAGCAGGCTTCGCCTGCCCCCGTCAGTCCCTACCAGCGGCCCGCGCCTGCTCCCTCACCCTGGGACGAGCCCATCCAGCAGCCCGTCCAGCCCAGCGAGGAGGCCTACATGTCCCGCGCCTACCATCGTCCCCGGCGCGAGGAACCCTCGCAAGACTCCCCCTACCAGATCGAAGAGGACGACCCCGAGGAGCGCACGCTGCCGCACATTCGCATCCCATGGCTGGGGATCGCCGTGTTTGTGGCTGTGCTGGCCGCCATCATCCTGTGGATCATGCAGATGAACTACGCCAACCAAACGCAGGCCATCCTCGATGAGCGCGCCGCCAATGAGCAGGCCATTCTCGAGGCGCATCCCATCCGCTATACCGAGGTCATTTCCAACAAGGCCAACAAGTACAACCTGCACCCGGCCTTTGTGGCGGCCATCATGCTCAATGAATCCTCCTTCCGGGCCGATGCCACGTCAAGCGTGGATGCGCGGGGGCTTATGCAGCTGATGGACGACACCGCCAGCTGGATCTACGGCAAGATGGATTCTCCTGCCCAGCCCTATGACTTCGACATGATGTACGACCCCGAGACCAACGCCGAGTACGGCTGCTGGTACCTCAACTACCTGTCCGAACTGTTCTACGGCGACCCCATCCTGGTGGCGGCGGCCTATCATGCCGGTCAGGGCGAGGTGCGCAACTGGCTCAACAATTCCCAGTATTCCAAAGATGGCCGCAGCATTGCGCTGGAAGACATGATCGACGGCAACACCAAGGTGTATGTCACGCGCGTGCTCAAGGCTTTTGCCGCCTACAAGCGCCTGTATTTCGGAGGCTGACGCATGAAAAAACTGCTTTGCATCCTGCTTTGCCTGATGCTCGTTCCGCTGTACGCCACGGCGGAAAACGTGGAGGATTCCCTCATTGTGGGCATGCTGTCCACCCGCACGACCGAGCTTACGCCGCTGTTTCCCAAGGAGCGCGACATCGTAAGTCTGTATTCGCTCATGTATGAAAGCCTTGTCACCATCGACGACAACGGCATTCCCCAGCCATTGCTTGCCGAAAGCTGGAGCGAAACCGGCGACGGCAAAACGTGGACCTTCACCCTACGTGAAAACATCACCTTTTCCGACGGCACGCCGCTCACTGCCCGCGACGTGGCTGCCAGCGGCAACAAGATCCTGTCCGTCGCCAAGGACGAGCAGGCCGAGGACAACGGCTTTTACGCCAACATCCGCTACCTGGTCAACAGCTTCACCGCCCGCGACGACCGCACCGTTGAGGTGAAGGCTGCCCGCCCCTATTACGGGCTTCTCTACAGCATGACCTTCCCCGTCGTGCCGGAGTCTCAGGTGGAATATGCCAACCCCGTGGGCACCGGTCCCTATGTGGTAAGCGGCTTTGAGGCGTGCAGCTTTCTGCTGCTGAGCGTCAACGAAAACTGGTGGCAGATGACCCCGCAGGTGCGCGAGATCACCGTGATGTTCTACCCCAACAACAAGGACATGATCACCGCCTACGAATATGGCCGTGTGGATACGGTATTCACCCGTTCCGTGGCTGCCGCGCAGTACAAAAGCGGCCTTACGTCGCTGTCCATCGCGTACTCCACGCGCCAGCTGGAAATGGTGATGCTCAACCACCGCGAGCGCTCCTTCCCGCTGGACAATGTGAATGTGCGCCGCGCCATCCGCTACGCCATTAACGTCGACTCCATCGCCAAAAACGCCTACATGGGCATGACCGTCAAGGCCGACGCCTGCTATCCCACCGACAGCTGGCTGTATCTGGACCAGGAAAACCAGTTTGTGTACAACCCCGACAAGGCGCGCGAGATCCTTGCTGCCGAGGGATGGAGCGACCTTGACAACAACGGCATCCTCGACCTGCCGGTGGAGGGCGCGCCGGAGCCCAAGCACCTGGTTTTGAGCCTGTATGTATACGAAGACCCTGAAAACGACGTGCGCTACGAAACTGCCAACATGATCGCCGACGACCTCAAAAAGGTGGGCATCAGCGTGCACGTGGAGACGGTCGACTACGCGGGCGCGCTGGAGGTGCTCAAGGCGGGCAGCTTTGACATGTTCCTCTGCGCCTTCCAGATCGACGTCGTGCCGGACCTGGGCTTCATCCTGCGCAAGGGCAACAGCCAGAACTATGGCCGCTACGCATCCACCCCCATGACCGACCTCATCGACGAACTGCGCATCAGCGAGGATCAGGCGGGCTTCGCCTACGCCAGTCAGGCCATCCAGCAGCAGTTTGCGGCGGATGTGCCCTTCATCAGCCTGTTCTATCGCGCAGGCGCGATCCTCACGCGCAAGATGTTCACCACCGTGCGTTCCATCCGCGAATTTGAGCTGCTGCGCGGCATTGAAGCCTTTGGCCGCTAAGGAGGCCCGCTTATGAAAACCATCCTTTGCCTGATTCTGTGCCTGCTGATGGCCTTCCCCGCTGCGGCGGAGGAGATCGACGAGCAGTCCATCGCGCTTACCGAGGACGAGCAGACCATTCTGCCTGAACGCGAGACTACGCCCGACGAGGTGTACGCCCAGAGCGACGCCGCCGACGTTGAAGAAGCGTGGGAGCGCGTGATCGACCCGGGCAATGTGCCTGCGTTTGTGACGCTGCTTTTGGACGTGGCGGCAGGGGAGATCGGCTATACAGAAGGCCCCAACAACCGCACCAAGTACGGTGAGTGGAGCGGCGACAAAAACGCCGCATGGTGCGCCGAGTTTGTGTGCTGGTGTGTTGATCAGGTGGATCAGCTGCACGGAACAGAGCTGCTGAAGAACGTCTATCCCAAATGGAGCGGCCAAAACACGGGCCGCGACTGGTTCATCAAGCGCGGCCGCTTTGCCTACCGCAAGGGCAACTGTCCCGGCTGGGGCTACCAGTGGCTGGACGGCGCCGACCACCTGATGGAGAAAAATGAGTACATTCCCCGCCCGGGCGATCTGATGTTCTTTTCCTACAACGAGGCGGGCGACACCGAGCATGTGGCGCTGGTGGAGTACAGCGCCTACGACAGCGAGGGCAATGTGATCGTACATGTGATCGAGGGCAACAATCCCTCGGCGGTGCAGCGCAACCGCTACCGACTGAGCAACAGTCAGGTGCTGGGCTTCGGGCTTTGCGAGGACGTCATCGGCACCACCATGCGCGTGGGCAACCGCGGCGACAAGGTGCTGTGGCTGCAGCAGTCGCTCAACGAACTGGGACTTTTGGAAGAGCGGCATCTTACCGGCGGCTTTGGCAGCAACACCAAGCGGGCCGTGATGGACTTCCAGTCCACCCGCATGGAGGGAAAGAGCGCCACCGGCATTGCCGACCGCGAGACGCAGCAGGCGCTGGAGGTGCTGGTGGAAAAAACGATTTTTGAGGATTACGAAACCTGGCTGGTTGAGGAGTGAGGGGGATGAAGCCCCCTCGCTTCTTTTTTTGTTGGCGGGGGGGGCAACGTCCCCACACACATGCCTCCCCTGTGTAAGGGGAGGTGCCTACCCACCCATACATGCCTCCCCTGTGTAAGGGGAGGTGGCCCGAAGGGCCGGAGGGGTTGTACCTGTGGAATAAGCCAAGTGGCTTAGATACTGACGGCGGCAGCTGACGCGCCGCTAATGCAGCTAGTCTGCTCAGCCTAGTGAGCGCAACTCTGTTTCTCTCAGGTTTCTCTCCGCTCCGCTCGGGCCAGAGGGGCGGTCGGGGGGGACCCCGCACCGGTCCCCCCGAGACCCCCCT
>JAFULL010000110.1 GCA_017473345.1 Clostridia bacterium | reverse complement strand
TTTTGGCCTTGAAGTGGCGCGGGGGATGCTGAAGCTGCTGGACGAGCGCAGTGTGAGCATCCGCAGCTACGGCGAAGCGGCGCTTGAATACTTTGGCAGCGGAGTGGGCTCCTTTGAGCGCTATGCGAGGGCGCGGGCACACTTTGAAAGCGCACTGCCCAAGTGGGACATCTGGTTTGAGCATATGCTGGTCAACCACATGTTTTTCAGCGGCTTTCCCTTTCAGGACCGCCCGGAAAGCCTGCGCGACGAGGTTGTCGCCCTGTGCGCGGTATATGCGCTTTTGCGCTTTCTGTCCATCGGCTGGTTGTGGGACAAAGCCGATCGCGATTCATTTGTGGATGTGGCGGCGGCGGTGTTCCGGCTGGTGGACCATACCGCGTTTGACTGCTATGCGGCGCATATGCTCAAGGACCTTGGCTGCACCGACTGGGAACGCGTGCATGATCTGATCAGCCTGTAACAAAAAACGAACGTCTGTAAAAGACGTTCGTTTTTTTGTTGCTTTTTGATAAACGTATGGGAGATGTCAGAGGGCGAAGCCCTTATGCGAGAATCTTTTCGATCCAGTCCAGCTGCAGGGCGCGTACAGCACCGTGCAGCAGCGTATTGGTATAGGTGGGCACCATGGAAAACGACGGCAGTTTGCGCGCACTGTCGTTGAGCCGCTGCATCAGCGCCTGACGCACGTTTTGCAGGTATTCCTCCTCAAAGGGCAGCGCATAGCGGCAGTCGATGAGCACGCTGTTGGGGTCGGTCAGGGTGACAACGGCGGCCAGCATTTCAGCCGTCAGCTGGCTGAAGCGCATCAGCGTCTGCCGGTACAGTTCGGGCTGGGCGGCGGCGCATTCTTCCAATGCCTCGTCGCTGGAGGAACTCAGCCCCAGCGCAGCGGCAAAAGCGCCTGTGGACAGCAGCTGGTCATAGGAGACGCCGTTGGGGGTGGTGAGCAGGCCCACGTTGCCGGTGGCGTTGTTGTAGCCAAACAGCAGCGATCCGTAATGCACCAGCGCGCCGCCAAGGCCCTTGCCCATGTACAGGTAGTACAGCAGCTCGCTGTCCGAATGCCCCAGCAGCACCGAGAAGGAGCGCACGGCGTACTTTACGCCCTGCTCCGCCAGGTAGGCATAATCGCCCAGATGGGTGCGGAACAGCTCCTTGATGCGCACGCCGCTCAGCGGGGAAAGCTGGGGGAAGCGGATGGTGTCACTCTCGCCCTCGTAGGGACGCGAGGTGATGAGCGCAACGCCCAGCAGGCTGCGGCCATCCAGCGCCTGCTCCACGCGCGGGCGCATGTCATGGATAAAGCGGATGAGAGTGTCAACGTCGCAGCATGTGGCGTCCATGGAGCCTTCGGCCAGCAGCGACATATCAAAGCCCAGCAGCGTGAAATGCAGGGATGCGATATCCACCACCAGCCACGCATGCTCCGTGCCGCACAGCGACACGTTTTCAGCCTTGCGGCCCACCACGCGTTCCTGCCGTTCCACAGGGCTGAAGGTAAGCACTCCCTGCGCTTTGAGCAGGTCCACCAGATTGGTCACCGTCATCAGGCTCAGACCCGTGGCCTCAGCCAGCGCATGGCGGGTCATGGCCGGGGTGCTGCTCAGAAGCGCCAGCAGCTGGCGCAGGTTTTGTTTGCGGATGGAGGATTGATCAAGCGTTTTCATGCAAGGATCCTTTCAAGGGCTTTGCCCATTTCTTCGCCCAGCCGCTCGGCCTCGCCCGGCAGCGGCGGCAGGCGTTTATAAAGGAAGAATGCGTCGGAGGAGGCGTAGGAGCCATGTTCAATATCCTCGCGGGTGGGCAGGTAGCCCAGCAGCTCCTCGGCAGTGCCCAGCGTGAGCACGTCATTGCGGCCCAGTACCTGACGGATGAGCTGGCCGGTGGTGGTATAAGCTTCAAACGGCAGGGCGATGACGGGCACGCCGCCCAGCACCATATATTTGACCTGAATAGGCTCCTCGTAGGCCAGCTTGTCGGCCTCGGCCAGCTTTTCCTGCTCCCACACCAGCGCCACGCGCGAGGCGGGCTGGTCCGGGCCGCCGTTGCGCACTACGGCAGCAGCGGCCGTCTGGCGGATGCCCTCTTCATCCAGCGGCACCAGTTTGAGCGTATAGGGGATCTGCCCGGCCGAAAGCGTCAGCGGCAGGGGTTTGGACTGGGACAGGTACACGTCGTGCACCAGTTTTGCAAATTCGGTGGTGCGCTCCGGCGTAGGCTGGAAGGGGTCGATGTCGCCGCATGCGCCATTCAGGAACAGACATTCATAGCCTTCACTTTCGAGCATCGCGTTGATCTCGCCCGCATAGTCGGCGGATACGTCGGGGATGCAGCGGCGGCACACGCAGTGGCAGGCGGTGCTGACGGCGGCGACGGGCTTTTTGCCCTCGCGTGTGAAGGTGAAGCCGCGCACCATGCGGTCGACCGGGCCGCCGGGACTGGTGCGGTTGTAGATGTAATCGCCGGGCAGCTCCGCGCTCATGTGGGTGAGCGCGCTCACTTCGGCCATGTCGGCGTACGCAGCGTCAACAGCCCTGCAGATCATGCCGGGCATGGTGGCGGCGAATGCGTCGTCCACAAAGCCGCAGCCCTCATGATACTTGAGGGAGGGGCCGGTGTGGGTGTGGATGCTGACAATCATCACATGGTCGCGGGAAACGCCGTACTGCGCGGCGTGTTCAAACACCTTTTCGCAGATGAAGCGGCTGACGCCCAGCACTTCGCAGCTGATGACCAGCACGCGCTCGCCGTCGCATTCCAGCATCAGCGCGCGGGCGAACAGCGGGTCGCGCACGGACTGCGCCCTGCGGCCCAGATAATAGCCGTAGCCGCTGAGCTCAACGCCCATGGGAGGGGTGATTTCATATTTGCCAAAACCTGCACGCATCGGGATGCGCCTCCTTTGTATGGATGGATCAGGCCAGACCGGGAATGCTGGCGCGGTACTTTTCGATGAGACGGTCGTTCCATTCATCGCCGCCGTCGACGTTGCTGGACTTGAAGAAATCAGCCGCGAAGCCTTCCTCCACGGAAAGCTCCTTCACGCGGCACACGATGGACTGCAGCATCGCCGCGCCCACGGCGGTGGAAGTGGCGCCCACCATGGAGCCGTCCGCCGCCTGATAAGAGGCGTCGCCCAGCACGCCGCCGTTGTCCAGCACCAGATCCGCCACCTCGAACAGGCGCAGGTTCAGACTGTTGCGGGAGGTGACGGCCTGCGTGTGCTGCATGGACGTAAGGGCGATCACATACGCTCCGCGCTTGCGGGCTTCCATCGCAAGCAGCACCGGCACGGCGTTGCGGCCGGAGTTGGACATGTCGATGAGCACGTCGCCGGCCTTGATGGGATACTTTTCCATCAGCTTGTCCACCCAGCCCTCGTCGCGCTCTTCCAGCGTGGAACCGGCGGCGGAGATGTGCAGCATCAGTTTTTCATCCAGAATGGGGCACAGGCAGGCCATGCCACCCGCACGGTAGAAAATTTCCAGCGCCAGCAGGTGGCCGTGGCCGGTGCCGAAAGTGTACACCATGCCACCTTCGCGCATGCAGTCGGCGATCTTGCGGGACGCGGCCTCCATGCCGTCCTTCTGGGTTTCAAGGGTGCGGGTGAGAATGGCATTCAGATTGCTGAAGTAAAAATCGATCGCGCTCATTTGGAAAACTCCTTATAGGTGGATTTCATACGTTCGAGAATGGTTTCGTCAGGCATGCCCTGCTTCCTGAACAGGTGGATCAGCGCGCCCAGCTCGGGCGGACACTGCAGCTGGCAGGTCTGCGCCTGCGGGGCAAGGCGGGCCAGCTCTTCGCCAAACAGCCTGCGCGCCAGCTCGTTGTGCTGGAATACGCCGCCGTAGAGTCCCACGCGGAAGGCTTCGGGCAGGGTGCCGATCATATGGGCGCACTGGCGGGCAAGCCGGCGCATGTTGCGGCCGACCACTTCCAGCGCTGCGGCGTCGTCCTCGGCGGCGCGGATGAGCACATGCTTTGCAAAACCGGCGATCTTTTCTGGCGGCAGGGGATAGAAGCAGTCAATGAGCCCGCGGGGCGAGGGTGCGTTAAAGAAGGCCATCGCGTCGGCCCAAAGGGCGGTTTTATCCGCCAGACCTTCATAATGGTCGATGGCAGCCAGCAGGCCTTCGCGCGCCAGCGTGTAGCTGCTGCCCGCATCGCCCAGCAGATAGCCCCAGCCGCCGCTGACATGCTGCTGGCCGCGCTGATCCAGCGCCACCAGCATGGAGCCCGTGCCGCAGATGACAATCACGCCGGGCTGGCCGAGGGTAAAGCCCATCAGCGCAGCATAGGCGTCGGACTGCAGGTCCAGCGTGCCGGGGGTGATGGAGCCCCCCTCAAACAGGGCGGTGGTGGCGGCGTCGGCGGGCGCGTCCAGAGCGGACATGCCCACGCAGATGTGTGCGGCGGGCAGGCCTGTCTTCTGTACAAGCTCGCTCACCATGCCCTCCAGACGCTGACGAACCACCTCAACGCCTGCATTGTGATAGTTGAGGCCACCGCCGCAAGCCACAGCGGCGATGCGGCCGTCGGGATAAGCGGCTGCGGCGGTGGAGTGGGTGCCGCCGCCGTCAATACCGATGAAAAGACCGTGATTCACGGTGCGTGCCTCCTTGCGTTACAGGTTGTAGGCAGGGGTCACATAGACCTGATAGAACTGCATGCCGTTTTTGCGGGTGGGATCCAGCGGTTGTTCGTCCAGCTCGCAGATGGCGTCCAGCTCGTCCTCAGAATAGCGCAGCAGCACGTCCTGCACGTCGGTCAGACGGCCCAGCACCGCGCCGTAGCGCAGCGCCAGCACTTCCCAGCCGTTGCGCTTGTAATGGCTTTCCCACAGGGCCTTGTGCTCGTCACGCAGGATCTCGTAGGCTTCCATCAAGGCAGGAATGGTCTCTTCGGCGGTCTGCGCCAGCCAGTCCTTGTCGCCCTGCAGGTAACGCGGACGCATCTCCCTGAGCAGCATCGCCTTTTGCAGGCACACGTCAAACAGGGCGGCGGCATAGCGGCACATGGCGCTGTCGTTCATGGGGGAGAGGATTTCCAGCGCCTTGCGGCTGCGGTCGATGCTCTTTTCCAGCTCCTCGCCCTGCGGGCCGAGGGGATAGAGCAGGTCGCAGTACACCAGTGCCTTGCCGGTGCGGCGGTCCACCGCGCCGGGATAGAACAGCGAGAAGGCTTCATAGGCCTCCTTGGGCAGACCGGTGAGGAACTCGCCCGTGGCCTTGACCAGTTCAGGCGTGCATTCGTCCGCGCGCCAGCAGAATTCCGAGAACATGGGCAGCTGGCTGAGGGCGAGGAAATGATCGGTCTCGGCGCCGTCATCGCCCCACATGGTGGCCATGACGGTTTTGACCTGATGCTTTGCGCACACGCGCAGGCCAGGCTCCATGGTGGCCCAGGTGAAATCCACCTGCGGCAGGAAACCGGACCACGTCCACAGTCCGCCTGCAAAGATGGTGTCCTTGCTCATCTTTTCATGCTGGGTGAGCATGTGCTCATACCAGAAATCGTCGGTGTGATAATAGTCCCAGTACACCATGCCCACGGGCGGCAGGCTGTCGATGACGGACTGGGGAATGTCCGACTCCAGATCGTAGTAAGCGTCGGTCTTGGAGCCAAGGCGGAAGAACATGTCGCTCCACATCAGGGGATAGAAATCATACTTTTGGCAGAGCTCCACCACTTTCTGCAGGTGGCGGCTGAGCAGCTCGAAGCGGTCGGTGAGGCCGTTTTTGTAGAAGTAGCGGCCAAGGCCCACGCCGTGTGCCTCGTCCATGCCGATGTGCAGGCGGCGGCCGGAGATGCTCTGACGGATGGAACGGATCTCGGCCTCGATGAAGGCGTAGGTGTCGGGCTCGTCGCACATGATGACCGTGGGCTGGTCCTTCATATGCTGGTGTTCCTTCCACTGCAGCATCTGCTCCAGATGGCCCAGCGTCTGAATGCAGGGCACCAGCTCCATGCCAAGCGACAGGGCATATTCGTCCAGCTCATGCAGCTCCTGCTGGCTGTAGCGGCCGCGCAGATAGCCCATGTAGGGGTACTCGGGCACGGTGTAGGTGTCCTCGGTGTAGAGAACGATCAGGTTCATGCCCAGCGCGGAGAGATAATCCATGTAGCGCTTGCAGGCATCAACAGTCATCACGCCGTTGCGGGAAAAGTCCAGAAATGCGCCGCAGGACTCAAACTGCGCCGTTTCGCAGATGTTCAGTTCCGTTTTGCCGGCGCTCAGCTCCTGCGCCATGCGGAAAAAGGCACGCGCAAGAGCGGGCAGGGTCTGCGCGGTGACAGTAACAGCGTTTGCATCGCCGGCGACGCGCAGGCCGGGGCCCTCGTTTACAGAAACGCTTCCTTTATATGTATAGCCAATAAGATCCCACACAGTTTTCTGAATGCGCGCAATGGTTTCGGATGTGAACATAAAAGACGGCCTCCGGTTTTTACTGTATTGATGAAAGAACCCAGGGTATCTGCTTCGTTGTATTCGACGCGGGGGTGCGCCTTCCCTCTGTAATGGAAATTTATAAAAACTGTTGAAAAATGCTTGCTTAGCACTGGGGGATGTGCTATACTTGGTAAGTATCGATGGAGAAAATTGCATAAAACTGGACTTTTTCTACAAAGTCCGTTTTGTTGCTATTTACAATTGCCGTGAAGTGTGGTACATTACCATGTACCGCAATAATCAAGTTGAGTGCAACCTGAATAAAGAAGGCCGTACGGCCTTTTGGTACTGAGCTGCTCAGCGCCGGCAGTTGATCTTCGTCCACAAGAAAGGAGTTGGCCAAAGTGAGTACTGCAGCGCTGAAGCCGAAAAAGAAGCAGCAGACAGGAACCAACGGTTCTTCGTTTGACAACCTTGAGATCTTCCTGCTTCATCTTCCCACCACCATCTGGTACCTCATCTTCTGCTACGCCCCGATGTTCGGCGTGATCATTGCGTTCAAGAACTACAAGCCCCGCCCGGGCAAGAGTTTCCTGTGGAGCCTGTTCAAGAACTCCAAGTGGGCAGGATTTGACAACTTCAAGTTCCTGTTCAAGTCCAGCTATTTTGATACCATGCTGCGCAATACGCTGGTCTACAACCTCATCTTCATTATTCTGGGCGTTGTGATCCCCGTGACGCTGGCCATCCTGATCTCCCAGCTGTACTCCAAGAAGCTGGCCAAGGTCTGCCAGACCGCCATGTTCCTGCCCCACTTCATGAGCTGGGTTGTTATCAGCTACTTCGTGTACGCCTTCCTGGCCACCGACGCCGGCCTGGTCAACAACATTGCCCGCGCTTTGGGTGTGGCTGATTACAAGCACGCGTGGTATACGGACGTCGGCTTCTGGACCTGGTTCCTGGTCTTCCTGAATGTGTGGAAGGGCATGGGCTACAACATGGTCGTGTATCTGGCCACCATCAGCGGCATCGACAATGAAATGTACGAAGCCGCCCTGATCGACGGCGCCAGCAAGTGGGAGCAGACCAAGTACATCACTCTGCCCTGCCTGCGCCCCATCATCTCCATCATGTTCATCATGGCCATCGGCAATATCTTCCGCAGCGACTTCGGTCTGTTCTACCAGGCCACCCGCAACTCCGGCTCGCTGGTCGATATTACCCAGACCATCGACGTTTACGTCTACAAGGCACTGCTTGAACGTCCCAACATCAACATGTCCTCCGCTGCTTCCTTGCTGCAGTCTGTGTGCGGCTGTATCACCATTGTGCTTGCCAACATCGTCGTCAAGAAGATCGACCCCGACGCCGGCATGTTCTGATCGGTGAGAAAAAAGGAAAGGAGATATTCAAATGGCTAAGAAAGCAAAAAAGCCGGTTGAGGGACTGCTCAAGTTCAACCGTGTCAAGCCTGCAACCAACGTTGCAATTTCCGCGCTGTTCATCGTGCTGGCCCTGCTGTGCTTCCTGCCGGCGCTGCTGGTTCTGATCGTTTCGTTCTCGTCTGAGAAGTCCGTTGTGACCATCGGTTACAGCTTCTTCCCGCTGGAGTGGAGCCTGAACAGCTACACCTACCTGTTCCGTCAGGGCGCCTACATCGGCCGCGCGTTTGTCAACTCCATTTTCGTTACCGTGGTCGGCACCTGCATCGGTCTGGTGATGTGCTCCACCATGGGTTACGCGCTCAGCCGTCCCAACTACCGCCTGCGCAAGTTCTTCTCGTACTTCATCCTGATCCCCATGCTCTTCAGCGGCGGTCTGGTTGCAAGCTACATGATCAACGCCAACATCCTTGGCCTGAAGAACACCTACTGGGCGCTGATTTTGCCCATCTGCTGCTCCAGCTTCTACGTCATCATCATGCGCACGTTCTTCCAGACCAGCGTACCCGAGGCCATCATCGAATCCGCAAAGATCGACGGCGCCCGTCAGGTGCGTATCTTCACCCAGATCGTGCTGCCCATTTCTCTGCCGTCCATCGCGACCATCGGCCTGTTCTTCACCTTCGCGTACTGGAACGACTGGATGATGGCAAAGTACTACCTCAACGGCAACGCGCAGGATATCTTCCCCCTGCAGTACGTGCTGATCTCCCTGGAGAACAACATCGACTTCCTCAGCCGCAACTCCCAGTTCATGTCTCCCGGCGAGGCCAACAACGTGCCTGCCGAGACCGTGCGTATGGCCATGGTTATGGTTGCTGTTGTTCCCATCGCCTGCTCTTACCCCTTCTTCCAGAAGTACTTCATCAGCGGCCTTACCATCGGCGCCGTGAAGGGCTAAGCAGCAAACAACCGGTTATAATGGCGGGTTCATCGCCGTTGTAATAAATCTTAAAGGAGGGTTTCTACATGAAGAAGCTCGTATCTCTGGTTCTGGCTCTCATGATGGTGCTGACCATGTCCGCAGCCATCGCTGAAGAACCCATCAAGATCACCTGGGCCATGGGCACTGGTGCCACCGCCCCCATCGACAACGCTATGGTTCTGGAAGAGCTCAACAAGATGAGCCGCGAACTGATCAACGTGGAATGCGACATTCAGTATTTCACCGAGGATCAGCTGCAGCTGTCCATCAACTCTGGCGAAGTGTTCGACATCTACTACACCTGCTCCTGGTACAACAACACCAACCAGGCCATCTCCAAGGGCCTGTTCCTGGATGTTGCTGAGGCCGTGAAGACCGTTACCCCCGGCCTGTACGCCTCCATGACCCAGGACGTGTGGGATCTGGCCATCGACTCTGAGGGCCACCTGTACGCCATCCCCGTCAAGAAGGACTACGCCGCGATGAACTTCATCACCTATCCTTCCGAGAAGGCCGCCGAGCTGGGCTTCGAGATTCCTGAGAAGATCTCTGCCTGGTCCGAGCTGACCCCCTTCCTGGAGGCCTGGAAGGCCACCCTGCCCGAAGGCGAGTACCCCGTCCTGATCGGCGGCGCTGCCCGTGGCCTGGAGTCTTCCTTTGACTTCATCGACCGTACTGCTCTGATCGGCTGCGTATACGGCACCACCGACGTTGTGACCGTGTTCGAAGATCCCGAAATCATGGAACGTTATCGCGCTCTGGCTGACTGGTACAGCAAGGGCCTGATCAACCCCGACGCTCCCCAGATCACCGAGACCGCTATCGACACCAGCAAGGTCCGCATCGACATGGTGCAGGCTTGGCCCGGCTACGACTACAGCGTGTCCAACGGCTATCCCACTGAGATGACTCTGTATGCTGGCCCCAACCTGAACGTTGACGGCGTGCAGGGCTCCATGAACGCTCTGTCCATCGCTCTGGAAGAAGACATTGCCAAGCGCGATGCCTGCCTGAAGTACCTCGAGCTGTGCTACACCAACAAGCTGTTCAACGACACCATGCGTTTCGGCGTCCAGGGCTATCACTGGAACTACGTGACCGAAGAGCAGAATCCTGAATGCGCTGGCGCCGTGCTGCGCACCCAGGTTGGCAGCGACAACTACGCTCCTTGGGGCTTCTCTCAGCCTTCTTACTTCACCACCTCCATCTCTGTTTCTGAGGCTCAGGTTGCTGGCGAAGCCAAGGCTCCCGTGCTGAATCAGTACGATCTGTACTACCAGGCCATCGCTGAGGGCGCTAAGGCCTCCGCTATGGGCGCTTTCAAGATGGATACCTCTGCCTGGACCGACGCCCTGGCCGAGATGACCGCCATCAAGGACGAGTACTTCTCTGACTTCGCTACCGGCGCTCGCTCCATCGACTCCGTGTACGACGAGTTCATCGCCAAGATGAACGCTGCTGGTCTGCAGGAAATGATCGCTGACGCTCAGGCTCAGCTGAATGCTTACCTCGGCAAGTAATCAATCAAACTTTCCCGTTTGGGGGACGAAGGCGTAAGCCTTCGTCCCTTTTTTATATTCAGATAGTAGGTACATCGCCAACCTGCGGCGAATACAAGTAAGTAACTTGAAAAACATCCGAGGCCATAAAATGGCCTCGGTAATGGGATTTTCAAGGGCGCTGCCCTTGAGCGGGGTCCAGGGCAGCGCCCCTGGCTGCGTCTCCCGTTCGTCAATTCAACAGAAAGAAGGCATACTGCCATGGATCACACCGCCATTCAGGTTGACCAGCAGGATCTGGTGCGCATCCGCCGCCAGCTGCATATGTACCCGGAACTGAAGTGGGATCTGCCGCTGACTGCTGCGCTTGTAAAGGAAGAACTAGACAAGTACGGCGTAAGCTATGTGGCCGACCAGTATGGCCCCAATACCATCGTGGCCACCATCAACCCGGAAAAGTCGCACTTTACCATCGGCATCCGGGCAGATATGGACGCGCTGCCCATTACGGAAAATAATCATGATAAGCCTTATCGCTCAAAGCATGAGGGCATTATGCACGCCTGCGGCCATGACGCCCATACCACCATGCTGCTGGGAGCGGCGAAGGCGCTCAGCGAGATCCGCGATCAGATCACCTGCCGGGTGAAGCTGCTGTTTCAGCCCTGTGAGGAGGGCCGTCCCAGCGGCGCAAAGACCATGTGCGAGCATGGCGTGATGCAGGATATCGACTGCATCATCATGTGCCACGTCAACTGCGTGGACGGCGTGCATGTCATCAGCAGCAATCCGGCCACGACCAACTGCGCGAGCGTCGCGTGGAAGGTGGAGCTGGGCGGCAAGGGCGCGCATGTGGCTGCGCCGCACTGGGGTGTGGATGCGCTGGCTGCCGGCGTGAAGATCTATAACGGCGTGCAGATGATGATCAGCCGCGAGGTCGACCCGTTTGATACCTGTGTGCTGAGCGTGACCTGCATGCATGCGGGCGAAACGGTCAGTTCCAACGCTGCCAAATGCGTGATGGAAGGCTCGCTGCGCTGCCTGCACGACAAAACGCTGCTGTGGGCGCAGGCAAGGCTGGAAAAACTGGTAAAGGCCGTTGCGGAAGAGTGCGGCGTAACGTGGTCGCTTAGTTGGAGCGGTGAACCGCTGCCCAGCGCGCATAATGACCCGGCCATGTATGATGCGTTTGTCAAATCCGCCCGCAAGGTGGTGGGCGAGGAGCGCGTGATCGTGCTGCTGCCTTCCCCCGGTGCGGAGGACTTTGCTTATTATGAAAAGCAAAAGCCCGGTCTGCTCTTTGGCCTTGGCATGCGCAACGAGGCCAAGGGCGCATGTGCTCCGGCCCATAACAAGGACTGGGATATCGACGAGGATGCGCTGGAAACCGGCGTGCGTACCTTTGTGCAGTTTGTGCTGGACAATATGAATGGCATCAAGGGCATGAAAATGCCGGAAGGAATGTGACTGATATGGCGAAGTTTTACTGTCAGCTGGATTATGAACATGTGGCGTATACCTCGCCTGTCAGCCCGCACGGCAATCTGTCCAACAACGGCTGCGGCCCGTGCAGCGGCTCGATGGTGGCTGAAAATATGCTGGGCGTGGATTTTCCGCCGGAGGAAAGCGGAAAGTTTGCCAAGGCCTGCGGCGCACGCGAGGGCTTCGGCACCAATCTGTATATCTACTCCCGCGCCTTTGCACGGCATTTCGATCTTGATCTCACTGAGACTGAGGACGCGCAGGAAGCACTGCAGTTCCTGCTGGACGGCAAGGGCATGGTGATCGCCAACACGCAGGGCAACCGCCCGGCAGACGGCTATCTGGGCGTGTTCAGCGACAGCGGGCACTATATCGTGCTGGCAGCTGCGGAAGGCACCACCGTGAAGGTGTGGGACCCCATGTACCGCCTTGGCAGCGACCGCTTTGAAAGCGAACATCGCCGCGATAAGGTTCGGCTGGACGGCACCGATGCATATGCCGACATCAGCGTCATTGCGCAGGACTGCAAGGACAGGCCGTTCTTCCTGTTTGCAAAGAAAAAAGCGCCGCTCATCGGCGTTACCTGCAGCTATGAGACCGATGCAGTCGGCCGCGATCGGTTCTATCTGTTCCGCAATTACATGCAGGCTGTGCTGGATGCGGGCGGCGTGCCGCTGATCCTGAGCGTGGATACGCCGCGTGAAGTGCTGGAAAGCACCCTTGGCCGCCTGGATGGTCTGCTTGTGACCGGCGGCGAGGATCTGGATCCTGCTGCTTACGGCGAGGAAAACCGCTATTGCGGCAGTCTGTGCCCCGAGCGCGACCGGGTGGAGATCGACGCCATCCGCATCTGCAAAAAGCTGGGCAAGCCGGTGCTGGGCATCTGCCGCGGCATCCAGTCGATGGCGGCGGCCATGGGCGGCACGCTGTGGCAGGATCTGCCCATCGAGTGCGGCACACAGGACAAGGTGCATTATCCCACCCACAGCGACTGGAGCGTTGAGCAGGCGCATGAGGTGAGCATCGCACCCGGCAGTCTGCTGGAAAAGATCGCCGGTGCGGGCAGCTATTCCGTCAATTCCTACCATCATCAGGCGGTGCGCAGCGTGCCCGATGGCATGATCATCAGCGCACAGGCTGCCGATGGCGTGATCGAAGCCATTGAATCGGCCGAAGGCGCCATGTTCCTGGGCGTGCAGTGGCATCCTGAAAGACTTTACCAAAACGACCCCCACGCAAGAGCGTTGTTTGAGGCGCTGGTGGAAGCGGCAAGATAAAAAACAGGGCCGGGAGATCCTCCCGGCCCACAGCGTGTCGAAAAAGCTCGCTTGCAGCGATCTTTTCCGCCAAAACAGGTTTTCACTGCACCTTCGGTGCGGTCGTGAAAACCTGCAAGGAAACCTTGCTGCGCAAGGCTTCCGACCTCACCGCACATGTCGCTGAGGTCGGATTGACAGTCGGAGGGCTGCGGCCCTCCGACGCCTCCCCGTGGGTTTATCGACAGTTTAAGAGCCGGGAGATGACTCCCGGCCCTGTTCTGTTAATCGTTTACAATTTCGAGCAGTCTGGTTTCGCCAAAGTCCATTTTGATATCCGCATGGCACTCGCAGCCCGGCAGATGATCGCCGGTGAAAACGTCGTACAGCTTTACATTGCGCGGGAAGCACAGGCGGCGCACACCGGCTTCGGCAGCATGGATGGCAATGTATTTTTCGCTGGCGTATACGCAGTCGCCGGTAAAGTTGTACACCTGTCCGCCGGCAGCGCATACAAGCCTGCGCAGCTTGTCGCTGGAAAGGGCGATGGCCGTGGTGCAGTACACGCTGTAACCCGGGTACCTGCGCAGGATCTCCGTCGCGCCGCCGTCGTCAGCGGTGTTCATCACCACGTCGCGGGGTTCGGTTTGCAGTCGCACGGCGGGAACGGACGTATTGTCCACCATCTCCAGCCCGGTCAGCACCTGCAGCGTTACGCCGCTGGCTTCGGCAGCATCCACCGGGCCGGTGAAGGCCAGGATGCGGCCGCCCTTCTTCCAGTTTTCAAGCGCTTTGAGCTGCTCGTCCTTCCAGTGACGGGCAGAAGCAAACAGCGCCAGCTGGTACTTCGACGGGTCGATGAGGGAAAAATCGTCCATGATGAACAGGTCGTACGGCGTGCCCATCTGGCCCAGCTCACGGTTGAGCGTGTCGCACAGATGGTGGGCGTACATGCCATCCGCCGCAATTTCGTTGAACATATCGTCGTCAACAAACACGGCTACCGGCGCGCTGGTGGGTGATCCGCCATTCTGGCTGTGCTCGCGGTAGAGCTTCTGCACCTGCTTGTGGAAGGTCATGAACGCCTGCTGATTGTACCAGCCGCCCCACATGTCAAACCACCAGATGGCGGTATTGTGGGTGAGAATACGGGCGAAGGCCTTGGTCATCTGCGCAAGGGAATCCTTGATGTTGTCGGGGCCGTACCACACGGGGCCGTCATAGGCGCGGCCCACAGGCGGGTCGGCAAAGGGCATGCAGCGGCTGAGGGGCTCGCTGTAGCAGGTGCGCACATCGGCCTCCACGAACCAGGGCTTGCCGTTGAGCATGCTGGAGGACACACAGCCGGGGAACGCCCAGTCAATGCCCAGCGCGCGGTTGTCGGTGTAGCGGAAGGGGCTGGCCAGGAAGTCCACCGCGTCGCTTTCCAGCACGATGCGCGTGGCGTGGTGGCCGATCTCTGTGCCGGTGGTGGTGTAGCCGAAGAACGCGCCGATGACCTGCCTGCCGCCGGTGACGCGCTTGGCGGTTTCGCACAGGCGCACGACGGACAGCGCCATGGTGTCGTTGGTGAAGGCGTAGGTGTCGATGGTCTGCTGTTCGTACTCGGGGTCGCGCAGCTCGCCGTTTACAGCGAACATGCGCTGGGCAGGGCTGGCCTGCTCCACCTGCGCCCAGTCGGTATAATCGGTATGCCACTTCTGATTCAGACGCTCCAGCGTGCCGTAGCGCTGCCTGGTCCACTGGCGGAATTTTTTCTGCGCAGCCTTCGAATAGTCTGAAAACTGCATGGGGTGATGGCACGGGCGCAGGAATTCCTCGGTGCTGCCGCAGGCAACGTGCCAGCCGGCGATGTAGCGGTCCCAGCCGCTGTCGACGATCCACTTCTGGAAGGCCTGCAGCATCACTTCGGTATCGGCCATCCATTTTTCAGAGGCAAAGGACTGATGCAGCGGCGTGCCCTGCGCGTCGCAGCTGACCTCGTCGGGGTTGTCGCGGTCCCACCAGGAGGGCGTTTCGATCATCAGACGGGGGATGATGTAGATCTCGCCCGGCTTGCTGCTGCCCACCACACGGCGGAAGTCCTCATCGGCATAGGAAAAATCATATTCGTTGTAGCCCTTCCAGAAGCCCGGGCGGAACGGACGGGTGCCGCTGTTGGGGTTGATGCCGCGGTCGCCTGCGTACACGGCGCAGAAGAACAGCTCCACGCCCGCCTCCTTGAAGTCTTCATAGCGTGCCTTGCGAGGCTGATAGGTCATGTAGCCGTACAGCGGCACCTGCTTGCCGCCTTCCACTTCCAACAGGTACAGTTCTCCGTTTTTGACAATGCGGCTTTCCATGCTGGGTTCTCCTTTCGTATTACCTGCTGCGCTGGGCGCTGAGCGTCACGCGCATTTTGCTTTGTGCGGGATGAGATACGCGCATGCCGCGCCGCACGCGCTGCACGGTCTGTGCATGCTCGGGCCAGACGGCCGAATCCGTCCACGGGGCATAGCGCCGCACAGCCGGAGCGGCTGCGCTTTTGATCCAGATGAAGGGCTTCAGAGCGCGCAGCCCTGCCTTGGCGATGAAGGCATAGGCACCGTCCTCGTCGCTTGTGCGGCTGACGATCTGATGCGGGGGCACGGCATAAAAGGTGAGAGCGTTGAGAATGCGCCGCGCGCTTACCTGCTGCACGATGGGCCGGTAGGTCTGCCGTAGGCTGAACAGCTGCTGCTGGTTCATCAGCTGGCCGGTCAAAGCGGCATAGCCCTCCTGCATCACTTTCAGCAGCCGGTCGAACAGGTCCATCGCCCGGTCGCCGGCCTGCGTGATCATACGGTCCAGAAAAGGGGTCATCCACGGGCTGGACATCAGCTCGTTCAGGCCCGCTTCGCCTTTTTCCTCCATCACGCACTGCAAAAAGGCAGTCATGTGCATGGCGGCAGAGGCGGTGCCCGTCATGCCTGCGCGAAGAGGCGCAAGCAGACGGATGGCCTCGCGGTCAGCTTCGTCGGCAACGGGCTCGTAAACGGTCTGACGTATGGCTTCGTCCGAGGGATATTCCAGACACATGCCCAGATGCACCACCGCGCCAAGGTAAGGCACCACGTCGTCCTGATTGAGAATGTGATACAGCGGATAGGCCGCCGGGTCGTACACCAGTTTTCCGGTGGCGACGGTGGGGGAGGCAAACCCATAGCCCACCATGTTCTGCGCCAGTACGCCCCAGTCGTTCATCAGCCGGTGGGTGAATACCTGCATCACCGCGCCGCCCTGACTGTGCCCGGCCATCCACAGCCTGAACCGGCTGGACAGGCTGCGCATTTCCATCAGCACGTCGCCAAGCGTGAGCCTTTCCAGTCCCAGTTCCTTTGCAGTGCCGGGAAATTCAATGGCGTCGGCGTTGTCCTCAAAGCTCTGACACAGCTGATAGAAGCCGCGGTGGAAGCCTTCTTCGGTCGTGAAACGGAAATTGGAAAACCAGTCGTAAAAGCGCCGTCCCGTGCCCATGAAGCCGATGGCCAGCACATAGCCGCCTTCGGGCAAAGAATGCATCATGCACAGGGCCTTGACGGTGTCGCTCTTTTCCCGCTGGCGCAGCGCGCCCATCAATTGCGAAATGGGATTGCGCTCCTTGAGGGCCGCACGGGCGCGCATCAGCCGGAAACTGTCGATCATGGATCGCAGCGTTTCGCCGCCAGTGCTTACCACGCGCGAAACGCCCGCGTGCAGCTCGTCGTCGATCAGCACAGACACGTCGTTCCACCCGGCCTGCAGCCACGGGTCAATTTCGAGCGAGTAGGTCATGTCGGCCAGTTCCAGCGACAGCTTTGCCGCCTGCGCCGAAAACGGCGGACGCAGACGGTAAAAGGGATCCTGTGCAAAGGGACGCGTAAGATCCGCCAGCGCAGACAGGCTTACGCCCGTAATGCGCCCCGCAGCGCCCGGCTCCGGCTGCGGCTCATCATCTGTACGCTTCTGAAACGGCAGCCACGAAAGAATATTCATATATCGCCTCCGCGAATGGGATATAGCCCTATTATAACAGGTTTTCATGGCATGGGGTACCCCTAACCTATGCTTTGCAGCTGCCAAAGAGAAAATACCGCGGCAAAAACCGCATCATTTACGGAATGTTAATGAAAAAACTTTGTACAATGGGAAAACCTATGTTATAATGGTAAAGTCGTGCGCGATGCGCATTTGCAGCATCCCTCATGCGCGGCGTGAACATCAAGGAGGACTTTTATCTTGAAAAAGAACCAACGAGGAATCATGGGCTATGTGGTGCTCGTGGCGGCATTCATCGTGATCGCGCTTGTGCTCAACGGCGGTCTGATGGGCCAGACGAAGGACCCCCGTATTGAATATCCCGAACTGCTGACGGCCATTCGCGAGGACAACGTCAAGGCCGTGGCCATGCGAGGCAGCACGCTGGTGGGCCTGTACCGCGACGGCGAAACCGCCGATGCTGATTTCCCCGAGCGCGGATACGATTTTGAAACCACCATCGGCGCCGACTTTATCGATACCGTGCGCCAGATGACTGCCAACCGGCAGGGCAAGGCGCTGGACGAGGTAAGCGTGAGCGACCTGCCCTTCACCGTGGAGTACCGCGCCCCCGTGGTCACTCCGTGGTATGTGGAGTTTTTGCCCTTCCTGCTGATGATCGTGCTGACCTTTGGCCTGTGGTACTTTGTGATGGCCCGTCAGTCCGGCGGCAACGACAAGGTGATGAACTTTGGCAAGAGCCGCGCGCGTGTGAGCGACCCCGGCAAGAACAAGGTGACCTTTGCCGACGTGGCCGGCTGCAAGGAAGAGAAGGAAGAGCTTCAGGAAATGGTTGATTTCCTGAAGAACCCCAAAGCTTACACCGAAATGGGCGCGCGCATCCCCAAGGGCGTGCTGCTGG
>JAFULL010000109.1 GCA_017473345.1 Clostridia bacterium | reverse complement strand
TTCTACGGCCCGAAGATCGACTTCCACCTCACCGACTGCCTCGGCCGTACCTGGCAGTGCGGTACCATCCAGCTGGATATGAACCTGCCCGAGCGCTTCGACCTCACCTACACCGGTGCTGACGGCGAGAAGCATCGCCCCGTCATGATCCACCGCGTGGTGTTCGGCTCCATCGAGCGCTTCATCGGCATCCTGATCGAGCACTTCGGCGGTGCGTTCCCCACCTGGCTGGCTCCCGTGCAGGTGAAGGTGATGACCATCACCTCCCGCAGCGACGATGCCGCCCACGAGATCGCCGGCATGCTGGAAAACGCCGGCCTGCGCGCTGAGGTCGACCTGCGCAACGAAAAGATCGGTTTCAAGGTACGCGAAGCCCAGATGATGAAGATTCCCTACATGTTCGTACTGGGCGACCGCGAGGCCGAGAACAAGACCGTCACCATCCGCAACCGCAAGGGCGAGAACCTTGGCACCGTTTCCTTCGAGGAAGCCGTGGCCATGGTCAAGAAGCTCAACGACGACCGCGTCATCGACTAAGCAGGGGTTGAACCCCTGCACCCCGCTTCGACTGCGGAGGGGTACTAACTGCAAACGACGCCGGGGCACATACATGTGCCCCGGCTTTTGCGTACCTTGACTATCCTTCCGAATCCGCCTATAATGAAAGGTGGAGTATTATAAGGAGGTTTGTCATGCTGAAGCGTTTTTATGCGATTGTTTGCATGCTGATGCTGATTTGCTTTGCCACCGCCGCCATGGGCGAGGTGGTCATTACCCTCGTTGATCCCGACGGCGAAGAGACGCATATGGAGATCTTTTCGGAGGATACAGAAGAACTGCCGGAGGAAGATGGAACCGGCGAAGCCGGCAGTGAAGCGCGAGAGGCGTTCATCGACGGCATTATCGCGCTGGCAGAGGAAAAGTATATTGCGGCTAACGGGCGTGCGCAGCGCGCGCAGTACAGCGGCGATATTTACGTTTGTAAAAACTTTACCGTCTATCTGTTCAGGGAAAATGCGCCCGCTTTCCGCATGGCGGAATACCCCGACGTAGAACTGGTCATTCCCGATAATCTGCCCAAGGATCAGTGCGTGGACTATGTGTACGGCATGGAGTGGAAGGACGTGCCTGCGGAAAAGGGAAATCCCTTCTACGCGGCGGCGCAGTTCCGTTATGATCCTGATAAGTCAAAGGAAGAAAACTGGCAGGACGCCCGCGAGTTCCTCAAGCAGGTGAAGCGCGGCGACTATTTCCAGATGGCTGCCAATTACTACTACGGCATCGGCGCGCACAGCATGATCTTCACCGAGGATTATGACCCTGAAACCGACAGCGTTACCTGGTGCGACAGCAACATGAAGGGTGAAAAGCGAAACGGCGAGCGCTACGGCTATGTGCAGTTTGACGCCGTGAAGGAGATCGACTGGTTTGTCGACGCCTTCTGCCGCAAAAAGTACGGCGCCACCATCTACCGCCTGCGCGACGATATCATCCGGGCGCAGTGAGAAAGGAAACAGCAACTATGAAATATGTCATCGTGGTCGGCTCCGGCATGGCGGATACGCGGCTTGTGCAGCTGGCCGGCAAGACTCCCATGGAAGTACTGGCGCTCAACTCCTTCGACCGCTGCGCGGGCTGCTTCTGCGGCCGTGTGCTTACCATCCCCCGCGGGCTGGAGGCGCGTGCGGATGTGGCGCTTCTGAGTATTCTGGGCTATGATCCCAAAGTATATTTTAACGGCGCCTCTGTCGCAAGCAAGCTTCCCGCCTTTGCCGACAACTTCGGTCTGCAGGGCAGCGTGATTGCCGCCGATGCAAGGCTGCGCATCATCGCCGGACTGATGGGCCTGAAAACGCCTGAGGTCGAGGGTGCGACCGGCACCATCGACACCAACTATGAGGGCAAGGTGGAGTGTGCGCTCAAGGCGCTGCAGGACGGCGACGACTTTGCGCTGGTACACGTCGGCGCTCCGGAGACCCTGGCTGCCGATGGCGACCTGGGGCGCAAGATGGAAGCGGTGCAGAATGTGGAATACCGTGTGGTGATGCCGCTTCTCAACCGTCTGATGGGCAAGGGAGAGGATTTCCGCCTGCTGCTGGTCAGCGACTTTGCAGCCTTCCTCACCACGCAGAAGCATGCGGCGCAGCCCATGCCCTATGCGATCTTCGACAGCCGTGTGGTGCGCAGGGCCATTGACGACGGCAAGGAGCCTCCTGTGCGCAAGTTCTGCGAGGATGCCATGCTGTGCGAGCCGGTGCTGATGGAAGGCACCGACCTGATCAAGGTGCTGCTTGAGCAGTACATGAAAAACTGACGAACGGGGCTTTTGGGATGAACGGTTTTGAACAGGCGACGCTGTTTGACGGGCTTTCGGATACCGGCACGCAGGCGCCGCTGGCGGAGCGCATGCGCCCGCGCACGCTGGATGAATTCATCGGCCAGAAGCATATTCTGGGCGAAGGGCGGCTTTTGCGCCGCGCCATTCAGGCCGACCGGCTGCAGTCCAGCATTTTCTGGGGCCCGCCCGGCTGCGGAAAGACGACGCTGGCATCAATCATCGCCAACATGACCGGCAGCGCCTTTGAAAAGCTCAACGCCGTTACCAGTGGCGTGGCGGATGTGCGCAAGGTCATCAAGGACGCTGAGGAACGCCGCCGCTACGGCCGTGCAACGTACCTTTTGCTGGACGAATGCCACCGCTGGTCCAAGTCCCAGTCCGACAGCATTCTACCGGCTATTGAAAGCGGCCTCATCCGCTTCATCGGTTCCACAACGGAAAACCCCATGGTCAGCATGACGCCCGCCATCGTCAGCCGCTGCCGTGTGTTTGAATTTCAGCCTCTCACCACGCAGGACGTGGTAGGCGCGATGGAAAACGCACTGCGTGACCCGCAGCGTGGTTTTGGCAATGAAAACATTCGCGTGGAGGACGGCGCGCTGCGCTACATTGCGCAGGTGGCCGGCGGCGACGTGCGCGCTGCTTTGGGCGCGCTGGAGCTGGCCGTGCTGACCACCGCCGAAACAGACGAGGGCAAGCTGATCACGCTGGCCGTTGCGCAGGAAAGCGTGCAGAAGCCCATGCTCAAGCTGGACGAAAGCCTGTATTACGACATGCTGTCCGCCTTTTGCAAAAGCCTGCGCGGATCCGATCCGGATGCGGCGCTTCTGTGGTTCAGCCGTCTGATCTATGCCGGGGTCGACCCCAAGCTGATCGTCAGGCGAATCATCGTGCATGCCAGCGAGGACGTGGGTCTGGCTGACCCCACGGCCATGCTGCAGGCGCATGCCGCCGCCAACGCACTGGAATTTGTAGGCATGCCTGAGGCGCGTATTCCCATTGCACAGGCCATTATCGCCGTGGCGATGGCGGAAAAGAGCAACAGCGTGGTTGAGGCGCTGGCCGCCGCCGAGCGCGATGCGCAGGCAGGACAGTTCACTGCCGTGCCGCAGCATCTGCGCGATCAGAGCTATTCCACCGCCCACAGTCAGACGCCAGGCTACCTTTTCCCGCATGATTATCCCGGGCACTTTGTGCGGCAGACCTATATGCCGGCCGGTTACGAGCGCCGGGTGTACTATCGTCCCACTGAACAGGGCCACGAGGCCAAACTCAAGGCGCGTCACGAGCGCCGCTACGGAGCTGCAAAGCATGAGAAATAAGCTCTACCCGGATGTGAAAAAGGCTTCGGCCTATGCCATTGTCGTCAACGCCATTCAGATCGCTGCGCTGGCGGTGATCGTGCTGTATGTGCTGCTGGTTGATAACCATGATCAGCGGCTGCTTTCGGGCATTGTGGTAGCAGCAGCGCTGATGGCCGGCTGGGGCGCGGTGATCGACATTCAGGAGGCGCTGCGTGCGCGCCGCCGCGAACGCACCATTACCGAACTTGAGACCACCAACGGCCAGATGGACGCCCTCAACCTGAAGCTGCGCGCGCAGCGGCACGACTTTCTCAACCACATTCAGGTGGTGTACAGCCTGCTTGAGATGGGCGAGGGGCAGGAGGCGGCGGACTATCTGGAGCGCATCTGGGCGGAGTTTAAAACCGTCAGCCGTGTCATCCGCACGAAGGTGACGGCGTTCAATGCGCTTTTGCAGGTGAAAAGCGCTGCCTGCGAAGAAAAGAGCATTGCCTTTGACATCGACATTCAGAGCACGCTGGATGGCCTGCCTGTGCCGCCGTGGGAGATTTGCTGCATCATCGGCAATCTCATCGACAACGCCATCGACGTGGTCGAGGGCAGCAGGGATGCGCGTATCGTCCTGACGGTACGCGAAAGCGTGCGCGGTTTTACATTCACCATCGAAAACAACGGTGAACCCGTGCCGGAGGAGCTGCGCGAGCGCATTTTTGAACCCGGCATATCCACCAAGGGTGAGGGCCGGGGCATGGGCCTGAGCATCGTGCGCAGTACGCTGGCTGAGTTCGGCGGCACGATCGAACTGGCGCAGGGCGAACAGACCGCCTTTGTGGTGGCCGTGCCGCGCAAGGGAGCAACTGAGACCATTTAACAGGAGAGACGCCGCATGGAACAGAGCAAACTGAAATTTCTCAAAAACATGGTAGGCTTTTCCATGGTGACATGGATCTCTTTTGTGCTGGGCTTTATTGCATCGCCCATCGCCACACGACTGTTTCCCACCGAGGAAATGGGACGGCTGAACCAGTTCACCAACTATGCCACGCTGTTTTCGTCGATCTGCTACCTGGGCATGGATCAGGCTTTCGTGCGCTTTTTCCGTGAAACGCCGGGAAAGATGACCCGCAAGACGCTGTTTACGTTCTGCACTTTGGTGCCGCTTGCTTTCTGTCTGCTGGTGACGCTGGTGCTGGGACTTTTCTGGCAGAGTGTGAGCGCTGAGATCGTCGGCCAGCCGGACATGAGCGTGTATGTATGCCTTGCGGTGTACAGCTTCAGCCTTGTGGTATACCGTTTTCTGGCGTTGAGTTACCGCATGGAGCAAAATGCGCTGTGGTATACCATTCAGGGCGTGCTGCATGTATTGCTTACCAAAATCGCCTATCTGGCGGTGGGCTTCAGCCATCCTGTCGGCAAGGCGGCGATGCTCAGCCTGACGGCGCTGATGGGTGTGTTTACGCTGGTGTTTGTATTTGTGCAGCGTAAACGGTTTGATGCGGCCTTCCTCAAACAGACCGACCGAAAGTCCGCGGCTGCCATCGGCATGCTGGCGCTGCCGCTGGTGCCGCTGAGCCTGCTGAGCTGGCTCAATTCCAGCATCAGCCCGGTCATTCTGAAACACCTTATGGGCTACAGCGCGACCGGCATTTATACCAGCGCGCTGGGACTGGCCTCCACCATCAACATCATCCAGACCGGCTTTAACACCTACTGGGCGCCCTATGTGCTTGAAAACTATCAGGGCGATGACAGCCGTCGCTTCTATACCGTGCACAGGCTGATGGCCTGCATGCTGACGCTGTTTGGCCTGGGCATCACCATTCTGCAGACGCCGGTGTTCATGCTGCTGGGCAAGGCATACCGCTCGTCGGTGGTGTTCTTTCCGTTTTTGTTCATGTCGCCCATCTGCTACTGCCTGGGTGAAACCACGGGCATGGGCATCCTGATCTCCGAAAAGACATACTGGACCACGATCATCTTCCTGTTTTCGGCGGCTGCCAACATTGCGCTGTGCTTTGTATTCATCCCCATGATGGGCATGCCCGGCGCAGCGCTGGCCTCGGCGGCAAGCGCGGTGCTTACGCTGCTTTTGCGCTCGGGAGTGGGCGAGAAGTATTACAAGGTGCTGGAAAGCTGGAGGTACCTTGCCTACACCATCGGCCTGATGGCCGTAGCCTCGTTTGGCAACCTGTGGCTGACAGGCGCGGCCAAGTACGCGCTGCTTGTGGGCGTGCTGGCGCTGACCTGTCTGCTGTTCCGCGGGGAGATCCGCACGCTGTGGAAGGCAGCCGGACAGATTTTTGCCGTATTGCTCAAACGCTTCAGAAGGGGGAAGCAGTCATGAAAAAACGAATGCTGATGATCGCAGACGCCGATGGCTTCTGGACGATGCGGCTGTTGAAATATCTCATTTTGCCGCAGGGCTATGAAGTGGTGCTGTTTCCCATCTGGGGCGACGGCGGCAAATATGCCGACTTCTACCGTGAAAATAATGTGACCGTCTACCATGACCGGCACACATTGCCTGTGATTGGCCGCATTCCCCGCGTGCGCATGTGGGCGCGCATCATGCTCAACGCACGCAAGCTCATTCAAATGGGCCCGTTTGACGTGGTGAACAACTGTTACCTGTCGCAGCGCGATCTGGCGCTGGGCGACCTGGTGGCGCGCAAATTCGGCGCTCACTGGGTGGTGAGCTTCTGGGGCAGCGACCTCATGCGTTCCAGCCCATTGGCGCTTCGCCGCATGAAGCCCTATCTGAAGCGCAGCTGTGCTGTGAGCGTGCACAACCAACTGAATGTGGACATGATCCGCGATACCTTCGGCGAGGAGATCGCACAGAAGACGCATCTGCTCTACTTTGGACAGATGGGCTATGCCGACATCGACCGGGCGCTGGAAGAGCATGGCCGCGAAAAGTGCCGCGCGCACTTTGGCATTGCGTCTGACCGTTTTGTGGTGAGCATTGGCTACAGCGCGTCGTCCGCACAGCAGCAGCGCGAGGCGGTCGCGGCGCTTGCGCAGCTGCCGCAGGATGTGCTCAGCCGCATGACGCTGGTGCTGCAGCAGACCTATGGCGAAAACGATGCCGACTATGTGCGGCAGACCCGTGAAATGGCCGGACGGCTGCCTTGTCAGACCGTGGTGCTGACCCGGTTCATGGGCCCGGAGGAAAGCGCGATGCTGCGTCTGAGTGCAGACGTGTTTGTGCAGTCCATCACGACGGATGCATTCTCCGCCAGCATGCAGGAATACCTCTACGCCGGGGCCTGCGTGCTCAAGGGCAAGTGGCTGCAGTATCCGCAGCTGGGCGAAATGGGCATCGAACTGCAGGAGTTTGCAGATTTCAGCGAACTGCCCGGGCTGCTCACGCGCGCCATAAACGGCAGCATTCAGCCGCTTGGCGCGGAAAAACGTGCGCTGTTCCCGCAGCTGTATTCGTGGGACGCTGTACGCGAAAGCTGGCTGGAACTGTATGAGGAATAAAAAATGACCCCGTCAGGGGTCATTTTTTTGTATCACTTCGTCCAGCACCTGTGCGATGTTGCCGCGGATGATCAGGTCGGCATTGTCGTCGTAGGGGGTGGCGTCGCGGTTGATAAGCACCACAGGCACGCCCTCGCGCCGGTAGGTGATGAGCCCTGCCGCCGGATGCACAATCAGCGACGTACCGCCCACGATGAGCAGATCGCAGCGGCGGATGTGGTCAAGCGCTGCATCCAAAACCTGCGTGTCCAGCTGCTCGCCGTAAAGCACCACGTCCGGTTTGATGATAGAACCGCATTCCGGACAGCGCGGTGTGCCCTCCTGTGCCAGCACATCCGCCAGATCAAAGTGCTGCGGGCAGCGCATGCACAGGTTGCGGTGCACGGTTCCATGCAGTTCCAAAACATTTTGGCTGCCGGCCAGCTGGTGCAGCCCGTCGATGTTCTGGGTGATGACGGCCTTCAGCTTGCCCTGCTGCTCCAGCCGCGCAAGCGCATGATGCGCGGCGTTGGGCTTTGCATCGGGGTAGAGCATCACATTTTTGTAAAACGCCCAGAAGCTGTCGGTGTGGCGCATAAAATAGCCGTGCGACAGCATTTCCTCGTAGCTGCGGCCCTGCGAACCGGCATAAATGCCATGCGCACTGCGGAAATCAGGAATACCCGAGGCCGTGCTCACACCCGCTCCGCCGAAAAAAACCGTATACTGCGATTTTTCGATCAGCTCTTTCAGCTGATGGATGCCCTGTTCCATGTGCTGCGCCCCGTTTCTGGTCAAAATGGTGTTACTCAGGTTCGACACAAGGGCTGCGGATTCCTGCACGGCAGATCCTGTCAGGGTTTGAAAGCCTTTGCCGCATGCTGTCGGCGCGGCATAAAAGCGCCCGCCTCCTTCCATACTTCAGGTACAAGCCTATGTACGGAGGGGTGCAAAATGGCGATGAACAAAGTCGAAATCTGCGGGGTGGATACCTCGACGCTTCCGGTGATCACCAATGAGCGCATGCGCGAGCTTTTTCCGCTGGTGCATGGCGGCGATCTCAATGCCCGCGAGGAATTTATCCGCGGCAATCTCAGGCTGGTGCTCAGCGTCATCCAGCGCTTTGGCAACCGCGGCGAAAATGTGGACGACCTGTTTCAGGTGGGCTGCATCGGCCTGATCAAGGCGCTGGATAACTTTGACGTAACGCAGAACGTACGTTTTTCCACCTATGCCGTGCCCATGATCATCGGCGAGATCCGCCGGTATCTGCGTGACAACAACGCCATCCGCGTCAGCCGTTCCATGCGCGACACAGCCTACAAAGCGCTGAAGGCCCGCGACCGGCTGGCGGAAAAGCTGGGGCGCGAGCCTGACGTGACCGAACTGGCCAAAGAGCTGGGTTTGCCGCGCGAGGACGTAGTGTTCGCGCTGGAAGCCATTCAGGACCCGGTGAGCCTGTTTGAACCCGTGTATAACGACGGCGGCGACGCGCTGTACCTGATGGACCAGATCACCGGTGAAAAGCGGCCGGATAACAGCTGGCTGGACGTGATCGGCGTGCGCGAAGCCATGAGCCGCCTGTCAGAGCGCGAAAAGCATATCCTCACGATGCGCTTCTTCCAGGGCCGTACCCAGATGGAAGTGGCCGGTGAAATCGGCATTTCTCAGGCGCAAGTGAGCCGCCTTGAAAAAAACGCCCTCACCCACATGAAAAAATACGTGGGCAGAGCATAAACCAAAAGGAACAGTCCGACAGGCAGACTGTTCCTTTTTGATAAATATATTTTCTCCCAAAGGTGGGATTCCCAAGGGCAAAGCCCTTGAGCGAAGGGTGGAGGGAGGCAGCGCTTCCCTCCCGTCCCTTCTCACCTGTTCTGCTGGGCGATCATGTTGATGAGGCCGCCGGCGAGGATCATGCCGCGCTGACGTTCGGTGAGATCCAGCTTCATCAGAACGGTGAAGCCCTTGGTGAGGTTCTCAACGGGAATGAGGGTCTCGCCGCTTTCCACCAGCTGGCGGACGCCCGGCAGGGCGATGGCGTCGGTCTGGTCAAAGCGGTCGTAGTCGGTTTCGCTGACAAACTCCAGCGGCAGGATGCCGTTGTTGATGAGGTTGGCGCGGTGGATGCGGGCAAAGCTCTTGGCCAGCACGCCGCGGATCTTCAGATACAGCGGCACCAGCGCGGCATGCTCGCGGCTGGAACCCTGGCCGTAGTTCTGACCGGCCAGCAGGAAGCCGCCGCCTGCCTCCTTGGCACGGGCGGGGAAGGTGGGATCGACAGGGGCCAGACAGTGCTCGCTGAGCTTGGGAATGTTGCTGCGGAAGGGCAGCAGCGAGCTGTCGGAGGGCATGATGTGGTCGGTGGTGATGTTGTCCTCCATCTTCAGAAGCACGCTGCCCTGCAGGCTGTCGGCCAGCGCGTCCGCCTTGGGGAAGGGCTTGATGTTGGGGCCGCGCACCACTTCGGCGTCGGCGGCCTTATCCTCCGCCACAGGCGGGATGATCAGGTTGTCATTGTAGAGGAAGCTTTCCGGCATGGCGACGTTCAGATTGGCGTCAACGGTGCGGGGATCGGTGAGCACGCCGGTGAGGGCGGTGGCTGCGGCGGTTTCACAGCTGACCAGATAGATGCCGGCAGATTTGGTGCCGCTGCGGCCAAAGAAATTGCGGTTGTTGGTGCGCACGCTCACGGCGTTGGTGGACGGGCTCTGGCCCATGCCGATGCAGAAGCCGCACGCCGTTTCGCAGATGCGCGCGCCTGCTTCGATCATGTCGTGCAGGGCGCCGTTCTTGCTGAGCATGCTCAGCACCTGACGGCTGCCGGGTGCGATCACCAGCGACACGTCGGGATGCACGGTCCTGCCCTTGAGGATGGCGGCTACGCGCATCATGTCCAGATAGCTGGAGTTGGTGCAGCTGCCGATGCATACCTGATCGACCTTGATCTGTCCGGCCTCTTCAACGGTCCTGACGTTGTCGGGCATGTGGGGCAGGGCCACCATGGGTACAAGGGCGGAAAGGTCGATTTCGACGGTTTCTTCGTAAATGGCGTCTTCATCGGCAGTCAGGGGAATGAAGTCCTCCGCGCGGCCCTGGGCCTTGAGGAAAGCGGCGGTCACGTCGTCGGAGGGGAACACGCTGGTGGTCGCGCCCAGCTCTGCGCCCATGTTGGTGATGGTCGCGCGCTCGGGGATGGACAGGGTGCTCATGCCGGGGCCGGTGTATTCCATCACCTTGCCCACGCCGCCCTTGACGCTGAGCCTGCGCAGCAGCTCAAGGATGACGTCCTTGGCAGCCACGCCGCGCTGAAGCTGGCCGGTGAGACGAACGTTGACCACGCTGGGACAACTGAGATAGTACGCGCCGCCGCCCATGGCCACGGCCACGTCCAGTCCGCCGGCGCCGATGGCGATCATGCCCAGCGCGCCGCCGGTGGGGGTGTGGCTGTCGGAACCAAGCAACGTTTTTCCGGGCTTGCCGATGCGCTCCAGCTGTACCTGATGGCAGATGCCGTTGCCGGGCTTGCTGAGATAAATACCGTGCTTGCCGGTCACGGTGGCGATGTACTTGTGGTCGTCGGCGTTTTCAAAACCGGTCTGCAGGGTGTTGTGGTCGATATAGGCGATGCTCTTTTCCGTTTTGACGCGGTCAACGCCCATGGCCTCAAACTGCAGGTAGGCCATGGTGCCGGTGGAGTCCTGCGTGAGGGTCTGATCGATGCGGATGGCGATCTCGCTGCCGGGGATCAGCTCGCCGGATACCAGATGGGCGGAAAGGATCTTCTGTGTTACGTTCATGAAAAGTCCTCCAAAGGAGTGAAATAGCGGCGGGGCAGATGCCTCGCCGCTATCCAGTATAGCTTTGTATTTGGATTGTTTCAACGGATTGCATCCAAAAGTGCAGGATTTGAACATCAGCTGTGAATGCGGTACCAGTCGTAGTCGTAGCCGTATTCGGTCTCCATCTGCACGGGGGAGAGGGTGAAATGCACCACGGCGTTGCGGCCAAGGGTCAGGCTGAACGGGCTGTTCACGCTCTGCGACTGGCACAGCGGCTGCCCGGCCTGACGCAGGAACGCAAGCTGGTCGCGGGTCAGGCTTTGGGGCTGGCCCATGTCGTGCCAGCACTTGAGCGGGTTGCAGCACGCTTCATCGACTGTGCGGGTACAAAGCGCATATTTACCTTCGATCGGCAGGCTGATATCCACCGTCAGCACGTCGGTATCGGTGCGGCACAGGTTCCACAAAACGCCTTCGTAGCTGCCGTCCTCACGGCGGAGGATAACGCTGCTTTCGTCACGGTGCACGCATTCACCCTTCAGGTTGTTGAAGAACGCAAACGTCCACATGGTGGGCTTGATGATCAGCTGATTGGCGATCATACCAAAGCCGCCGTGGAAGGGACGGGCCGGCACGCCCTGCTCCTCAAACACGTCGCCGAAGGTCCAGTAGGAATAGCTGGCGGCCACGTCGCCTAGACAGGCGAGCAGCCCCGCGATGTAGGCGGCGTTTAAGTTGGTGTCGTGGATGGGGCACAGGGGATTGTAGGAGGTGTTGAACTCGGTGATGTGCATTTCCATCCCCTTATACTCGGGGAAGCTGTCGATGATCTCGCGGGTGAGCTTCATTTCGTCGTAGGTCACCTGCACGGGGCACATCTCATGATAGGTGTACCGGCCCACCTTCGTGGTGGACTGGCCCATGTAGGCGTGGCGGGTGACGAAGTCCAGCGGCAGCTGATTGTCGCGGCAGAAGGTGAGAAAGTCCGCCACCCACTGCTGCGAGCCCTCGCCGCCGCAGATGGCCGGGCCGCCCACGCGCATGCGGGGCAGCACTTCTTTCACAGCAACGGAGGTGATGGCGTACAGACGCAGGTACTTCTGCTTGTCGGCATTTTCCCAGAACACCTGCAGGTTGGGCTCGTTCCATACCTCGCAGGGCCACTGGCTCACCTCGTCCTCGCCGTAGCGGCGGGCCAGATGGGCAAGCGTTGCCTTGACCATGTTCACCCATTTGGCTTCATCAGCCGGAGGGGTGACGTTGCCCTTCCAGTAGAATACCGTCTGCGTGCCGCTGGCCATTTTGTCGGGCATGAAGCCCAGCTCCAGGAAGGGACGCAGGCCCTTTTCAAGATAGCTGTCCATCACGCGGTCGAGGTAGGTGAAGTTGTAAACGTCGTGCTCGCGGCCTTCAGCGTCGGTGCAGGTCTGATAAATGGCCATGTCGTCGCTGAACAGGCCGTGGCCGCGGATATGTTTGAAATGCGCCAGATCCTGTGCCAGCGCCAGCTGATCCTGATACTCCTGCTGCAGGGCCAGTCCCATGCGGCCGGTGCCTACGCAGTAGGCGGCGTTGTTGGCAAATGCTGCGCGGCTGCCGGGCGCAATGGCGATGTTGAGGTGTTTCATGCTTTTTCCTCCAGCTTGGTTTTGTTCCAGTCGAATACAAAGATCTGCCCTTCGGCAGGGGATGCCTCGCGCGTGTCGATGGGCCAGCCCATGTCCACCTTGCGCGCATTCCGCAGGCAGTCGTCAGTCAGGCCGTTTAAGAAATCTTCAAACACGGCGCGCTCATACAGCGCGGTGCGGTGCGAGCACAGCACATGCGTGAAGGGCAGCTGAAGCAGCGCGCGCACATTTTCGCGGTAGGCTTCAGCAGGCAATGCTGCCGGGAAGAACAGCCATGTGCAGGGGTTCCAGTCATCGGCGGTCAGCAGCAGCTGAAGCTGCGGCACATACACCACGGCGGATCCCGGCGTGTGGCCGGGGCAGTGGATGACTTGCGCGGTGAGCCCACCAAGGTCGAGCTCGCCTTCCTCAAGAGGCTTGGGAACCGGGATCGGCGCAGTCAGATAATCCGCCGGTACGGCTACGCCTTTGGCCTGCGCCTGCTGCGCGACCTTTGCACGCTGCCCGGGGCCGGTAAAGGTGGCAAAGTCTGGCAGGTCATCGGCAAACAGATAGGTTTCATCAAAGCAGCGCGCGCCCAGCGCGTGGTCGTGATGCCCGTGGGTGAGGATCACCGTCAGCGGCTTTTGCGTCAGCGTGCGCACAAAGGCGGCCAGATCGCTTAGACCATAGCCTGCATCCACCAATAGCGCGCGGTTTTCGCCCTCGATCAGCGTCATGCATACGTCCATATCGCCCTGAATGTGCCATACACCGGGCAGTACCCGTTCAGCTTTCATAGGTTGTTACGCTCCTTTTGGGTTTGTTGAATAGGTTCGACAACAACCTTTCATTTCCTTGCGGATATGGCATTTTTTCATGCGCAATTTGTGCAAGGTGGGCCGCAACTTTCGCATAGTGCGAGTGTGGCAAAACATGGTATAATCATTTCAACATACAACAGAAAGGAACATTTGACGATGAAGCAGCCCTGTCTGACCTGGCTTCCGTTTTTGTGTGCTGAAGCGCCTGCGGACTTGAAAACTCCGCAGCAGATCGCGCGTTTTGAACTGGATCAGGCCTCCGGAGAACCGGTGGGCCTTTGCGTGCGTCCGGAAATGGGCGACAGCTTTTGGATTGAGAAAAAAGAAGGGCAATTTTTGATCACCGGCGGCGAAACGGGCGTGCTGTACGGCGCGTACCGGCTGCTGATGGCGCTGCATGCGGGATATCCGGTCAGGCTGGGCACACAGCCCAGCGCGCCCTGCTACGACCTGCGCATGATCAACTGCTGGGACAATGCCGAGGGCACCGTGGAGCGCGGCTATTCCGGCCGGTCGCTGTTTTTTGAAAACGGCTGGTTTGACTATGACGCGTCCCGCATCCGCCAGCTGGCGCGCATGATGGCGTCGGTGGGCCTGAATGTGATCTGCATCAACAACGTCAACGTGCACGATCCCGCTCACAAGCTGATCGAAGAGGAATGGCTGCCCGAGCTGGCCAAGCTGGCCGCTATTTTCCGCCCCTACGGCGTAAAGCTGATGCTGTCCATCGACTATGCGCATCCCATGCGCCACGGCATTCCCACCGCTGACCCGCTGGACGAGCGCGTGCAGCAGTGGTGGATGCAGCAGACGGAGAAGGTCTATCATGCCGTGCCCGATCTGGCCGGCTTCCTTGTAAAGGCCGACAGCGAGCACCGGCCCGGCCCGTTCACCTACGGCCGCGACCATGCCGACGGCGCGAATATGCTGGCCCGCGCGCTCAAGCCTCACGGTGGCAAGCTGATCTGGCGCTGCTTTGTGTACAACTGCATGCAGGACTGGCGTGATACCACCACCGACCGTCCCATGGCGGCCTACATCCACTATGCGCATCTGGACGGCCGATTTGATGACAACGTCATTTTGCAGATCAAAAACGGCCCGTTCGACTTCCAGGTGCGCGAGCCGGTATCTCCCCTGTTCTACGCTATGCCCAACACCAATCTGGCGCTGGAGATCCAGCTGGCGCAGGAGTACACCGGCCACCAGATCGACATCTACGCCATGCCGCCCATGTGGAAGGAGATCTTCCGCGACCTGCCGCCCAAACAGGTGATGGCCATCGCCGCGGTGGGCAATCTGGGCCGCGACGACAACTACACCGGTCACCCCTTTGCAGCGGTCAACCTGTTCAGCTATGGCCTGACGGCATGGGATCCCGGCTGCGACCCGGAAGAGTGCATCCGCCTGTGGGTGAAACTGACCTACCAGCTGGATGAACAGCAGCAGGAAATGCTGGTGGCGCTTCTAATGAACAGCCGCAGCACCTATGAAAAGTACACCGCTCCTTTGGGACTGAACTGGATGGTGACCACGCACGAGCACTACGGCCCGTCGCCTTCCGGCTATGAATATGCGCCGTGGGGCACCTATCACAAGGCCAACCGCGACGCCGTGGGCATTGACCGCACAAAGAACGGCACCGGCTACACCGAGCAGTATCCCGAACCCTTCCGCAGCCTGTATGCCAGTCTCGACACCTGCCCGGACAAGCTGAAGCTGTTCTTCCACCGCCTGCGCTACGACTATGTGATGGCGGATGGCCGCACGCTTGTGCAGCGCATCTACGACGACCACTTCGAAGGGTATGAGGAAACGCAGGCCATGGCGCAGACGCTTTCACAGCTCGACCTGCCCTCGCCTGATCGCGAGATGGCGCAGGAGCGCATGCAGCGTCAGCTGAAAAACGCGCATGAATGGTGCGACATCATCAACACCTTCTTCTACCGCCTCAGCGGTGTGAAGGACGCAAACGGACGCACGATTTACGAATAATCAAACTTTTTGCAGGGCAGCGCTCCGGCGCTGCCTTTTCATGCTATAATGGGTTCTGGAAAAGAGGTGCGTTATGCGAAAAGCAACGTATTATGAATTTCACACCGGAAAGCTGACAAAGCCGCTTACGCTGGCAGTGGTCAGCGATCTGCACAATGAGCCCTATGAGGACATCTTTCCGCTGATCGACGGGGCTGATGTGCTGCTGGTGCCAGGCGACATCAGCGACCGTTACCGTCAGCAGTATGACCGCGGCGTGGCCTTTCTTGCCGATGCGGCCAAACGGATGCCTACCTTTTATTCGCTGGGCAACCACGAGGCCCGGCAGGAAAAGTATCACAAGCTGCGTCAGGCGCTCAATCAGACCGGCGCGCAGATCCTTGTCAACCGGCATGTGCGCTTTGGCGAGCTGGTCATCGGCGGCTGGTACGACCCGACTGTCGTGAAGGAGCCTGAACGCCTGAGCGCCATGGAGCGCGAAGAGGGCGTGAAGGTGCTTTTGTGCCACAAGCCCGAGGAATACATGAAGCGCATGCAGAAGCGCCATTTTGATCTGGTGGTGGCAGGTCACGCGCACGGCGGGCAGATCCGCTTTTTTGGTCAGGGCGTGCTGGCGCCCGGTCAGGGGCTGCTGCCGCGCTACACCAAGGGCCTGTATGGGGGAAAGATGATCGTTTCCGCAGGCGCGGGCAATCCCGCGCGCATGCCTCGCTGGGGCAATCCCTGCGAGGTGCTGCTTATCCATCTGGACTGATGATCAGGAGGTTTACCCATGAGAGACATCCATTACAATACCATTGCTGAAACGGTCGCGCGGCTGTGCATCGAGGCCAATACCCTTCTGCCCGGGCAGGTGGAAGGGCTGCTTTGCAGCGCCTGCGAAAGCGAACCCTATGCCCCTGCACGCGACACCCTGCAGCTGATCTGCAAAAATGCGTGCATCGCCCGCGAGCAGGGCATGGCCATCTGCCAGGATACGGGCATGGCGGTGGTGTATGCCGAGCTGGGTCAGGATGCGCACATCGTGGGCGGTTTGCTGTCCGACGCCGTCAACGAGGGCGTGGCCCGCGGCTATACCGACGGTTACCTGCGCAAGTCCATCGTGCGCGACCCCATCCGCCGCGGCAACACCGGCGACAACACCCCAGCCGTGCTGCACCTGACGCTGGTGGAGGGCGACGGCCTGAAGCTGACCGTTGCGCCCAAGGGTTTTGGCAGCGAGAACATGAGCCGTCTGTGCATGCTGACCCCCGCGCAGGGCCTGCAGGGCGTAAAGGACTTTGTGGTGGAAACCGCGCGTCTGGCGGGCGCAAACCCCTGTCCGCCCATGATGCTGGGCGTGGGTGTGGGCGGCACCTTTGAAAAGGTGACCGAGCTTGCCAAGGAGGCGCTCATCGAACTGCGTGAAGGCCCGCATCCCGATCCCTATTACGATGTGCTGGAAAAGGAACTGCTTGAGGCTGTCAACGCACTGGGCATCGGCCCGCAGGGTTTTGGCGGAAAGACCACCTGCCTGAGCGTTCGCATCAAGGCCTATCCCACCCATATCGCCGGGCTGCCGGTGGCGGTCAACGTGGGCTGCCACGTCACCCGTCACGCCAGCGCCTTGCTGTAAAAGGAGGAAACGAGCATGATTCGACTGACGGCTCCGTTTGACAAAAAGGATTTGAAAACCCTGCATGCCGGCGACAACGTGCTGGTAACGGGCGTGATCTACACCGCACGCGACGCTGCCCACGGCAGGCTGTGCGCTGCGCTTGAAAAGGGCGAGGAACTGCCGGTGGATCTGCACGGGCAGACCATCTTTTACGCAGGCCCCACGCCCACCCCTCCGGGCCGTCCCTCCGGCGCGATCGGCCCCACCACCAGTATGCGCATGGATGCATATACGCCTGCGATGCTTGCATACGGCGTGAATGCGCTCATCGGCAAGGGCGGCCGCAGCGAAGCGGTGCGGCTTGCGCTGAAGGAGAACGGATCGGTCTACTTTGCGGCCATCGGCGGCTGTGCGGCCTATATGGCCGCCTGCATCGAGCAGCTGGACGTGGTGGCCTATGACGATTTGGGCACGGAAAGCATCAAGCGGCTGGTGGTGCGCGACCTACCCCTGACTGTAGCCATCGACTCCGAAGGCAACGATGCATACGCCATGGGCGTTCAGACCTATCTGGAGAGTGTCTGAAACGGCCGATAATTGTCCGTTTTTTACAGTTTATGCACTACGTATACATTTATGCATCTTCAAAGCGAAAAAATTTGAATAAATATTCAAAATAATGCTTGACAGAATGCATAACCGTGAGTATACTAGGCACATTCCCAAAAGGAACCCAACGCGAAAGCGATCGATTTTTAAGGAGGCTACTGTTTTATGAAGAAGCTGCTTGCTCTGGTTCTGACCCTCATGATGGCCCTGTCCTTTACCGCCGCTCTGGCTGAGAATAAGCTGAGCATGGCCACCAACGCGTCCTTCCCTCCCTATGAGTACTACGACGGCGAAGCCATCGTGGGCATCGACGTTGAGATCTGCGCTGCCATCGCTGAAAAGCTGGGCATGGAATTCGAAGTGGTCGACATGGACTTCGACGCCATCATCGGCGCTGTGCAGTCCGGCAAGGCTGACGTGGGCATGGCCGGCATGACCGTGACCGAAGAGCGCAAGATGATGATCAACTTCTCCTCTTCCTACGCCACCGGCATCCAGTCTGTCATCGTCAAGGAAGACAGCCCCATCACCTGCGTTGACGACCTGTTCGTCGAAGGCAAGAACTACAAGATCGGCGTGCAGCTGTCCACCACCGGCGACCTGTACTCTACCTGGGATCTGGAAGACGCCGGCCTGGCCACCATCAACCGCTACCCCAACGGCAACGACGCCACCATGGCTCTGGTTGCTGACAAGATCGACTGCGTCATCATCGACAATGAGCCCGCCAAGGCTTATGTGGCTGCCAACGAAGGCCTGAAGGTTCTGGACACCTCCTACGCCGTGGAAGAGTACGCCGCCTGCATCGCCAAGGACAACACCGAGCTGCTGGAGAAGTTCGACGCCGCTCTCAACGAGCTGATCGCTGACGGCACCGTGGCCGGCATCATCGGCAAGTACATCAAGGCTGAGTAAGATTTTTTAAAGGGCGACCTTTCAAAACTCCCCTCTGCATACAGAGGGGAGTTCTCGCCGTTTATTGCAAAGGAGGATTTTCGTGAACGTTGGCTTGACTGGCCTGATGGCCGCCGCCTCGCAAAGCGCTCTTGCCGCATGGTGGGAGCAGACGAAGATGGAGTTTACGCTCAACTTCATCATGAGAGACCGCTGGAAGCTGCTGCTGACCGGCCTTCAGAATACGCTGCTGATCGCCCTGTTCGCGTGCCTGATCGGCATCGCGCTGGGCCTGATCGTAGCTGCCGTGCGCACCACCTGGGACAAAACCGGCCATGTGATGCACAAGGGCCTTGGCAGAAGCCTTCTGCATTTTGTGGACTGGATCTGCCGTGTGTACATCACCATCATCCGCGGCACGCCTGTTGTGGTGCAGCTGATGATCATGTACTACATCATTTTTGCATCCTCCGACAACGGTGTGCTCATCGCCACGCTGGCCTTTGGCTTCAACTCCGGCGCCTATGTGGCCGAGATCTTCCGCGGCGGCATCATGTCCATCGACAAGGGCCAGTTTGAGGCCGGCCGCAGCCTGGGCCTCAATTACCTGCAGACCATGTGGTTCATCATTGCTCCGCAGGTGCTCAAAACCGTACTGCCCACCCTGGCCAACGAGTTCATCGTGCTTCTGAAGGAAACCTCCGTCGCCGGTTACGTTGCCGTGGGCGACCTGACCTTCGCCGGCAACCGCATCCGCGGCGCCACGTATTCCGCCTTTATGCCGCTGATCGCAGTGGCCATCGTTTATCTGATTTTGGTCATGTTCTTCTCATGGCTGGTAGGCAAGCTGGAAAGGAGGCTGCGTCAGAGTGATAACCGTTAACAACCTGCACAAGTCCTTTGGCAAGCTGGACGTGCTCAAGGGCGTGAACCAGCACATCAGGCCGGGCGAAAAGGTCGTTGTCATCGGCCCCAGCGGCAGCGGCAAAAGCACCTTCCTGCGCTGCCTCAACCTGCTTGAGCAGCCCACCGCCGGCGAGATCATCTTCGACGGCCAGACCATCACCGACCCCAAGAGCGATATCAACCTCATCCGCCGCCGCATGGGCATGGTGTTTCAGCAGTTCAACCTGTTCCCGCACCTGACGGTGCTGCAGAACATGACCCTCGCGCCCATTCAGACCGGCCTGATGAAAAAGGCCGAGGCCGAGCAGAAGGCCATGAAGCTGCTGTAGCGCGTGACCCTTGTGGAAAAGGCCAATGTGTACCCCAAGCAGCTCTCCGGCGGCCAGCAGCAGCGCATCGCCATCGTGCGCGCGCTGTGCATGAACCCCGACGTGATGCTCTTTGACGAGCCCACCTCCGCCCTCGACCCTGAAATGGTCGGTGAAGTGCTGGAAGTTATGAAGCAGCTGGCCGAGGAAGGCATGACCATGGTGGTCGTTACCCACGAAATGGGCTTTGCCCGCGAGGTGGCCGATCGAGTGCTGTTCATGGATGAAGGCATCGTCATGGAGGAAGGCACGCCCGAGCAGATCTTCAGCAATCCGCAGAACCCCAGAACGCAGGACTTCCTGCGCAAGGTACTGTAAGGGGGAGACGGCAGGGGCGCTGCCCCTGCACCCCGGTCAAGGGCTTTGCCCTTGACAATCCCGCTTCCGAGCTGTTATACAGCTCGGGTGGGGGAATGATAATTGTATAAATTGAGCCAGCCGGTTTGGGCTGGCTCGTTTTTTATTCTTCGATTTTTTGGGTGAGGTCTTCGGTGCAGACTGTGTTTTTGGACTGCAGATTGACTTGGGCGAACGGGGCGAGGGCGGAGGCGTCCATGATGAAGAGGGGATAGTCGGTGACGGGAAAGGTATCGTCCTGAGGAGCATAAACGCTGCCGGTCATGGGGTCGAGAACGACCGGGTGTTCAAGCGCCTGCGGCAGGCACAGGCGCACGCTGCGCACGGTGAAGTCATCCACGATATCAAGCGGCAGGTGGCAGGAATACACGGGCTGGCCGTTACGGCTGAATGCAAACAGCTGAAGGGTCAGCAGCTCCCGCGGCGACAGGTCGGAGCCATCCTGAATGAAAGCGGGAGCGGGCTCAGTATGAACCGTGCTGCCGTCAAACAGATGGGCAAGCACCTGCAGGCAGTGGTAGGCGGGCTTGCGGCTGAGATCCTCATGGCGGATCACGCCGTAGTGGTAGCGCAGCTTGTGCGTGAAGTGTTCAAAGTCATAGGCGTGGAAATAGGAGCTCATTTCCAGCGCGTCGTTGGCCAGGTCCTGCAGCAGGTGGCGCAGCAGGAATTTGGCCTGCTTGATCTCGGTTACGGGAATATTGCTGAGCGCCCCCTTGCTGATGGGATCATTATAGGACGGGCAGCCGGCCTCGCCGCGCCAGAAGCGCAGATGCGGCGCCTGCTGCAGGCAGCGGTTCAGCTGGCTGCGACAATAGGCAGCCGGTCGCATTTCGGGAAAGAACTGATAACCGTGAAAGGAGTGAACGTCCGTATAGCTGCCCATGCCGCGGCGCAGCAGCGTGGCGATGTTTTCAAGCCCTGCGGTGCAGGTGATGACGGTGGCATCGGGCATTTCTTCACGGATGACGGGAACAGTCAGTTTGACCAGCCCCATATACGCGTCCGGCCAGCTCATGGGCACGCGGCAGAATACGGCCACATCCGGCTCGTTCCACACTTCATATTCGTGCACGCGGTCGCGGAAGTGCCGCACAATATGGTGTACATAGCGCTGCCACGCTTCGCGCTCTTCAGGCGTGACGACGGGGATATGGCCTACGCCGCCATTGTCCAGATTGGGGCAGTCCTGCGGGTTGGAGCAGTATAGCCGGTTGCCGTAGGAAAGGGAAAGAAAGGGCTGAATACCGGCGCTTTTGAGCTGGTCGACGATGTGATCAAGCCATTCAAAAGCGTAGACACCGGGGGCCTTTTCGGTTTTCTGCCAGCCTGTCTGCAGCCGCACACGGCGCACGCCCAGCGCACGGATGGTTTCGAATGCACGGTCAAAATCCCACAGATCGCGGTCAAGGCATTCCATGCCAAGGCACAGCTTGCCGCCTGCCGCAGTGGGGATATCATCCAGACAGTTCAGCTTTCCAACAGGGAGAAAACCGCAGTTTTCATAGGCTTTGCAGATGGCGCTTTCCATCATATGTTCACACTCCCTTTTGGTCATTATAACTTTACAGCAAAAGAAATGATGTTAAAATTTTATTTCGCAATTGTTAAATAACACTTCTTGTGGTACAATGGCAGTATCTACGGGTGTGCACATCACCCGAATGTACGGAAGGATGGTTTTTACCATGACGGAAGCTGAAATTCGTGCCAAACTCGCACCCATCAAGTGCTTTATGCTGGATATGGACGGTACTTTTTATCTGGGCGACAATCTGCTGGAAGGTTCGCTGGATTTTCTGGAAAAACTGGCCGCGACCGGCCGCAAGAGCCTGTTTGTGACCAACAACTCCTCCAAGTCTGCTGACGTGTATGTCAAAAAGCTGGAAAAGATGGGCGTGCGCGACGTGTTCCGCAATGTGCTCACCTCCGGCCATGCCGCAGCCAGCTACTGCCTGCGCGAGTTTGCCGGCAAGAAGGCCTTCCTGCTGGGCAACGACATGCTCAAGAAGGAGCTCATCGAGCTGGGCATGGAGATCGATAACGAAAATCCCGACTATGTGCTCATCGCCTACGACACCACGCTGGACTACGCCAAGATGACCGCTGTGTGCGACTTTGTGCGCGCGGGCCTGCCCTACATCGCAACCCATCCCGATTTCAACTGCCCCACTGAAACCGGCTTTGCCCCTGACATCGGCGCCATCATCGCCTTCATCGAGGCCAGCACCGGCCGCCGCCCGGACCTGATCCTGGGCAAGCCCTATGCCGGCATCGTCGAGGAAGCCCTGAAGCTCACCGGCCTTCAGAAGCACGAGCTGGCCATGGTGGGCGACCGCCTGTACACCGACATCAAGACGGGTCTCAACTTCGGCATGCTGTCCATCATGGTGCTCACCGGCGAAGGCACTCTGGAGGAAGTAAAGGAAACCGGCATCGAGCCCGATCTGATTTTTGAGCGTCTCAGCTCCATGAACCCCTATCTGGACTGACCAAAGGAGAGAACCACGAATGAAGCGACTGCTTGCCCTGCTGTTTGTGATCACCTTGTGCGTGCCGCTGTGGCCCGCCGTTTCAGCTGAAGATGCACAGCCCTATCAGCCCATACAGTATGGCGATCAGGGCGACAACGTCACGCTGATCCAGCAGCGCCTGAGCGAGCTGGGGTATTACACCGGCAAGGTGAGCGGTAACTTCCTCGACGGCACGCGCGCTGCGGTGAAGCGTTTCCAGAAGGACTATGGTCTGGAGGAGACCGGCGTGGTCGACGGCGAGACTGAGGCATTGCTGCTCAGCGCTGAATACCGCGTCATCTCCACCGGTACCGACGGCGAGGATGTCACCCGTCTGCAGCAGCACCTGAAGGATCTGGGTTACTTTGACCAGAAGCCCACCGGCAAGTTCCGCGCCATTACGGAAAAGTCCGTCAGTGCTTTTCAGGCAAACAACGGCCTGACTGCCACCGGCATTGCCGATGTGGAAACCCAGCGCGTGCTCTACAGCGGCAAGGCGCTGGCCAAGGGCGCAAAGCCCACGCCCACGCCCGACCCCTCACGCGACCTGGGCGACATCAACGACATGGTCATCGCCGGCGACGGTGAGGATGTGGAGGACGTTGAATACGTCGGCCGCATCAACCGCGGCGAAAAGGGCGAAAACGTCAAAAAGGTGCAGACCCGCCTGACGGAACTGGGTTTCTTCAACGGCCCCATCAGCGGCAATTATATGGACCAGACCATCGCCGCTATGAAGGAGTTTCAGAATTACAACGGCCTGCGCGTGACCGGCTATGCCGACGAGGATACGTGGAACCAGCTGTTCAATTCGCAGGATGTGGTGAATATCCACGCCACGCCGCGGCCCACGCCTGTGCCAACGCCTGTGCCCTACGCCATTACCGTGGATGTGAAAAACCAGGTGACCACCGTGTATGGCCGTGACGATAGGGGCGAATACACCATTCCAGTCAAACAGATGGTGTGCTCCACCGGCACGGTCGCCACGCCCAGCACCGTGGGTGAGTTTGTGCTGCCCGGCCGCCGGGCGCGCTGGTGCTACTTCCCTGCGTGGGAAAGCCATGCCCAGTACTGGACAAAGATCAACGAATACATCGCCTTCCACAGCGTGACCTATCATGAGGTCGACTACGACGCCCTGAGCACCAAGAGCTACAACATGCTGGGCTCGCGCGCGTCGCACGGCTGCGTGAGATTGCTGGTCAGCGACGCCAAGTGGATCTACGATAACATTGGCGAAGGCATCGTCGTGACCGTGACCGAAGATCTGCCGCTGGATGAGGAACTGCGCAGGGCTGTGGCCGCTCCGCCGCTGAACAAGGCCAAAAATGGCCCTGCTGCTACGCCGGAACCCACGCCCGCGCCCAACTATACCTCCGACGGCATGCCGCCGCAGCCCTTCCGTCAGCTGAAGAAGGGCTCCACCGGCGAGGACGTGTACTGGCTGCAGATGAAGCTCAAGGAGCTGGGCTACTACACCGGTACCGTGACTGGCGGGTATTACAGCGGCACTGTGAAAGCGGTCGAGGCCTTCCAGAAGGACAATGGCATTTCCGCCACCGGCAAGGCCAGCGTCAAAACGCAGGAGGTCCTTTTTGCTGATGTGCTCAATCCCGCCACGCCCGAACCCACCGCTGCGCCCGAGGTCACGCCCGAACCCACACCTGCGGCAACGCCTCAGCCGGCTGAAATGAAGCCGGCGCAGTGAGCGCTTCGAAAGAAGGAAAACCATTTTGCAAAAGTCACTCAAACAAACGCTGCGTGAAGCGTTCGTTGCCACAACGCCCGTGCTGGCCGGTTACATCGTGCTGGGCATGGGCTTTGGCATTCTGCTCTCCGCCAGAGGCTATGGCCCGGGCTGGGCGCTGGCCATGAGCGGCCTGATCTACGCAGGCTCCATGCAGTACCTTGCCATCGACCTGCTCACTGGCGGCGCGTCGCTCATCACGGCGGCGCTGACCACGCTGATGGTCAATGCGCGCCACCTGTTCTACGGCATTTCGATGATCGACGCCTACAAGGGCATGGGCAAAAAGAAGCCCTACGCCATCTTCGCCCTGACGGACGAGACCTATTCGCTGGTCTGTCAGGACGATCAGCACCTGGACAGGGATGCGCGCCATCGCTATGCGTTCTGGGTGTCGCTGCTGGACCAGTGTTACTGGGTGGCCGGCAGCATGATCGGCTCGCTTCTGGGGCAGATCATCCCCTTCAGCGTGGAGGGCGTCGACTTTGCCCTGACGGCGCTGTTTGTAACGGTGTTTGTGGAGCAGTGGCTCAGTACGAAGGATCATGCCTCTGCCCTCATCGGCGTCATCGCGTCGGTGATCTGTCTGGTGATCTTCGGGGCGGACAGCTTTCTCATTCCGTCGATGGCGGCCATCCTGATCGCGCTGAGCATTCTGCGCGCCGTACGAAAGGAGACCGCGTGATGAACCTGCATTCTGCACTCATCGTGGCGGTGGTTGCGCTGGTCACCATCGCGCTGCGTTTTCTGCCGTTTGTCATCTTCAGCGGCAACAAAACCACGCCGCCGTTCGTTGCTTATCTGGGCAGGGTGCTGCCGTATGCCATCATGGGCATGCTGGTGGTGTACTGCCTGCGCAATATCCAGCTGTTCAGCGCACCCCATGGCGCGCCGGAGTTCATCGCCTGCGCGGCGGTGGTGCTGCTGCACCTGTGGAAGCGCAACACGCTCATTTCCATCGTAGGCGGCACGGCCTGCTACATGCTGCTGGTGCAGCTGGTGTTCTGATCTTTTCATAAAGGGAGGCGACCGGGTTGAAGAAACTGCGCCGGTTTATCTGGTATCTGGCGTCAAGGCTGATGCTGATCCTCATCGTGGTCAGCCTTTGCGTGGTCACGTTTTACTATGCCATGAACGCCACCAATATCTATATCGTCCTCAAGGACGGCATGGCCAAGCGCGCCCAGGTCATCATGATGGGGGAGAGCGCCAACGACCTGACCAAGTTTTTTCAGGGCAACTATCTGCAGCGCGATGAAAACCTGCAGCTGGCCATTGACGGCAAAAGCCCGTACACCTATTACACGGTACGTGGCATTGATCACCGCCTGAGCATGACGTGGATGTGGTGCTGGCCGTGGGATTCCACCGCCCGCGTCACCTTTACCGAAACCATTCCGCGCATCGACGGCCGCGTCAACGGCAAGAACGCCGATGCGGCCAAGGCGCTGTACGGCGAGGGCTATCAGTCGCCGCCGCGCTGGCAGGGCGGCAGGTATACCGCCACGCTGGTCAAGGAAAACAACCAGTGGCACATTCGCAGCATTGCGCTGGTGGAACTGGTGAACGAGGAGCCCTGACAAATGACTTGTGAAATGAAGATCATTGCGCATATCCGCAGTGATTATGACACCAAGTTCGGCGTGCCGCGCCAGAGCGGGCTGGTCAGCAAGGCCATTTCGACCGTGGTGTTTGAGCCGGAGTACCGCAACCCCGACGCGCTGCGCGGGATGGACGGCTTCAGCCATCTGTGGCTTATCTGGCAGTTTTCTGAGGCGGTACGTGATGACTGGTCGCCCACGGTGCGTCCGCCCAGGCTGGGCGGCAACACGCGCATGGGGGTGTTCGCCACGCGCTCGCCCTTCCGTCCAAATGCCATCGGCCTTTCCTCGGTGGAGATCGACCGTGTGGAAACAGACCCCGTGCTGGGGCCGGTGATCCATGTGCGCGGAGCCGATTTGATGAACGGCACGCCCATTCTGGACATCAAGCCCTATCTTCCCTACACAGACAGTCATCCTGATGCGCGCGGCGGCTTTGCCTTCGGCCCGGGTGAAGGCGCTGTTGAGGTGGATTTTCCACAGCACCTGTTGGAAAAGATCCCGCAGGAGAAGCGTGAGGCGCTCGTTGAAGTGCTTGCGCAGGATCCGCGCCCCGGCTATCAGCGCGAAAATGATCGCCGCTACGGCATTTCGTTTGCTGGTTTTGATGTGCGCTTTACGGTGAACGAAGGCGTGCTCACGGTGTGTGAAGTCGAATCAAAAGTTTAGCACAATGCAAAACCCTCCCCATATACTGAAAGCACAGGCATTTTTTGGCCTGCGAACAGTGATATGAGGAGGGCTTTTCCTATGGGCAATCATTGTGATGACAGCATGACCGGCCGCAACCGCAGGGGTGCGCGCCAGAACGACTACTGCGAATGCAATGGAAACGAGTGGGAGACCGCACCCTGCAATGAATGTGAACAATGCGACAGCTGCGGCTGTGCTGCCGAACACGAAGGCGAATGGCGCAACATCCGCAGCAAGTGCGAAAACTGCACCACGCCCAGCGGTGCGGCTGTGCGCATAGGCCGCGGCAATGAGTGCATCGACGGCGAAACGCATGTGTATTTTGAAAGCTGCGACGGTGCGCGCGAAGTGGATATCATTTCAGAGTGCCACAACGAGGACAGTCTGGGCCGTACGCTGGACGTGACGATGAAGCTGTGCAATGTGTGTCCCGGCCGCCGCTGTGCCGTAGGCGTGCAGCTGACGGAGGTGGACGGCAGCGGCAACGAACATGCGCGCGGCTTTCGCGCCCTTACCGTTCCTGCCCACAACGCCAGCAAGAATCGCGATGTGGCGCTGCCCGCGCTGCGCTTTGTGCTGCCCGAGGATGTAAGTCTGGCCGAAAACGGCGGCCGCCGTCACTTTGTGGTGCGCGCCACCAACCACTATATGGAGGAACCTTCCTGCGGCTGCTGGAAGCACAAATAACCGGCTGCGCCGGCACCACATCGACCGGGTATACGAATGGCCGAGGCCGTCCCACGACCCATACTCGTCTGTGCCGGTAAGATGTCAAACGACAAAAACGCCCCTGCTTTTTCAGCAGGGGCGTTGAGTGTTATTTCAGAGATGCCAGAAACTGTTCCAGATTCGCGTGCAGGATCTTCTCGCGTTCCTCGTCGGTCAGCGGCAGCGCCATGAAGCGCTTCAGCTCATCGTCGGGCGCCCACATGGGGTAGTCGGTGCCGAAGAACACGCGGTCCACGCCGTAGCGATGGATGATATCAGCGCCCTCCTCCGGCGTGATGGCGTACAGGCTGGAGGACGTATCCACCCACACGCCGGGCCGGCCGGCCAGTTCCTTCCATGCTTCCGTCCACACGGACCATCCGCCCAGATGTGCGCAGATGACCTGCAGGTCTGGCACCTTGTCCAGCACCTTTGCCATGCGCGCAGGTTCGCTGTAGGGGTAGCGGTGGTCGCCGGTGTGGATGAGCGCAGGCAGGCCGCGCTCGGCAAGGGCTTCAAACATGGCAATGGCTTTGGAGTCATCCAGACAGAAATGCTGAAAGTCCGGATGCAGCTTCACACCATGAAGCCCGTTCTGGCGAATGCGGTCCAGCTCGCCGCCAATGTTTTCATAATCCGGATGCATGGTGCCAAAGCCTACCAGATGCTCGGGATCGCTGGCAGCGGCCTGAATGAGAAAGTCGTTAATGGAATGCACGCGGCTGGCGGTGACGGCGGCGCTGTTGATGACAAAGCGCGAAATGCCCGCAGCCTGGCCGCGGCTGAGCAGGTCGCTCAGGGTGCCGGACATGTGCATGTTCAGCTGGTAAAATTCGCCGATGGAATCAGCCGCACGCTTGGCGATGGCGTCGGGATATACGTGGCAGTGTACGTCGAAGATCGTCATTGGCAAGGCCTCTTTTCAATGGGAAGCTGCGCTTTTTGCGCACGTCACCCATTGTAAAGCGGCCGGTTTTGACTGTCAAGGCGCGGATTGTTTATCCTATGCGTTTTATTTCGCTTTGCAGTCGCGACAGGATGCGCTTTTCCAACCGGGAGATATAGCTTTGCGAAATGCCCAGCAGATCAGCCACCTCCTTCTGGGTGCGCTCCTGCTGGCCGCCAAGGCCGAAGCGCAGCATGATGATGCGCTTTTCCCGGTCGTTTAACTGCTCCAGTGCGTCGCGCAGGATCTCGCGTTCGATCTCCTGATCCAGGTTCAAACTCACCGTGTCGGGCCTTGTGCCCAGCACGTCGCTCAACAGCAGCTCGTTTCCGTCCCAGTCGGTTTTGAGCGGCTCGTCAAGGCTGACCTCCAGCTTCAGCTTGCTGGTCTTGCGCAGAAACATCAAAATCTCGTTTTCAATGCAGCGGCTGGCATAGGTGGCGATTTTGATCTTCTTTTCTGCGTCGAAGGTGCTGACAGCCTTGATCAGCCCGATGGTGCCGATGGAGATGAGGTCCTCCAGCGGAATGCCGGTGTTTTCAAACCGGCGTGCGATGAACACCACCAGCCGCAGATTGTGCTCGATAAGCGTTTTGCGCGCGCTTTCGTCATTTTGCTTTGCACGCAGCGCAAGCTCGCGCTCCTCCTCGGGAGAAAGCGGCGGCGGCAGCAGGTCCGGCCCGCCGATGTAGAACAGTTCCTGCGGAAACAGCCGCATCAGCAGCCGCTGAAATGCCAGATGAACCGGCTGAAAAGCTTCGCTCATATGATCCTCCTATGATGTCAGGATGATAAGGCCCCGGCAGGCAGGGCGGACATGGGCACCAGCGCCTGCACGCCGCTGTATTCGCGACCTGCCACGGCTACCAGCAGCTCTGCACTGCAGGCGCGGCCATTGAGAAAGATGCGGCACACGTCCGGCCTGAACATGGGCAGCAGCGCTGAACCCGCGGCTGTGCGCACATTGAGCAGCCGGAAGCCCAGCGGCAGGCGCGTCACGTCGGTCAGGTCCGGCGCGAAGGGAAACAGCGTGCGCGCTGCCGTGCATGGGATGACCAGCACGCCAAGCCCTGTTACAGGGTCACGCAGCAGATTGCCGCTGTCCAGCATGGCGGGCAGGATGACGGCATTTTCCCCGGCGCGCAGTTCCACCTGCTGGATATCGCACAGGGCTGAGGGCAAAAGCGTGGTCAGCAGATAGGCGGCCATGCTCAGCCCGGCGGCGATCAGGCCCGACGGTACAGGGCTGATCCCTGCGTTCAGAAGCGCTGTCATGGCTCCGCCGGTGAGAAAGGATGCGCACAATGTGGTAAGCGTGCAGCGCAGACAGGCCGGAAAGCCATGCCGGTGAAAGCACAGCGCCACGCCGCCGGGAAGGCCCAGCAGCGCAACCGGCGACAGCGCCTGCGCTGCCAACGGCAGCAGTGAAAGCACACCACCCAACCCCGAAGCGGTCAGAAGCGCCCTTCGCCCGGGCAGCGGCAGGCCTGCCAGCTTGCCGCCCAAAGGCAGCGCGCAAAGGCACATCGCCGTGTTCCATGCCACATAGCTCTCCATTTGGATCAACCCTACCGCCTCCCCGAAGCCTGTGGCAAAAGTATATGCCTGCGGCTTTGCCGGACGTGTCGGAATGAAATGCGAAAAAAGTCGAAAGCCATCAGGCAGCTTTCCGGCAAACCAAAAAAACCCGGACTGATCAACAGTCCGGGAGATAAAAACTTTATTTGCGGCCCAGCCACGACATCACCTTTTCGCCGAGGGGCCGGTTCTTTTTCATGGCAAGCGCTGCATCCAGCGCGCCTTCGCGGTATTTGCGGTTGTCCGGCTCGCGGCGCACGGCCTCGCGGTAGCTTTGGTGCGCCGTTTCGTACTGCTTAAGCGCCATGAGAATGTTGCCCTGTATGAAGTACCACTCAGTGTCCTTGCTGTCGGCGCGGTTGAGCTGGCGCAGCGCGCTTTCCAGATTGCCCTGGTCGATCAGGCGCTGGGCAAAGTGCTTGGCTTCCTCCTGAGAAATGAGGTTGAAACCGACCGTCCGGCGCGAGGCGAACTTGAGCGCTGATTCGTAGGCCAGGTTCAGCTGGATCAGCCTTTCCTGCGCGGCACGCTGCTCTTCGGCGTCCTGAAACTGGTCGGGATGACAGCTTTTGACCATGCGGCGGTAGGCGGCACGCACAGCGTCGGCGTCGGCGCCGGGCTTCAGCCCAAGCAATTCAAATGGATTGTTGTCGTACAAGCCTGCCGCCTCCTTTCCAAACCGGTATGCGCCTTACGGGCAGCAGGTCAAATGGGTTCGCGGCGGATGTCCGCACCCAGCATGCGCAGCTTTTCTTCGATGCGTTCGTAGCCGCGGTCGATGTAGGACGTTTCGTAGATCTCGGTCACGCCCTTGGCCATCAGGCCAGCCACCACCAGCGCCGCGCCTGCACGCAGGTCGGTCACGGTGACGGGCGCGCCGTACAGCTCGCTCACGCCTTCGATGAGGGCGGTGTTGTCCACCAGCTTGAATTTTGCGCCCATGCGGCGAAGCTCGTCAAGGTACTTGAAGCGCTGTTCAAAAATGGTCTCGCACACGGTGGAGGTACCCTTGGCCATGCACAAAAGCGCGGTCATGGGCTGCTGCAGGTCGGTGGGGAAACCGGGATACACCTGCGTTTTGATGTTGACGGCGCGCTGGTCGCCGCGGGGACGCACGCGGATGGAGTCGTCGTTTTCGGTGACGGCGACACCCATTTCCAAAAGTTTGGCCGTCAGCGCCTCCATATGGGTGGGGATGCAGCCGTGAATGGTCACGTCGCCGCGCGTGGCAGCCGCTGCGATCATCAGCGTGCCGGTCTCGATCTGGTCGGGGATAACGGCATAGGTGCAGCCGTGCAGCCTGCGCACGCCGCGGATGCGGATGACGTCGGTGCCTGCGCCGCGCACGCGCGCCCCCATGCTGTTTAAGAAGTTGGCAAGGTCGACGATGTGCGGCTCCTTGGCGGCGTTGTAGATGACGGTGGTGCCTTCGGCCTTGGCAGCGGCCAGCATCACGTTGATGGTACCGCCGACGGTGACCACGTCAAAGAAGATATCGCCGCCGATAAGCTGCTCAGCTTTGGCGTTGACCATGCCGCCGCGGTCTTCGATCTCGGCGCCCAGGGCGGCAAAGCCCTTCAAATGCTGGTCGAACGGACGGCTGCCGATGGTGCAGCCGCCGGGATAGCCGACTTCCGCCCTGCAGCAGCGGCCAAGCAGCGCGCCCCACAGGTAATAGCTGGCGCGCAGCTGGTTGCTCAGCTGATAGGGCACGGTGTAGCCTGTGGCCTCGCGCGGGTCGACGATCAGATGCTTTCCGGGAATATATTCGACTTTGCAGCCCAGCAGTTTGAGGATCTCGATGAGAACGTGCACGTCGTTGATGTCGGGCAGGTTCTCAATGGTGCAGGGCTCGTCGCACAAAAGGGTCGCAGGAATGACGGCAACGGAGGTATTCTTGCCGCCGCTGACGGTGATTTCACCCATCAGAGGCCGTCCGCCTGTGATCAGCATTTTGTCTTTGCTCATAAGTTGCGGCCCGTGGGCCGTACACCTCGCTTCGCGGGTAATGATTGCAGTACGCAATAAACCATTTTGTATTATACATTGTTTTGGCACAGTTGGCAAGGCGCGACATTTGTGGTATGATTTTTGCGCCGAATACCGCCGCGCGTTTCAACCAAAACTACACGGGAGCAGGAACGCAATTTTCCCATTATTATTCATGGCGTGTTCACGGTAAGGACAAATTTGCATGTTATGATAGCTACCGTAAAGGAGGGAACCCCAAAATGAAAAACATCAAGAAGAATCTGTTTGGATATGTGTCCATCGCACTGGCGCTGTGCATGGTGATCACGGCTGCCTTTACCGCCGGCACCGTCAGCACTGCTGATGCTGAAAGCGTAAAGATGACCGAGAACGTGACCATCGTCACCAGCCCCTTCACCGCCGCTGTGCAGAAGGTGCACGGCAGCGTGGTCGGCGTAAACAACTACGCCATGCAGACCACCATCAACTCCTACCCCTACTACGGCTTCGGCTTTGGCTTCGGTTTTGGCAATCCCTATGGCGGCAACCCCTACGGCGGCCAGGGCGAAGCGGAAACCCAGGAAGTGCTGCAGGGCAGCGGCAGCGGCGTGGTTGTGGCCAAGGGCTACGTGGTCACCAACTATCACGTGATTGAAGATTCCACCCGTCTGGAAGTTGTGGTGGAGGAGCAGGTGTATCCCGCTCAGCTGATGGGCACCGACGAGGCCAAGGACCTGGCTGTCGTCTACGTGGAAGGCCTTGAGGTGGAGCCCGTTGTGCTGGGCGACAGCGACGCGCTGCTCATCGGCGACTGGGCCATCTGCATCGGCAACCCCCTGGGATTTGCCGGCACCACCACCGTGGGCATCATTTCCGCCCTCAACCGTGAAATCAGCGGCAACGCCACCGACGCTTACGGCAAGCGCACCACCAACACCATGATTCAGACCGACGCTGCCATCAACTCCGGCAACTCCGGCGGCGGCATGGTCAACGTGGCTGGCGAGCTGATCGGTATTCCCAGCCTGAATTACTCCAACTCTTCCTATTCCGGTGCGACCATCGAAGGCATCGGCATGGCCATCCCGATCAACGTTGCCAAGCCCCTCATCCAGGATGTGCTTGACGGCAAGGGCAATGTGCAGTCCGCGCCCTCCAATGCCAGCATCACTTCCGGCGGCAAGCCCCGCATCGGCGTGACCGTCACCAACATGAACACCAACCACTATGCTGTGGCTCAGGGCCTGCTGCCCACCGGCGCCTACATCTCCGAGGTGGAATCTGGCGCGCCTGCCGACAAGGCCGGCATTCAGGTTGGCGACATCGTGGTCGAGATCGACGGCAAGCGCATTTCCAACACCAGTGAAATGACCGGCTACCTGCAGAGCAAGCAGGCCGGCGACGTGGTGACGGTGAAGGTCTACCGCGTAGAAGGCGGCCTGGACAATGTGCAGGGCAACAATATCCCTGATGGTGAGTACATCGAGCTGAAGGTCACTCTGGCCATGCTGGATGAAGTGAACCAGTAACCGGCTGCCCCATAAAAACTTCTTTACCGCCTGCATTCGTGCAGGCGGTTTTCTTTTGTTGACACAGAGGCCATGCATGAGTATCATAGAAACGATGCGATTTCATTAGGAGGTCATCCCATGAAACTCAATACCAAACGTACCCTGCTGGTAGGCCTTGCGTTTCTGTCCATCAGCGCCTTCTGGCAGCTGTACGACAGCGTTGTTCCGCTGGTTCTGAAAAACACCTTCGACATTCCTGACGATATTGCCGGCTTCATTATGGCGCTGGATAATGTGCTGGCGCTGTTTTTGCTGCCGCTGTTTGGCAAACTGTCGGACAACTGCAGCACCCGTCTGGGCAAGCGCACGCCGTTCATCCTGTGCGGCACGGCTGCCGCTGTGGTGCTGATGCAGCTTTTGCCGTTTGCCGACAACACCGGCAATATGGTGCTGTTTGTGTGCACGCTGGGCCTGCTGCTTTTGGCCATGGGCACATACCGCAGCCCTGCTGTGGCCCTGATGCCTGACGTAACGCCCAAGCCCCTGCGCAGCAAGGGCAACGCCATCATCAACCTGATGGGCGCGCTGGGCGGCGTGTTCACGCTGGCCATGATCAGCCTGCTGGTCACCAAGGACGCCGCCGGCCGTGAACATTATTCCGCCCTGTTTGCCGCTGTGGGCGCGCTGATGGTGTTTGCTGTGACGGTGCTGCTTCTCACCATCCGCGAAAACAAGCTGGTGGCTGAAACCAACGCCATCAACGAGCAGCTCACCCACGACGAGCCCGAAGTGCCTGAACAGGCCGACGCCGGCAAGGGCGGCTTCAAGGCGCTGCCCAAGGACCTGCGCCGCAGCCTGATTCTGATTTTGTGCTCCGTAAGCCTGTGGTTCATGGGCTACAACGCCGTGACCACCGCCGTGACCAAGTACATGAGCGTGCAGTGGGGCTACGACATCAAGGCAGCCTCCCAGTGCGTGATGGTGGCCACCGTGGCGGCCGTGATCAGCTACATCCCCATCGGCAGCCTGTCCGCCCGCTTTGGCCGCAAGCGCATGATCCAGTCCGGTGTGACGATGCTGGCCCTCAGCTTTGCGGCTGCGGCGCTGTTTACCACCTTCCATCCGACGGTGTACATCATCTTCTCGCTGGTGGGTATCGCCTGGAGCATGATCAACGTCAACTCCTACCCCATGGTGGTGGAAATCTCCAAGGCCAGCGAGGTGGGCAAGTTCACCGGCTATTACTACACCTTCTCCATGGCGGCGCAGATCGCCACGCCTATCCTGAGCGGCTGGCTTTTGGAGCATGTGGGTTATCACACGCTGTTCCCCTATGCGGCGCTGATGGTGGCTGCGTCCTTTGTGACCATCAGCCTGACCAAGCACGGCGACAGCCGTCCTGAAAAGCCCAAGAGCAAGCTGGAAGCCTTTGACGCGGGGGATGACTGATGATGTGGATCGTGATCCTTGTTTTGATCATCATTTATTTGTGGATGATCGCTCCCTGCAAAAAAGACCGCCCCGATGACAGCATGCTTCGCGGCTGGCTATATGCCCACCGCGGACTGCATGACGGAAATCATCAGGTGATCGAAAACAGCATGCAGGCCTTCCGCCTGGCGGTGGAAAACGGCTACGGCATGGAGCTGGACGTGCAGCTGACGCGCGACGGCCAGATGGTGGTGCATCACGACGGCAGCCTCAAGCGCGTGTGCGGCGTGGACAAACTGGTGCAGGACGTTGATTATGCCGGCCTGCCGCTTTTGCCCGACGGCAGCCGCATCCCACTGTTTACCGAAGTGCTTGAAATGGTGGACGGCCGTGCGCCGATCATCGTGGAGGTCAAGCACAACGGCGGCCCGGCGAAGAATGCCGCCGCTGCCTGGCAGATCCTGAAGGAGTACAGGGGCCCCTATTGCGTGGAGGCCTTTAACCCGGCGGCGATGAAATACTTCCGCGAAAATGCCCCGCACATTCTGCGCGGCCAGCTGGCCAGCGGCGGCAAGTGGAAGAAGGAAGAGCTGAACCTGGCTTCCTACATTGCGCTCAGGTCGCTGATTGTCAACATGATCAGCCGCCCGCATTTCGTGGCGTACTCTGTGCCCACGGATCACACTGTGTCGATGTGGCTGATGAAGAATGTGTTCAGGCCGCTTCTGGCGTGCTGGACGGTGCGCAGCCAGCAGGTGCTGGATGATGCGTACAAAGCAGGATACCAGTATCCCATCTTTGAACTGTTTGAGCCGAAAAAGTAAAAGAAAACTGCCGTGCATCTGCACGGCAGTTTTGGTTATTGTTCGGCTTTGTGCTGCTGCATCAGCCAGATGAGCATCGGAGCGCTCAGGTACAGCGGCATCGCGTAGCGGAAATAGCCGTTCACAGCGGACAGCATGCATCCCGCCAGCGTAAACAGCGCAGGCACCGCACAAAGCAAACTGCGGCGGTCGCGCCCGCGCAAAAGCCAAGCGGCGGCCAGCAATGTCAGCCACCCGTACAGGCCGGGAGAGATGACGATGCGGTAGAGCGCATTGGTGTTCAAAACCTCCGTAAAGGTCTTGAGCCGGGTGCTCAGTGGGTTGACCGTGTAGTCAAAATAACCGGCCACACTGGCGGTGCGGCTGCTGTGGTTGCCGATGATCAGCGTGGGCTTGATGGTGCTGACGTAACCGGGATACAGGTAGCCGTAAGTATTGTGGAAGGTGGCGCTGACACAGGTTATGGGGTTGGAGCGCAGCACCGACAGCCACGCCGGCCAGAAAGCGGCCTTCTGCTCTTCGGTGGCGTCGGCATACCACAGGTCCTTCACCGGGTCGCTCAGCTCGCCGTTGTATGCGGCTTTCAGTTCATCCACCGGCAGCACGCCTTCGAGGGCGGCAGTCTGCTCGGGCGTAAGGGCATTGGCGGCGGCCACACGGGCGATCTGCTGCAGGGGGATGGAATATTCCTCGGTTTCAGGCATGGGCGCGATATCCAGCGTGGGGATTACGGCCAGATGCAGCACGGCAAACACGGCTGAGGCACAGACAAGGCCGCTGAGCGGGATGACCCACACCTTGCGGCGGATGGCCCAGACCAGCAGGAACGCAAGCGTCAGAATGACCACGTAAATGCCCGGGTTGCGCAGAAGCACACAGGCGGCGGAAGCAATGCACATGCACACGATGCGCACCGGACGGATGCGCCCGCTGCGCGTTGTGCGCCACACTTCCAGCGCAAGGAACAACACCGCCATGGCGAAGTTGGTGTCCTTGCCCACGCAGAAGGCGAATACCGGGAAGATGGGGCACAGGGCATAGAACGCAAAGCTGCCCCATACCAGTGCGCGCGGCGCGGAGGCTTTGGCCATTTCACAAAGCAGCTCTCCCAAAAGCCACGCCATCAGCGCCGCCTGCAGGACACAGTACAGCGCCACCGCCAGATCCGCGCCGCCGCCCAGCCAGATGCCGATCTGCCGGAACAGTCCCACCAGCCCGGTCTGGCAGATGGGGTTGGCATTGGACCACGGCGACAGCCCCAGAATGATCTTCAGCTGCGAAACGCTGTCGTTGCTCACTGTACCGGGGAACAGGCAAACATACCATGGCAGCCAGCAAAGCAGAAGCGCGCCGCTCATCATGGGTACGGGCAGACGCTTCATCGTTCGGCCCGGCAGCGACAGCACATGCACAAACAGCCGCATCAACGCAAAATACAGCGGCACCCGGCCTGCAAAAAACAGCGCGGCGGCAGGCAGCTGGCCGGTGACCCATTCGGCGGTGCCGATGGCGGAAAAGCTTTCGCCCAGCGTCATCACGCCGGAAAACAGCGCGGCAAGCACCCACAGCCGTTTGGGGCCGAAGGGCTTTTTGAGTTTGAAAACAGCGCCGTAGAGTATCCACAGGGCAAACAGCGCCAGCGCCCAGACGGCTCCGTTGGGCAGCACGGGCGTGCGCACGGCAGGCGCGGCGTGTACGGCCAGCGCGCCAAAGGTCAGCGCACACAGCGCGGCGCGCGCGAAACATTTCTTCATGAGGGTGTTCCTCCTGCATGATGGGGATAGATGTATCATAGCGTGTTTTGCGAACTGTGTCAAACCGCTGACAACAGAGGCGGTTTTGTGGTATACTATGGTCACCATCATCAAAAGGGAGCGCTTGTTTATGAAGAAACGCATCGTCCTCACCGGCGGCGGTACGGCCGGTCATGTTACGCCTCATCTAAGCCTCATCCCGCGCCTTCGCGAAATGGGCTATGACATTCATTACATCGGCACTGAAAATGGCATCGAACGCCAGATGATGGCCAAGTTTCCGGACATCACCTATCATGCGGTGAAAAGCGGCAAGCTGCGCCGTTATTTCAGCCTGCAGAATTTTACCGACCCTTTCCGCGTCATCTGGGGCGCGCTGCAGAGCGTGGGGCTGATGCTGAAGCTCAGGCCCGACGTGTGCTTTTCCAAGGGTGGCTTTGTGAGCGTGCCCGTGGTGGTGGGCGCATGGCTGTGCCGCGTGCCCGCCGTGTGCCACGAGAGCGACCTCACCCCCGGCCTTGCCAACCGCATCTGTTCGAAGTTTGCCACGAAGATCGCCACCACCTTCCCTGAATGCGCCAAGGCGCTGGGCGCAAAGGGCGTTCACACCGGCACGCCGCTTCGCCCCGAGCTGTTCCGCGGCAGCCGCGCAGCCGGCCTTGCGCTGGCAGGCTTTGACGGCAGCAAGCCGGTGCTTTTGATGACCGGCGGCAGCCTGGGCGCGCAGAGCGTGAACAAGTGCCTGCGGGAATCCCTGCCGAAGCTGCTGCCCCATATGGACGTGCTGCACCTGTGCGGCAAGGGCAATCTGGATGAAAGCCTTGCCTCCACCCCCGGCTACTGCCAGAAGGAATTCCTTTCCGAAGAAATGACCGATGCGCTGGCCGTGGCGGATATCGTGCTCAGCCGTGCCGGCAGCAATACGCTCAGCGAGCTGCTGGCCCTGCATAAGCCGATGCTGTTGGTGCCCTATCCTCTGGGAGCCAGCCGCGGCGACCAGATCGAAAACGCCAAAAGCTATGCCCGCGAAGGCCTTGCCCGGGTGCTGATGCAGGAGGATATGACCCCCGATACCATGACCGAAGGCCTGCTGAACCTTCTTGCTGAAAAGGATGAGCTGAAAGCCCGGCTGGAAGCCTATCCCGTTCAGGACGGCACCGACGCCGTGCTCAACCTCATCCAGAACGCTCAAAAATAAAAATGATGCTGCACACAATCCGTGTGCAGCATTTTTTTGAATAAAACACATGATGGGATTCCAAAGGGCGACAGCCCTTTGGCGGAGGTCAAGGAGGCAGCGCCTCCTTGCGTCTCCCCTTACCGCAGCCACCCTGCGTATTTTTCAGGCGGGTAGACGGATTTGATGACGCCGACCATGAAGGCGAACTCTTCCTGGGTGTAATAGGAAGCGTATTTCTGGCACAGCACGCGCAGGGCGTTGATGCTGGGATGGCGCATGCTGTAGTCGTTGAGCTTGATGAAGTTGGCGGAGAAGGGAGTCAGCTTGTCAAAAATGAGGCCCATCAGATCGTCGGTGAGATCGGTGATGAGGGCCATGCTCAGCCGGCGGCTGTGGTAGTTGTCCATGACCACAGTGAGACTGCCGTGGGTCAGGCCGTTCAGGCGGGTGATCAGCAGGGTTTCCAGGTCGCTTCGCAGGCTGTCCAGCGTCTGGCGGTAGGGTGCGTAGGCGCGCAGCCGTTCGGCGATGGTATGGGCAAGGTCGTTGGAACTGACAAAAAGCGAGCCGAGCCAGGGCCGGAGCACACGCTCGACCTCCTCGACGTCTACGGGCATCGCCATGCTGTTCCCTCCCCACTTGCCGACAGGCGTTTGGTTATAACATTCTACATGGCGCGGATGGATTCCTTGTTTTTGGCTTAAAACCATGCCTGACTGTTGCAGAAACAAAACGAATTTATTAAATAATTTAATAATTAATAAATATACACAAATATATGTGGATTATTCATGTCTTCTGTTTACACATCCTAAATTTTGTGGACAGAACGCATGTGCTCCACAATGGATTGATTTCGACAAAGCGGCTGTGCTTGAGGTATGCAAAGCTGTCCAAAGGGCGGCTACTTGTCAAAATCAACGGTATCTGCTATCATTAGACATGAAATGCGGAATGACGCGCAGGTTTTCCACGGGGCGTTTTCCACATTCTTTTCGTCTCTGGACAAATGAATGTGGAAAACTTATGTGGAAAGAAATTGTATATTATACATGACGGAAGGTTGATTGTACCGTGATGAACGTTGAGGAACTGTGGGAAAGTACCTGTGAGATCCTCAAACAGGAAATTCCCAGTGTCAGTTACAATACATGGATCGAAGGCGCACTGCGCCCCAAAACGCTTGCGGGCGATACCCTGCTGCTGGAGTGCACCATTCCTGTGATGATGCAGCTTTGCTCCCGCTATCAGAAGCAGATCGCCGATGCAGCCACCCGCGTGGTGGGCCATGCGATCAGCGCCGAGATTCTTTCCCCGGACGAGCTGGAAAGGCGCATTAAGGAGATCGAAGTGCGTTCCTCCGGCAATACGCTGGCGCTGCTCAACTCCAAGTATACCTTTGATACCTATGTGGTTGGCTCGGGCAACCGGTTTGCGCACGCGGTGTCGCTGGCGGTGGCCGAAATGCCCGCCAAGGCCTACAACCCGCTGTTCATCTACGGCGGCGTGGGTCTGGGCAAAACGCACCTGATGCATGCCATCGGCCACTATGCGCATGAGCTGTATCCGGATATGAAGATCGTCTACATCACCAGCGAGGATTTCACCAACCAGCTGGTCAAAGCCATGCAGACCAACCAGAACCAGCAGTTCCGCGACCGCTTCCGCAATGCCGACATCCTCATGGTGGATGATATCCAGTTCATCGCCGGCAAGCACGGCACGGAGGAGGAGTTCTTCCACACGTTCAATCACCTGCGCGACGCCGGTAAGCAGATCGTGATGACCTCCGACAAGCCGCCCAAGGAGATCCAGAAGCTGGAGGAGCGCCTGTGCAGCCGCTTTGAAGGCGGCCTGGTGGCGGATATCCAGCGCCCTGATTTCGAGACCCGTCTGGCCATCCTGCGCAAGAAGGCGGAGTTTGAGCGCCTCAATATCGACGGCGAGATCCTCGAACTGATCGCCGAGAAGATCGATACCAACATCCGCGAGCTGGAGGGCAGCCTCACCCGTCTGACCGCCTATTCCAGCCTGACCCGCCGTCCCATCGACATGCAGCTGGCCCGTGAGGCGCTGCACGAGCTGTTCAAGCATCCTGAAAAGCGCGTCATCAGCAGCGACAGCATTCAGGAGGCCGTGGCTGATTACTACGGCATCACCGTGGAGGATCTCAAAAGCCCCAAGCGCAGCCATGAAGTCACCGTGCCCCGTCAGATCGGCATGTACCTTTGCCGCGAAATGATGGGCCTGAGCCTCACCAAGATCGGCGAGGCGTTCGGCGGACGTCACTATACGACCGTCATGTCGTCCATCGACAAGGTGGAGGAATCCATCAAACTGTCGCCCAGTCTGGCCAGTTTGCTGGACGATGTACGCCGTATGATTAAAGATGCCAAATAATACAAAACCCTTGATAACAAAAGAAAAAATCACGGAAAAAGACCTTTGCAAATCGTTTGAATCGTGCTATAATATGCGCGTTGCCCAGTTAAGGTAATGCGGTTCAGGTTCCTTCACCTTCTCTGTTCGGAAGCACGGAAACCTACGACCAAGTGCAAAACGATTGGGAACAGAAAAAGAAATTGGAGGAAACCAACCATGTTTGAAGACAAGACTCTTGTGTGCCGTGATTGCGGCAAGGAATTCGTGTTCAGCGCTTCTGAGCAGCAGTTCTTCGCCGACAAGGGCTTCCAGAACGATCCCACCCGCTGCCACGAGTGCCGCGCTGCTCGCCGCAACCGCGAGAATCCCGGCCGTGCCGAGCGTCAGTACTACGAAGTGATCTGCGACGGCTGCGGCGCCACCACCCAGGTGCCCTTCCAGCCCAAGGGCGATCGTCCTGTGTACTGCCGTGAGTGCTTCGAGCGCAACCGCAACCAGTACTAAGAAAT
>JAFULL010000108.1 GCA_017473345.1 Clostridia bacterium | reverse complement strand
GCTTTGCGGGGTGATGCCGTGCAGCTCGTTATAGGCCTGCTGCAGGGCGCGGCGGCGGTTAGTTTCGGTGATGGCGCGCATCATGCTGTCGGTCATGGTATCGGCATACATGATCACGCGGCCATCCACATTGCGGGCGGCGCGGCCAATGGTCTGCACCAGCGAGGTCTCGCTGCGCAGAAAGCCTTCTTTGTCGGCGTCGAGGATGGCGACAAGGCTGACTTCAGGCATGTCCAGACCCTCGCGCAGAAGGTTGATGCCCACCAGCACGTCGTATTCGCCCAGGCGCAGGTCGCGGATGAGCTGGGTGCGCTCCATGGTTTGAATGTCGGAATGCAGATATCGTACGCGAATGCCCAGGTTTTTCAGATAGTCGGTCAGGTTTTCGGCCATCTGCTTGGTAAGCGTGGTCACAAGCACGCGGCTGCCGCGTTCGACGGTCTGGTTGATCTGGCCGATCAGGTCGTCCACCTGGCCGGTGGCAGGCCTGAGCACGATGAGCGGGTCGATGAGGCCGGTGGGGCGGATGATCTGCTCGACGACGTTCTGGGCGATACCCAGCTCGTACTCAGCAGGCGTGGCGCTGACGTAGATCGTTTGATGCTGACGCGCGCGGAACTCGTCAAACAAAAGCGGGCGGTTGTCAAAGGCGCTGGGCAGACGGAAGCCGTAATCCACCAGATTTTTCTTGCGGGCGCGGTCGCCGTTGTACATGCCGCGCACCTGCGGAATGGTGACGTGGCTTTCGTCGATGAACATCAGAAAATCCTTGGGGAAATAGTCCAAAAGCGAATAGGGGGCGTCGCCGGGCTGACGGCCGTCAAAATAGCGGCTGTAGTTTTCAATGCCCGTGCAAAAGCCGATCTGCCGCATCATTTCAATGTCGTAGCGTGTGCGCTGGCGAAGACGCAGGGCATACAGCGGCTGGCCCTCATCCTCCAGCTCCTGCGCACGGACTTCCAGATCGCGCTCGATCTGGTCGATGTTGTCGTTCATCTTGTCGCGGTCCATGGCGTAGTGCGTGGCGGGGAATACCACCGCGTGCTCCAGCGTGGACAGCACGTTGCCGCTTACGACCTCGATCTCGCGGATGCGGTCGATCTCGTCGCCGAAAAATTCAATGCGCAGCGCATGCTCCCGTTCGTTGGCGGGAATGATCTCAAGCACGTCGCCGCGCACGCGGAAGCTGCCGCGGGTGAAGTCAAAGTCGTTGCGAGTGTACTGAATTTCCACCAGCTTTTCGACGAGCTGGCTGCGGCTTAACTGCATGCCCGGGCGCATGGAAACCATCATGCCCTCGTACTCGCTGGGGTCGCCCATGGAGTAGATGCAGCTGACCGACGCCACGATGATCACGTCCTTGCGCTCGCGGATGGCGGCGGTGGCCGAGTGGCGCAGACGGTCGATCTCCTCGTTGATGGAGGCGTCCTTTTCGATGTAGGTGTCGGTGGAGGCGATGTAAGCCTCGGGCTGATAATAATCGTAGTAGCTGACGAAATATTCCACCGCGCTGTCGGGGAAAAAGGCGCGCATTTCGCTGCACAACTGGGCCGCCAGCGTTTTGTTGTGCGCAAGGATCAGTGTGGGCTTTTGCACCTTTTCAATGACGGACGCCATGGTAAACGTTTTGCCGCTGCCCGTTACGCCCAGCAGCACCTGATCGCGCAGGCCTTCTTCAACGCCGCGCGCCAGCGATTCGATGGCCGCAGGCTGATCGCCCTTGGGAGAGTATTCCGAACGCAGAACAAAACGGTCCATGATGGCCCTCCGTAAATGATGATGCTTCATTATAGCATGCGCGGCACGTCGGAGCAATATCGGATGCGCACATTTGTTCGCCTGAAAAACTCTGACATGGAAAGTGCCGAAAGCTGCGGCTTTGCGCGCCGCTATTCCGGCAGATGTTGATTTCCATCGCGTTTGGCTGCCCTGCTCAAAACTTACCGCCGGTCATGCCGGGGCTGTTTGCGGGCCACAATGACGGCGTGGAGGGATGATGCAATGCAAAAAACAGGGATGATGCCGCCATGGCGAGCTATCTGATCCGGCATTCGCCAAGGCTTTCGGGCGAGGTGGAGGTGTCCGCTGCCAAAAACGCGGTGCTGCCCATACTGGCGGCGGGTCTTTTGACGGAGGATCCGCTTATTGTGCGGCAGGTGCCGCATATCACGGATGTGGAAATGCTGTTGCAGATTTTGCGCGACTGTGGCGCCGAGGTCAGCCGCAGCGGGAGCGATGTATCGGTGTGCGCCATGCAGCCGCAAAGTCCGCACCATGAGGAGACCATGCGCCGCCTGCGCGCATCGATCCTGATCCTGGGGCCGATCCTCGCCCGCACAGGCAGCGCCTGCGTGGGTCTGCCGGGCGGCTGCGCCATCGGCCAGCGGCCCATCGACCTGCATATGAAGGGTCTGCAGGCGCTGGGTGCGCAGGTGCATGCGGTGGGCGGCATGCGGCAGTTGAGCGGCAGGCTGACCGGCGCAAGGATCTATCTGGACCTGCCTAGCGTGGGCGCGACCGAAAACCTGATGATGGCCGCAACGCTGGCGCAGGGCGATACCACCATTGAAAACGCCGCCAAGGAGCCGGAGGTGGTCGACCTGGCCAACTGCCTGAATCTGATGGGCGCGCGCATCGCAGGCGCAGGCACCGGCACGGTCACCGTACACGGCGTGGAACGGCTGCACGGCGCGGTGTACCACCCGATTCCTGACCGGGTGGAAGCAGGCACGCTGTTGTGCGCATCCGCCATTACCGAGGGCAGCGTGCTGGTGCGCGGTGCGTGCGCCGAGCATGTGCGTTCGCTTTTGTTCAAGCTGCAGGAAACGGGCGTGGGCATCCGCGAAACGCCGTGCGGCATTCGCTTAAGCGGCACCGCTATCGCGCCTTTTGAGCTGCGTACACTAGCTTACCCGGGTTTTCCCACCGACATGCAGGCGCCCATGACCGTGGTGGCGCTCAAGTGTCACGGCCAGAGTCTTTTGCAGGAGACCGTGTTTGAAAACCGGTTCATGCATGTGGCGGAGCTGGCGCGGCTGGGTGCGCGCATCCGTGTGGAAAACAATGTGGCCATGGTGGACGGCGGCACGGAATTAAAGGGCGGTGTCCTCAAAAGCACCGACCTGCGCGCAGGCGCGGCCATGATGCTGGCGGGGCTCATCGCCACAGGTGAAACCATTTTGCAGGATCCGTCCGGCCACATCGAGCGCGGTTATCAGGACCTGCCTGAAAAGCTGCGCAGCCTTGGCGCGGACATTGAAAAGATCGACGACCGGGCTTAAAGGGCGCTGATCACGCGGTCAAGCACCGTCTGCCAGCCGAGGAAATCCATGTTTTTGACGTAGAAGGCTTCCAGTTCGTCGTGGAGCGCTTTGGCCTGCGAAAGCTGCTCCACGGCGCGCTGGCACAAAAGTTCATACGCGTTGCGGTCGAAGCTCTGCTCGCGGTCAGCCTCCTGAGCGGTGAATACCGTATCCGCCGTCAGCCATTCGCCATTTTCCGGCGCGCGCTGGGCTGTGCAGAAGGCGATGCCGTGCGCGGGAAGCATCACATGCGCCGTTTCCTCCGGACAGAGGGGATCCAGCAGCCTGATCACATCCAGCCCGCGCCCGCTTGCCTGCCGGGCGATATGATCCAGCAGCTGTGTCGCATGCGCGCCAAAGGGTACCTCCAGTGTGATGCAGCGCTCCATGAGCGAAAAATTGGTGAGGGAAACGAGGCCTTTGGGCGTGAAGGCGCTGGCGAACAGTTCCCGTACCTGCCCCGTACCGCCGCGCAGCGGCAGTGAGTGCGTCCAGCTGTCCAGCAGCTGGGCGGTTTTTACGTTATCCACAGGGGGCGGGGGAGCGGCGTGCAGCACCTGCTGCGCTGCCGCCAGATAGCGGTAGCAGCGCGCAAAGCGCGCGGAGATCTGCCGCTGCACCTCGGCGATCTCGCCCGCATGAGGCATGAGCGCCGCCTCATCCAGATGATCGCCCAGCGACAAAAGCGTGTCGCGCGCGCCGGGCACGGCAGGGTCGTACACATGGGGCGCGGTGCCGTCCATCATGCCCATGCCGCGCGCGGGCAGGCAGATGCCGTCCAGACTGTCCGGGTCGGATGAGCAGTGGTAATACAGCACGTCCAGCCCTTTCTCTTCGGCTGTCTGCGCCACGCGGCGCATTAGGGTGCTTTTGCCCACGCCCGGGCCTCCCTTGATGAAATACATGCGCTTGCGTTCGCGTGCGGGCAGAATGTGGTCAAAACAGGAATAAAAGCCACGCGCCGTGTTTGCGCCTGCAAAAAAGTGGATGCTGTGCATACGATGCCTCCTTGCTTTACTACGCAGCAAGGATATGCAGGTTTGTGCTGATGAATGCAACACCCGGCTGCGCCGGAGGCACGTCGACAATGGATCGCAAGGCCAGCATGACTTTCGATCCATACAGTCTGTTTGAATACAACACCCGGCCTGGTTTTCATCAGGCCGGGTGCTGCTGTTGTTTTGTGGTTTTACAGCGTTACTTGCAAAGAGTGGGCCAGTTGGACTGGGCGTACTGCCAGGCACGGGTGATGTTGTTCTGGTGCTTCGTATCGGGAGAAGTGCCGCCGTGGGTCTTGCTGCCCTGGAAGTGGATACACATCATGCCGTAGTAGCAGTTGGTGGAGTAGAAGTAACTGCCGTTGGGGAACTTCGACTGCGAGAAGCTGTCGGTGCCGTTGAAGCCGTGCGGGAAGCCGTAGATGCTGACCGGGTACACGGTGCCGTCGATATTGATGAGGGCTGCGCGGCGGTCCCAGTCGCTGTTGATGTCCTTGCCAACGCCGTGGGCGCCGGTGACGTCGGGCCAGGTGTAGGTAACGACGCTCTTGTCGCCGTCGGCCTTGATCTTGGCCAGCTGGCTGCTGTTGGGATGCGTGCCGTCGAAGTTGTAGCCAACGATGCTCATCATGGTCTTGGTGTCGTTGAGGCTGGCGGGCACACAGTCAGCGTGGCTGCCGCCGCTCCAGCGGTATACGCGGAACACCTTGCCGGTGTCGATGTCCATGACGGTAGCGTAGGTGCTCTTGGGGAACAGGTCGCCGCCGTTGTCATCGTAGTTCCAGCTCTGCTTGACGATCTTGTTGATGGTGCCGAAATTCGTCACGGTCACGCTGGTATTGCCGCCGGTGGAACCGCCGGTCGAACCGGAGCCGCCGGTCGAACCGGAGCCGCCGGTGGAACCGCTGCCGCCAGTGGAGCCGCTGCCGCCGGAGGTGCCGCCCAGAGCCTTGCGCAGGGCGTTCCACGTGCTGGTACCGCAGGAACCGTCCACGGAAATTTTGGAGGCGCGCTGGAAGTTGCGCACGGCGCTCTGGGTGCCGCTGCCGTAGGTGCCGTCCATCTTGCCGGTGTAGTAGCCCAGGTTGTACAGGGCCACCTGCAGGGCGTAAACACGCACGTCGCCGGTGAGGTTGAGGTTTCGCTTGAGGGAGGAGCCCAGCGCGCTGTTGAGCAGGCTGTCAACGTGAACGCTCACGTCGGCGGAGCTCATGATGCCGCTGGAGATGCTGGAGTACACAGCGTTGTACTTCTTGTTGTTGTAGTACACGCTGCAGTATTCCACGCCGCCCTCGGTGTAGGTGTCGGTGGAATAGAGCATCAGCACAGTACCGGCGCTCGCGGTCACGCCGCCGGAGGAGGGCTTGGTGCTGGTGGTGAACAGGGTGGTGTTGGCAGGCAGGCGCACAAATGCGGCGCCGTCCGTGCTGGGGATGACGGTGCTGGCGCTGCCGCCGGTGGAACCGGAACCGCCAGTGGTGCCGCCAGTTGTTCCGCCGGTAGAACCGGAACCGCCGGTGGTGCCGCCGCTGCTGCTGCCGCCGATGGTGGCGCAGTCACCGCGCACAAAGCCCACAAGGCCGCTGCCGGTGCGGATGTTGTACCAGGTATAGCCGCCCGCCGTGGTGGGCTGGGCGATGAGATCCACCGTGGCGCCCTTGGCCAGCACATAGCCGGTCTTCACGCCGTTGGCGGTCTTGCGCACGCGGGTGCCGGCCTTGGTGATAAGCACCGTGCCGATGGCCGGGCTGGAACTGTTGCCGCTGGCGGTCACATAAGTGCCCATCAGCCAGCCGGAAACGCCGTTATAGGTAACATAGAACCAGGTTACGCCATTCTGCACGCTTACGTTGGAATAGGACATGTTGATGGCGGCGGGCACCACAGCCAGACGTGCGCTGGAGGTGGAGGCGCGCTTGCGCAGGTTGACGCTCACATTGGTGCGCAGCGTGCCGGAAACGGGCGAAGTGGATATGATGCCGCCGGAAACCGTGCCGCTGCTGACCGAGCCGCCGGAAGCCATGGCAAACAGCACAGGCTGGGTGAGGGGACCGGCAGAGCCGTCAGCGCCCAGGTTATTGGCACGCTGGAACTTCTTGACGCCCTCGGCAGTGCCTTCGCCGTAGTTGCCGTCCAGCTTGCCGCCGTAGTAGCCCAGCTTCTGCAGGGCCATCTGCACGGCATGCACGCGCACGTCGCCCACCAGATCCATCGATTCGCGCAGCGTTTCAAAGCTGGACTGCTTCCAGATGGTGCCGGTGATGTAGGTTTCAAGACCCGCGGCGCTGAGAATGTCGGGTTCAACGTCGGTCTTGAGGCAGTTGTAGCGCTTGCTCATGTAATAAACGCTATAATACTTCAGCCCGTCGCTGCCGGTGTACCAGTCGTCCGTGTACAGCTGGCATACCGTGCCGGCCGGGGGCTGCACGATGGTTCCCTCGCCGTACTCATTGCCGGTGAAGAACAGCACCGCCTTGGACAGCTTGATATACACCTTCGTGGAGGAAGCCGCCAGAGACGCCGGGGAAGAACCCGCCGACGAGGCCGCCCATGCGGTGGGAAGGGCGGTCACAAACAGGCACACAGCCAGCGTGATCGCCGCCAGTGAGCGCAATGCGGCAAACCCTTTCATATGTTTTCTCATAGCAAAACCTCCGTATTTCTGCGGCCTGAGCCGATGATTCCTGCATGCATCCAAACGGATGACCGCCTTTGTATCATGCTCATAATATTACAATTTTATTACGTTGTCAATGCTTTTCTTTTAATTTTTGAACATTATACTTAAAGAACGAAATATTTTGGAAAAGAACATGCTGTAATATGGTAATAAAAAAACGGCTTCCGTCAGACGGAAGCCGGTGAGCTTGCGAAAGGCCCTTGTGCGAAATTAACCGCGGCGATGAGCGGCGAAGCACTCGCTGCAGTAGATGGGGCGGTCACTCTTGGGGATGAAAGGAACAGTGGTGGCCTTGCCGCAGGCGGCGCAGGTCGTTTCAAACATCTCGCGGGGAGCGGCGGCGCGGTTGGCCTTGCGGGCGTTACGGCACTCCTTGCAGCGGGTGGGCTCGTTCTGGAAGCCCTTTTCGGCATAGAACTCCTGCTCACCAGCAGTGAACACAAATTCGGCACCGCAGTCGCGGCAAACCAGCGTCTTGTCTTCGTACATGATGGGGATCCTCCGTTCAAACTAAGCTTTGTGCATCCGGCTGACCTGGTCTTTGACCCCACACTCGCCGACTGGAGGGTTTGCTCATCGACCATGCGCCCTACTCGCCCTCTCTCGCCGCCGCGGCGGCGGTCGGACTTACATCTAGAACGCGCCATGCTCACCAGCGCTTTGGCTGGCTTACGTGGACCGTTTTGCCCGCGTCTGGCATCGGCTTTCAACCACAGACCCGGATGCAACGGTCACATTATAGCCCCTATGAATCAAAAACACAAGCAAAAAAATTTGTTTATAGTCGTTTTTGGACGAATTACATCCCGAAAAGTGTAGAAAAAGGCCCCTTTCCTTATAGGAAAAGGGGCGGAATGAATGTTAAATCCGTTTTAAATAGGTTAATTTTTTGACAAACCGGCAGCGCTTTTTTTACACGCTGGTCAGCAGGTCCTGATAGGTGGGCATGGGCCAGTAGTCCTTGCCGGTGAGGCCCTCCAGCGCATCGCCGGCGGCGCGCACCTTCGCCATGGCGGCGATCACCACGTCGCGGGTGTACTCGGCCTTGGTGAGGCTGCTGGCGGCGGGGTCCATATCGGCAAGCGCCTTTTCAAGGGCTGCGGTGGCGTGGTACAGGGCGTTGGTCTGCTGAGTGAGGCTGTCAAGCAGCGCGGTTTCCGCCTCGCAGGCCAGGCCGGGCAGCACGGCGGACTTCAGCTGCATCTCCTGCGCCACGTCGCGCTGATAGCGGATGGCGGCGGGCAGGATCATGCGGCGGGCCATGTCGATCATGCTGAGAGCCTCGATGTCGATGACCTTGACGTAGTTTTCCAGCTTGATCTCGCAGCGGCTTTCCACTTCCTGACGGGTATAGACCTTCTGGCGTTCAAACAGCGCCACGTTCTTTTCATCCACATAGTGGGGCAGAGCGTCGACTGTGGTGGGCAGGTTGCTCAGGCCACGGCGCGCGGCCTCTTCCTTCCAGGCGTCGTCGTAGCCGTTGCCGTTGAAGATGATGCGCATGTGAGCGCTCAGCGTGCGGCGGATGAGCTGGTCGACGGCGGCGGTGAAATCGGTCGCCTTTTCCAGCTCGTCGGCCATCTTTTCAAGCACGTCGGCGATGGCGGTGTTGAGCACCACATTCGGGCCGGAGATGGACTGCGACGAACCCAGCGAGCGGAACTCAAACTTGTTGCCGGTGAAGGCAAAGGGCGAGGTGCGGTTGCGGTCGGTGGAGTCTTTGGGGAACTTGGGCAGGATGTGCACGCCAAGGCGCATCTGGCTGGGTTCATGGCCTTCGTATTTGGAGGCGGAAACGATGCTTTCGATGATGGCGTTGAGCTCGTCGCCCAGGAAGATGCTCATGATGGCCGGCGGCGCTTCGGCAGCGCCCAGACGGTGATCGTTGCCGGCATGGGCGACGGTGACGCGAAGCAGGTCCTGATATTCATCCACAGCGGCGATGACCGCAGACAGGAAGATGAGGAACTGCGCGTTTTCGCTGGGGGTGTCGCCGGGATTGAGCAGGTTCATGCCCGTGTCGGTGGCCAGGGCGTAGTTGTTGTGCTTGCCGCTGCCGTTGACGCCGCCAAAGGGCTTTTCGTGCAGCAGGCACACCATGCCGTGCTTGTCGGCGACCTTTTTCATCAGGTCCATGGTCAGCTGGTTATGGTCGGCGGCGATGTTGACGGTGGTGAAGATGGGGGCCATCTCATGCTGGGCGGGCGCAGCCTCGTTGTGCTCGGTCTTGGCCAGAATGCCCAGCTTCCACAGCTCGATATTCAGGTCCTTCATAAAGGCCTGCACGCGCGGCTTGATCACGCCGAAGAAATGGTCGTCCAGCTCCTGACCCTTGGGCGGCTTTGCGCCAAACAGGGTGCGGCCGGTTACCATCAGGTCGGGACGCTGGCAGTATACCTTTTTATCCACCAGAAAATATTCCTGCTCCGCGCCCACGGTGGGGAACACGCGCACCACATCCGCATGGCCAAACAGGCGCACAATGCGCAGCGCCTGCTTGTTGAGCGCCTGCATGGAGCGCAGCAGGGGGGTCTTTTTGTCCAGCGCCTGTCCGCCGTAGGAGCAGTACGCCGTGGGGATACACAGGGTGCCGTCCTTGATGAAGGCATAGCTGCTGGGGTCCCACGCGGTGTAGCCGCGCGCTTCAAAGGTAGCGCGCAGGCCGCCGGAAGGGAAGGAGCTGGCGTCGGTCTCGCCGCGCACGAGTTCCTTGCCGCTGAACTCAAGCAGCACCTTGCCGTCCTTCTTTTTATGGGTGATGAATGCATCGTGCTTTTCAGCCGTCACGCCCGTCATGGGCTGGAACCAGTGGGTGTAATGGGTAGCGCCCATCTCCAGCGCCCAGTCCTTCATGGCGTTTGCGACCACGTCGGCGATGGCGGGGTCAAGCGAACGGCCCTGCTCGGTGGTGCGCTTGAGGGCTTTATAGGTTTCCTCGGGCAGGCGCTGCTGCATGACAACGTCGTCAAACACACAGGAGCCAAAGATATCGTTGATACCAGGCATGTCAAATCAGACCTTTCTCATTCAGCAGCGGTTTGGGGTACGGTGATAAAGGCGGACAGCGCTGCCAGCGCACGCACGCCGGCGCCGGGCAAGAGCGCATTCCAGTCGGCGTTTTCCACAGGGGCGGAGGGCAGCGCGACGGGATCCCACTTTTTGCGGCTCTTGCCGGTCATGGTCAGCTCGACAGCCTCGTCGTCGGTGGAAAGGGTGAGCGTGGCGCTCATGTCGGTGGCGGCGGACTTGCGCTCCTCGCTGGCAAAAGCGGAGGCCAGCACGATCTCGGTCTCGGCGAAAGCCTCGCCGTCTGTGGGGGCCAGCGTGAGGGAGGCGTTGTAGGTGTGCAGGTCAAGGCCGTTTTCGTCCTTGCCTTCGGTGGTCTCCTGTTTGAGGGTGAAGTTCACTGCGCAGCTGAGCACGGTTTCATCGCTGACGGTGAAGCCGGCGGCGGGGCCGCAGGTGAGCGTGCCCTGCATGACGTTCACGCCGGTCATGCTGCTGTATTCCTGCCAGCTGAGCTCAGCCGTCCAGCTTTCGCTGTCCAGCCGGATCAGGCTGCTGCCGGGCAGGTCGCCCTCGCCCTGGGTGCGGCTGTAGCTGAGGGTCATCCCGCCCAGCTGCGCGCTGTACATGGGCAGCGACAGCTTCAGTTCCTGCGTGTCGCCCTTCAGGCTTACGGTGCGGTCGAGGGTCATTTCGCCGGAAAGCGGCAGCGCCTCGATGCAGTCAAAATACCAGCTCTGGTAGCGGGGATCGAGGTACACGGACAGCTCGTCGCCCAGCACCTGTTTGAGGCTGGCAAGCACGTCGGCGTCGGAGAGCAGCTCAAACACCATCTGCTTGATCTGCGCTTTGAGCGACGCAGGCGATACGCGGTAGCTGACCTGCATGGCGCTGGTACCGTCCTCCAGCTTGTGAAGGTCGGCGCTCTGGCGGTAGCCTTCGATCCAGATATCGATGCGGGTGGTAAAGTCCTGCAGCGCATCCTCGAGGAGGTCGTCGGTCTCAGGGTCCAGACCCTCAGTGGCTCGAATGGCCGAAAGCGCGCTCAGGATGGGCGCAAGGGCGCTGGCGGGAACGGCAGCCTCGCCGCCCTGTGCGGACAGGGCATACCAGTCGGAACCGATCAGGTCGCTCTGGATGGCGGTATTGCCCTCCAGCACCTGCACATGGGCGCTGGTCACGGCGGTATCGCCGTCCATCAGGGTGATATCCGCCCGGTGCTCGCCCAGCGAAACCGTTTCAGGACGCACGAAGATGTAATCCACATCCAGCACGATGGGCTTGACGGTGGAAAAGCTTTCGGTGTCAGCCTCCAGCGTGATGGTGCCGCTGAAGCCGCTGCCGGCGGAAAGCTGCCTGACCAGCTTTTCAGCCACGGTGTAATCGGTGGCGGCCAGCGCGGGCATGGCGGCCATCATGCAGGCCACGAACAAAGCCAGAAAACGTTTCATGGGCAATCCTCCTTTTGTCACAGAGCGTCGACCATTTCAAGGAATGCGGCGTAGTCGCTTTCGGAAAGGTTGTCACGGAGGAGGACTGCGTCCCCCTCCGGAATTTTGGTCAGGGCGATCAGCAGCCGCCCGGCCAGGTTCTGGGTGATCTCGCCCATCAGAGCGTCGAGGGTCTCGGCGTCGGCCGTGTCCAGATCGACGGTCTGCATGCTGTCGGGCGCAGTGTAGCCGGCAAGGCCGATGGGCGGCGCGCCCACCAGATAGTCCTGCGGCTTTTCGGGCATTTCAATGTTTTGCATCAGGCTGCTCGTGGCCGAGGATTCATCGCTTACGGCAAACAGCACGCCGGACTGCGCGGCCTGCACAAACAGGCGGGCGGGCTCTTCGTCAAAGAGCAGCTGCATATCGGTATGGATCACCTTGCCGGTCTTCTGCTCAATGCCCACCGTACCGCTGAGCACACCGCTGCCCTCGGAGGAGGTCAGTTTCATCTCAGGGGTGAAGGTGGTGGTCGCGGTGGAGGCCTTTTCGCCCTCCACAGTGCGCACGGCCTTTGACACGCTGCCGTTTACGGTGCGCACGTCGCCGCTGGCCTGACCGTTCAAATCATAGGTCCAGGTGGTGGTGATGTTGCCGTCGGCGTCCTTGATGGCGGCGGAGCTTTCGCCGGACACGAGCAGTTTGTCATCGGTGCGGCGCTTGAGGCTTGCGCCGATTTTGCGGGTATCGACCGCCTTTTTGGACTTGAGCAGCTCGTACTTGAAGGTGTCGATGCGCGTGCCTTCCTTTTCGGTAAACGCCCACTGGAACGCCAGGTTGCGCGCAATGCCGTCGGCAAAGGCGACGTATCCCTTCATATAAACAGCCAGATCGTCGCCGCCCTCGGCGGTTTGATACAATCCCACGATGAAGCCCTTGCTGACGCTCAGGCCTTTGATGGTTTCGCGGTAGTTATCGTCCATGCCGCAGGAAAGCACCTTTTCGATCAGGGGGGCAAGCTGCTCGCCCTGCTCTTCTGTCAGGCGGGCGATGCGGCTCCATTTGGAGGTGGCCACGCCGCTGATTTTGTAATTGGCCGTCTTCTGCTCGGCAAAGGGCAGGATGGCGTCGGTCAGCTCACGGTAGCAGCCTTCCAGCTGGCTGATGGCAGCCAGCACGTCAAACTTCTCCTGCTGCTGCGCCTGGCCGCTGAACACGTCCATCGCAGAACCGGCGCTGGTGAGCGTGCGGTTGGGCAGCAGGTCGCTGGTCAGCTGGGCGCCGTTTTCGGTCTGCTGCTCAGTCATCTCCAGTACCGGCTCGCCTGAAACGCAGAGCTCAAGCGCGGTCGCGTCCTCTTCCGTCTGGGCGGAGATGCTCAGGTGCTTCAGCACCCCGTTGAGCATGTCGACGGTCTGGTCGCCGTAGGGCGTGAGCGTTTCGATCTGCGCGGACATGGCGTAGTGCACGTCGCGGTTTAAATCGATGTAGGGGCTGATGGCGGCGCTCAGACCCTGCGCACAGGCGGAGCCCGTCAGCAGGCAAAGCGCTGCGGCAAACGCGCACAGGCGTTTGAAAAATGAGGTCATGCTTCCTCCTCTGCTGCGGTTTGCCGCAGCTTTTCCAGCAGGCCGCGCATGGCGTCAAGCGTGGTCATGAGGTTGACCTCACGCCTCAGCGCCGTCGCGCCGCGCATGCCGTTGATGTAGTGGCCCACATGCTTGCGTATTTCCACCACGCCCAGGCGCTCGCCCTTGAAGGCGACCATCCATTCAGTCTGCAAAATGGCGGTGTCGATGCGCTCCAGCAGGGTTTCGCGCTGGATCTCCTTTCCTTCCAGCGCCTGCCGCGCCGTGCGGAACAGCCACGGATTGCCCATGCAGCCGCGGCCGATCATATAGCCGTCGGGGTGGATGACGTCGCGCATGCGCAGTGCGTCCTCGGGGGCAAACAGATCGCCGTTGGCCATGACGGGAATGGTGAGCTGCTCCTTCAGCCGGGCGATGGCTTCGTAATCAGCCGTGCCGGAATACTGCTGTGCGCGGGTACGGCCGTGAAAGCTGATCCACTGCAGCCCCAGTTCCTGCGCTGCGCGGCCCAGCTCGATGGCGTTCATGGAATCCGTATCATAGCCCAGGCGGGTCTTGACGGTCACGGGCAGCCAGGTGTGGCGCTTGACGGCCTCCATCAGCTTGTAGGCCTTTTCGGGGTCCAGCAGCAGGGCGCTGCCCTCGCCGCCGGATACCACCTTGCGGGCCGGGCAGCCCATGTTGATATCGATGGAGGTAAAGCGCCCAAGCTCGGTCACGCGCTGGGCGGCCTCGGCCATCACGACGGGGTCGCGGCCAAACAGCTGCACGGCGGTGTTGGTTTCCTCGGGGTGTACTTCCAAAAGGCGGCGGTAGGTGTCGTTGCCCTTCTTGGCGCACATGTAGCCGATGGCGCTTACCATTTCAGAGCAGGCGTAGTCCGCGCCCAGCCGGTAGCACAGTACGCGCATGGGCCAGTCGGTGATGCCGGCCATGGGGGCCAGCAATAGAACGGGTTTTTTGTTGGTTTCCATCCTTTAGCGCTCCAGTACGCAGGGGAAGGCGGCGATGCGGCCGCAGGTGCCGGCGAAGGGGATAAGGGTCAGCTCGTAGGCTGCGCCGGGGGCCACGTCCTGCGGCGGAGGCAGGATAAAGCCGGCCTTTTCACGCCACTGGGGCGCTTCGCAGGCGGTGAGCAGGGCGTAGGGCACGCCGTTTTCCTCCACGCTGGTCATGGGCAGGCTGCGCAGGATGGCGTAGCGCCAGCCGGCCTCGGTATCGGGCAGGGACAGGGCCATCAGCTGCGCGCCCACATAAATGCTGGCGCTGGAGCGGTAGCCGGTCTCCAGACGGGGGCTGAGGGAAAGCATCAGGGTAATGACGTCGCCGTTTTGGAACGTGCGGCGGATCTGCTGCATCTGGCCCTGATTGACCGCCTGCGCCTGACCGCCGTTTAAGGACAGCTGCGCGGCGTCGGCATAGGAGGGGATGCGCACCTGCAGGGTGCAGCTGACGGGCTGACGGCATTCCACGCGGATGTCCACGCGCTGCTGGAACACGCCGCTGACCTGCGCGGTGAAGCGCACGGGCACGCCGCCCAGGCGGGTAAGGCAGCCGCCGGAGACGGGCATCATGTAGGCGATGGTGTCGTCGTCGCGGCTGAGCCACACGCTGCGGCGCACGGCATACAGCGCGCGAAGCAAAGCGCTCACGTCCTCACGCACGGGCTCGACCACGGTGCAGCTGTCGTCATCCGCCAGACGGTTGGTGGGCGACATCGTGCGGATGCCGTTTTCCTCCACCACGTCGGCCAGCACGTTGACCAGCAGCATTTCCAGCTTTTCAGCCATGGCGGGGTCGCCGCTGGCGCAAAGGGCGTCCAGAAGCGCCTCGGCCTGGGCGCATACGGCGCTCAGTTCCACAGCGCGCGCAGGGTCGCGGCCCGCCAGATAAGGGTCGGCGGAGAAAGCGCCGGAGGGCATGCCGTGATAGCGCGCAAGCGCGGTCAGGCCGGTTTTGGCAGCGGCAGCCTCGCGGCCGGAGCCGCTGTACTGCGAAAGCAGCGCGCTCATGGAGAGCGAATCCGCCATCAGCTTGCCGGTGGCAAAGCGCTGCATGCGGTCGTAATAGGCCTGCTCCTGCGGGGCGTGCGCAGCCGTGTCGGGCTGGAACTCCGTCTGGAAGGGGAAGGAATGCATCAGGCCCGACACGTCCGGCAGGCGGGAGCGCAGCTGCTCAAGCACGTCCAGCAGGAAGGGCTGTCCGGTGCGGCGGTACAGGTCGATGCAAAGGCGCAGCGCGTCGGCGCCGATCATAAACAGCTGCTCCTCGCTCATGACGGGCATGACCTGCATAAAGGTGCGCAGCGCATCCAGCACGCGAAGCATGGCGGGCTTGTCGCGGTTCATGGCGGCGATCATCGCGGCGGCGCGGCAGGTTTCCACAAAATGCACGGGGGCTTCGGCCGCATGCTGTGCGGCGGCTTCAACGTCCGGCACGGGAGGGGTCTGGGTATAGCCGCCCAGCTTGGTGGCAAGGGTCGCGTCCAGCGCGGTCATCTGGTCGAGGTCGACCATCTTCAAAACACGGTCCGTCAGCACCTTCTGAAGGCCGGCGGCGTTGACGGCGGCGTCGGAAAGCGTGGCATAGGCGGGGTCGACCAGAGGGGCGCGGCGGTAGGAAACGGCGGTAGACATGGAGCTTCTCCTCACAATCAGCGGCAAAAGCCGATAATACACTCATTCTACCTTATTATAGCGGAAAATAGCGTGAGGTCAAGATTTTGCGCAATGTTCAGCGCCCGTGTTCCCAAATCAGAACACGGGCGCTGAAAAGCGTATGCGGTTTATCTGGGCGCGCAGTACAGCATGCGCACCACGGGCTCCACCTGCAGGGCGAAGCCGCAGGCCGGTTCGCCCTTTTCACCGCTGAGCGCGCCAAACAGCACACGCACATCGCCCTGACGCACGTCGGCCTCGGCGCGCCCGCCGGTGCAGACGCATTCCGGCACCAGCGCCGTCATGAAGGCGGTGAGGTAGTTTTCCACGCTGCCGGTGAGCGCACGGTGGGTGTAGGAGGTATCGGTGAAGGAAATATCGCCCAGCAGATTCAGGCCGTTGTACTCCACCAGACAGCCGGCGGAGGAGAAAACCAGCCGCACGCATTCGCTTGCGCTGCCCTCGCGCGCCTCAATGCGCCACAGCGACCCGTCGCTGCGGGCGGTGAAGCTGAGCCGGTCGGTGTTTTCGCCCACGAAATCGCTTTCCAGAAAGCGCCTTGCGCAGGCGATGGCGTCCATATCGGTATGAAGCGGCGTGGCAGCTGCCGCCCACGAAACGGCAGGGACGGCCTGCACGGTGGGCAGCGGCTCGCTTTCGCTGGTGCCAAAGGAGAATACCAGCAAAACGGCTGCGGCCAGCGACGCAAGCGCAATGGCCCAGCGGCTGCCCTTCACGCAGCGGATGACCGACGACACGCGCTGGCGGATGTGCTTGTCGGTGAAGGAGGCGCCCACGGCGTCGGCGCTGACCATGGCGTCGCCGCTGCGCTCCTTGGCGGATACGATCATGTCGGCGTAGGCCAGGCGGTCCATGTCGGGCAGGCGGGCGGTCACGCGGTCATCGCAGGCCATTTCGCTGTCGCGCCAGCTCAGCCACGCTGCCATCCACACCAGAGGATTGAACCAGTGAATGGCGCAGCACAGGTTGCGCGCCACGCCCCACAGCACGTCGTGCGCGCGGCGGTGGCACAGCTGATGTGAAAGCACCAGCGTCAAGTGCGCCCTTGGCGTATGTACAGGCAGCGCAATAAACGGGCGGATGACGCCTGTGATGCACGCAGCCGGCAGGCGGTCGACATAGTAGACGGGCAGGGGCTTCACCCGGTAGCGCGCGCACAGCTCGTGCAGAAGCGCAAGATCCTCGCCCTCCAGACGGCTTACGCGGTTGCGGCGCACGCGGTCGCTGAAGCGGGTGGAGCGCCACCACAGCCAAAGTCCCGTGCCAACCGCCGCAATCAGCCAGATGATTAGCACCCATTTGCCGCTCTCGCCGCCCATGGTGTGCCGGGCCAGATCGCGCAGCGGGCCGCTTTCGCCCGCGCCCACAAGGCTGGATACCGTGATGCTTGCGTCGATCACGCGCTGGCGCAGCTGCGCCGCCACTGGGCGCGCGGCCACGTCCACCGAAAAGCCGGGGCGAAACTTGTCCATCAGCGGGTTGGGGATGCTGATAGGCAGCAGCAGCCGGATGGCGGCCAGAATCCACGACGCATAAACCGCACGGCTGCCCAGCCTTTTGCGGCCAATGGAGCGTACGGCGATGGATATCAAAATGAAAACGCTGCCAAACAGCGTTGCTTCCAGCAGGTAATTGAAAACCGTCATGCTGCGCATGCATGTTCCTCCCTCAGGGGGCTTTATCTTTCGTACTTTGATATAGACGTATGAAAGTCCTGCTTTGATGCGCGAAAATTGTATTTTGACTGTTTTTATTGCTGTGGTATAATCAAAGGGAAATCAACCCCGGGAGGCAACCGATATGAAGAAATACGGCTGGCTGCTGCTGGCGCTGCTGGCGGCTTGGCCTGTGAACACGCTGGCGTATGGTATGGGCGACGGCGGCGTGAATATGCTGTGCGCGCTTGCGGCGCTTTTGTGGCTTGCGTTTGCACTGTGGAAGCGAAAGAAGATCGACCCGGCGCTGCTGATCGCCTCGGCAGGGTTTGTGCTGGGACTGGTGTTTGTGCTGAAGCTGCCGCACAGCTTTTCGTATCACGATCTGGCGGGCTATAACCCGGACTTCACCGGCGAGGCCAAGCCGGACGGGCATCTGGGCTTCATCGCCTATCTGGTGGAGTTTGGCAAACTGCCAAACCATAATCCGCTCATCGACGGCTACACCGTGTTTTACAATCCGCCGCTGCACCACATTGTGCATGCGCTGTTCATGAAGCTCAACCTCGCGCTGGGCGTGCAGCAGCAGGCGGCCATCGAAAACCTGCAGCTGATCACCCTCGGCTGCGCCGCGGCCTGCACGCTGGTTACTATCGATTTGCTGCGCTTCCTTGGCGCAGGCAAACGCGGTACGCTGACCGGCGCGCTGCTGATGGCCTTTCAGCCGTGCATGCTCCTTTTCGGCGCAACGCTCAACAACGATATCCAGATGAACCTGCTGGTGATCCTTGCGATGCTCTTCACCGTGCGCTGGCACCGCACCCGCCATATGCGCGACATCCTGCTGTGCGGCGTGTCGCTGGGGCTGGCCATGGCCACCAAGCTGTCGTCGGCGCTCATCATTCCCTGCATCGCAGTGGTGTTCGCTGCGGCGTTCTTCCGCGACCTGAAGCAGTGGAAGCGCTACGTCGGCCAGTTTGCAGCCTTTTTGGCAGTGAGCGTTCCCGAGGCCGTCGCGTGGCCGGTGTATCACCTCATCGCCTTCAATGCGCCGCTCAACCATGTGCGCCTGCCTGCCGAAACCATCAACGTGTCGGCCTACTCGCTGTGGCAGCGCTATGGCATCCCGGACGGCAAGGCCATCCGCGGGCTGTTCTACTCCGGCATTCGCAAGATCGACCACAATGTGTGGATGCAGACCCTCAAAAGCGGCATGTTCGACGAGCTTGCGCTGTTCAACGAGGGCACGCTGATGTGGTACGTCAGCTACATGGCGCTGGTGGGCTTTGCAGTGCTGCTGCTTGCGTCGCTTGCGCTGTTCATCCGCTGGCTGATCAAGGGAAAGACCGACGGCATGACGAAGCTGTTCCTTGCCCTGTTCGGCGGTATCCTGATCGCCAATTACCTGCAGTTCACGCTGCAGTACCCCTACATCTGCACGTTCAGCTTCCGCTACATCATGGCGGTGCTGCCGCTGTGCGCCATTGCCTTCAGCCACTTTGCCGATACGGCAAAGCACGGCAGATGGACGGTGACAGCGCTGTGCGCGCTGTTTGCCGCAGCAGTGATCGTGATTTACGCGATATACTTCTTCGGTCCAAGCCAATTTGAAACAATAAGAGCCGCCTACTGGTGAGGCGGCTTTTTTATTGTGCGTCGAAAAATCTCGCCTGCGGCGATATTTTCCGCCGGCTGCTTAAGAAATGTTTCCGCCTGAAGGCGGAAACTGCCCGCCCGCCCGGCAAAGCCGGGCGATACGAATAAAATAGGAGGGGCTGCGGCCCCTCCTATACCTCCCTTTGGGGAGAAATCACAGTTTCCGGTTCATGATCGAAATGATCAGATTACCATTCTCAAACACGCGTGCCAGCGAGCTTTCGTCCACCAGCTGGGCAAACTCCGGGATGGGGATCACGCTTTCCATCAGCGGCAGGATGGTGAAGGCCACAAAGCACAGCATCACGCCCAGCAGGAACCCAAACACGCCGCCCATGAGCGCATCCAGATGCTTGAGCACCGGAAAGCGGAACACCGCGCGCAGCATGTTGATGAGGATGCTGATCACAATAAAGCAGATCACAAAGCAAAGCAGGAAGCACAGCACGTTGATGCTGACCGAAAGCACCGTCTGGTTGACGTAGTCGCCCACGGTGGTGGCCAGGTCGCCCAGCGGGCTGAACACCTGCTGCGACAGGTTGTGCTTTAAAAGCGTGCTTACCGATTCGGGCAGGCCAGCGCGGTCGACGATGGTGCTGATGTTTTCGGGCGAAAGGTGGCTTACGGCAAGGCTGCTTAAATCCAGATCGCCCAGCAGGCTGTGCGAGTCGGTGTAGGTGCTGATCATGCGGGTGAGGGCGGTGTTGCTGCTCAGCACGTCCGACAGCTTGGGAAACAGCCAGAACGAGCCCGCAAACGAGGCCAGCCCGCCGGCCAGATTCAGCACCGACTGGATGAAGCCGCGGTACAGGCCAAACAGCACGCACAGGGCCAGAATGACGATCACGGTGATATCGAGGGCGTTCAGGGGGCAGACCTCCTTTTCATCAGGTGCGCGGCGGCAGGGTGAGGGTGTAGACCTCCTCGCCCGAGGACACGATGATGCGGCCGCTGGACAACAGGCCGATCAGCCGGTCGGCGCTGCCGTCGATGGGCAGTTCGTAGGTGGTGAAGCGGCGGTCGTTCATGCCGGCGCAGTAAAGGGTGTTGCCGCTCACGGCGTAGATGGTGCGGTTCCAGATGGTGGCGCCGATGCAGCTGTCCGGCAGGGAATAGCGCTTGTCGTTATTGCCGCTGATCAGCCGCAGCTCGCGGATGTCATACATGCTTTCGGTCTGTGAGGTGGGCGCAAACAGCAGCAGCGCATCGCCGCGCTCAGGCATCTCGTTGGCCAGATAGTGCCAGCCGTATACCAGCACGCTGGCGGAGGGATCCTCGCTGCCGCGGTCGTTGAAGGTGAGCATCTTGCGGGTGTTGATGGCGCGCAGCTTGCCGTTTTCATATACCATGGCGTAGGTGATGGGCTCGCCCAGCGACGTTTCGCCGGTGTTCATCTTGCCTACTTCAAAGGTGTTGAGGATGCTGTTGGCGGCAGTGCCGTACACGTCCAGCGCAAGCGTCCACATGTATTCGCCGTTTTTGCCGTAGAAGCCCACGTCCAGCAGGATGAGGTTGTTGTAGGCGTCGCTTTCCTCGTCCATGTGCGCGCCGGTGTGATCCTTCACCAGCAGGCGGGGGGAATCCTCGTCGCCGATGACGGCAGCCACATACTGCTTGCCGATGCGCGCAAACTGGATGGCCTCGCCCAGATTGTCGTTGTAGGTGGAGTTGCCGTTGGCGTCCAGAATAAACACGGTGGAGCCCACCCAAGCGGTGATCATGCTGTCAGAGCAGTGATAGCCGCCGTTGGACCCCAGCTGGAACGACCACTTGACCGAACCGGTGTCGCTCATGCAGTGCAGGCTGACGCCGTCGTAGTACAGCACATTTTTGCCAAAGGGGCGGATCTCTTCGCTGTAGGGGCAGGGCAACAGCGACGCATTCACGCCGGAGGTGGGTTTGTCGCCAAACAGGCGCGTTGCGCCCCAGATGACAAGGCCCAGCACGGCCAGCATCAAAAAAAGCAGCGCAAATGCCTTGGGACGGCTCATTTTGGGATTGACTCTCTGCATCGTTCCATTCTCCTGTGGGCTTCCATCATTCAACGCGCCAAAGCCCCATTTTCTTGCAGGCGCATTTTTCATTATATCCTGCGCAGGCGTGCAAATCAAGGGGCGCGGCAAAACGGTCATTGCAACGGGCGGCAGTTTTGGGTACAATAAAACCGAAAGTAACTATCGATTTTTCCCGGGAGGGATGACGGATGAAAAAATACATCATTGGCGATGTGGCGCGCACGCTGGGCCTGACCACTGCCGGGCTGCACTTTTTTGAGCGCGAGGGCGTTATCGAGCCGCGCAAGGGCGACGAAACGCGCCGCTTTTACGCCATGGAGGACGTGATCCGCCTCATCAGCTACAAAAAATACCGCAGCATGCAGCTGCCCCTGAAGGAGATCGCCCACCAGTTTTCACCCGAGGGCGAAAGCTGCGGCGGCATTGTGGAAAAACTGGGCACTCAGCGCGAACGGCTGATGGAGCTTGCGCGGCAGTATGAGCAGATGGCGCAGGACGTGGCATGGTATGAGGAAAGCATTGCCCGGGCTGAAGCGTCGCTTGACGTGATCGATCTGGCCATTATGCCGCAGACCTGCGTGCTGACCATCGGTGCGGACGGCATCATCAGCCCTGACAAACACCAGCAGAAGCTGGCCGCGCAGTGGCTGGATCACCTGCCATCCACGAGGCTTGGCGTCTGCGGCCCCGGCCCGGGTGAAGCGGTGTTCTGCTATGCGCTGCCGGGCGAGCGCGCCGTGCAGCTGGGGCTGGATCAGTCGCCGGGGGCGCAGATGCTGCCGCAGAGCGTGGCACTGCACACCTGCCTGAAGCTGCACCGTCCCTATTTTGACAACCCCGCGCTGGCGTTTGAAACCCTGTGGCAGCAGATGGAGGCACGCGGCTTCCGCCAGAACGGAACGGCCATGGGCTATAACCTGTGCGTGGAATGCACGCAGGGCCGCCGCGACATCCTGTGCGAGGGATGGTTGCCCATTGCCTGATAAAAAAGTGAAAAAAGGGTCTTGCATCCAAAGCAGCTTTCGGATGTATGATGAGAAAAGTGATTGATAAATAATTATCAATCGAACCACCATCTACTTCAGAAGGAGGACAAAACCCATGAAGAAGATCCTTTCTCTCATCCTGTGCGTGGCTATGCTGGCCATGTGCACCACCGGTTTTGCCGCTGACACCTTCGTTGGCGTCGGCACCAGCAAGATCGGCGGCCCCGATTCTCTGGAAGTCACCATCACCGTCGACGGCGGCGCTGTGACTGCTGTGGAAGTCACCAAGAACAACGAAACCCCCGGCATCGCTGACGCTGCCATCGCGAAGGTTCCCGCCGCGATCGTCGAACTGCAGACTGCGAATGTGGACGCCGTTGCCGGCGCTACCTTCACCAGCGAAGCCATCATGGAAGCGACCCTGAAGGCTGTGGAAGCTGCCGGTCTGGACGTGGCTGCCTGGAGCACCAAGAAGGAAGTCATCGTTGAGAAGGCTGCCGACGTGGAGCTGGAAGCTGACGTCGTTATCATCGGCGCCGGCGGCGCCGGTCTGGCTGCTGCCGTGCAGGCCAACCAGAATGGTTCCACCGTTATCGTGCTTGAAAAGATGGGCAAGGTTGGCGGCAACACCATCCTGGCCGGCGGCGCTCTCAACGCTGTGGACGACCGCAGCGAAACCGCCATCAAGCAGAACGACAGCGTGGAATGGCACTATCAGCAGACCCTGTCCGGCGGCGACTATCAGGGCGATCCGGTGCTGGTGCACACCCTGGTTGCCAACGCCTGGGACGGCGTGGAATGGCTGAAGGAGCTGGGCATGGAGTTTGACGAGAGCAAGCTCTTCACCGTTACCGGCGGCCTGTGGGAGCGCGCTCACAAGCCCGTGATGCCTGTTGGCACTGGCTTCTTCGATGCTTACAACCGCTACATCGACACCCACGAGGGCGTTGAAGTGCTGCTCAACACCAAGGCTGAGGAAATCACCGTTGGTGAAGACGGCCGCGTCAACGGCGTCATCGCTACCGGCGAAACCGGCAACACCGTGACCGTGAAGGCCAAGAACGGCGTGGTCGTGGCCACCGGCGGCTTTGCCAAGAACGTCGAACTGCGTCAGGCTTACAACACCCAGTGGGCCACCCTGGGCGAGCAGATCAAGTCCACCAACCACGAAGGCGCTACCGGCGACGGCATCAAGATGATGCAGAAGCTCGGCGCTGACTTCGTGCAGATGGGCAACATCCAGCTGCTGCCTCTGGGCGATCCCGAAACCGG
>JAFULL010000021.1 GCA_017473345.1 Clostridia bacterium | reverse complement strand
CCTCTGACTTTCAATCCGACCTCAGCGACATGTGCGGTGAGGTCGGAAGCCTTGCGCAGCAAGGTTTCCTTGCAGGTTTTCACGGCCGCACCGAAGGTGCAGTGAAAACCTGTTTTGGCGGAAAAGATCGCCGCAGGCGAGTTTTTTCGACACGCTGAATAGGACTCTTTCGAGTCCTCTTTTTTATCCTTTCAGCGCCCTGCACACCGCGCGGATGGCATTGGCCGTCTGATCATAGCTGGTGATCACGCATGGCGCAAAGTCCGCCGGCTGCGCAGCCTGCGGCACATCCAGACATACAAAACACGTACGCGGATTCAGTCTGCACACCGTTTGCAGATCCTCCAGCAGTTCCCGCACCTCAACGCGGCTGGCAGCGGCAAACACCACCGCTGGGGCGTTCCTGATGCGGTTTTCCAGCGCATTCAGATCCGGCCTTTGCGCAAACTCGACTGACTCGCCCTGGCACAGGCGCGCCGCCATGGGCGCAAAGCCATCCACCAGCCTGTCGCCCTCCTCCACACCCAGCCGTGCGCGGGAAATGCGCGACAGAAACAGCGCGCCCTGCGGCAGGGGCAGCATATGAGCGTCGTCGCGCTGCACCTTCACACCCATGGCCGCCAGCGCCTGCGCGAAGGCTTCGTGTGCGCTCCAGTCACGGCTGACCACATCTTCAGCGGGATACATGTCGCCCAAAAGCAGTTTGAATGCAATGATCCTGCGCGCCGATTCATTCACGCGTTCCATCGAGAGCTCGCCGGTTTCCACGGCTTTGAGCATTGCGCGGATGCAGGGCGTCTGCACGTCCTCACCGTCGGGGTCGGCATTGTCGCCGCCGTTGCCTGTGATCACCAGATCGCAGCCGGCCTCAGCCGCCATCACGCAGCCCTTCGGCGCGCCATATACGTCAGCGATGGACAGCATCTGCATACCGTCGCTGATGATGAGGCCTTCAAAGCCCAGTTCACCGCGCGCAAGATTCTGAATAACAGGCTTGGACAGGCTTGCTGGAATGCAGGCAGGGTCCAGTCCGGTGTAGCAGGTATGGTCGATCATGATGGAGCGCATGCCCTCCTGCATCACCTGACGGAATGCCTGCACGGAAGTGGCCATGGCCTCCTCGCGTGGCGTATGCACCACAGAGGTGCCAAAATGCGTATCCACCGGGCTGTCGCCGCTGCCCGGAAAATGCTTTCCGCAATCGATCACGCCGGTATCCCGCAGGCCACGTGCAAAAGCGCCGCCAAACAGCGACGTTTTTGCTGCAGTCGACCCATAGCTGCGGCGACCGGGAATGCCGCCGACGCCGGAGCCATCCGTATCCAGTACCGGGGCCAGATCGTAGGCGATGCCCAGCGAACGCATTTCATTGCCCATGATATGTCCCGCCAGATAGGCCAGATCCGGATCGCCCGTGCTGCCCACCGCCGCTGCGCTGGAGAACACCGTCGCGCCGTTGCGCAGCCGCGTTACGCTGCCGCCCTCCTGATCGATGGACAACAGCGCCTGCACACCGCCGGTGTATGCGGTGACCTCGTCCTGAATCTGCGTATTGAGCTTGGCCAGCTGCGCGCGGTTGACGCAGTTTTTGCCAAACAGGATCACATTGCCCACGAAATTGTCCCGAAGGAAAGCGCGGGTTTTGTCGTCCATTTCGGTCACTTCAATACTGGCCATGATCATCTGGCCCACTTTCTGCGCCGTGGTCATATGCTTCAGAATTGCATCCGCCCGTTCATATGGAAGGTTCAGCATTTCCATCCCTCTTTTTTGGGTTTTGTGATTACCTGAAGGGTAACACGACCATGCAGCCCTGTCAACAGCAAAAAGCACCCTGCCATATTGCAGAGTGCTTATGTTTTACCTGTATTCGCCCACCAGCGACTGTTTGAGCCACCTTACGGGGTCCTCCTGTCCCAGCGCCCACATCATCTTGCACACGGCGGCTTCGGTGGTCATGTCGCGTCCATTGAGGATGTAGTCCTTCATCAGGCCGCGCCCCACCTCGTATACGGACAGATCCGCCTTTTCATACAGGCACTGGCTGACCACCAGCACATAAATGCCGCTTTCGCCCAGTTCCTCCATGGCGCGCACGAGGTTGCGGCGGATGTAGTGCAAACCGCCCAGGCCAAATGCCTCGATCACCAGTCCGCGATAACCCGCCTGCCGTACAAAGCGCAGCACATCGGGCGAGGTGCCGGGCGCCAGTTTGAGCAGAAACACATGGGGATCGATGCCGTCGCGCAGGCGATATTCGTTAGCGGGCTGAGGCTGAGGCGACACGATATGCAGGCCTTCCACGTCAAAAAAACCGGCAGCCCGCGCATTGACGCTTGAAAAGGCGTTCATGCTGCTGGTATGGGTCTTGACGCAGCGCACGCCGGAGATGAGCTGGTCATGAAAGCACACATATACGCCGGGCGTACCCTGCATGGCCGCAGTGAATGCGCGCAGCAGGTTGAGCCGGGCGTCGGTCAGCGGATGGCTGATGGGCAGCTGCGAGCCGGTCAAAATGACCGGTTTGCCCACGCCCGCCAGCATATAGGACAGTGCCGCAGCCGTGTAGGCCATGGTGTCGGTACCATGAGTAACCACCACGCCGTCGCAGTCTTTCAGCGCCTCGTCGATGGCACGCGCCAGCGCGCTCCATTCCTCCGGCTGCATATTGCTGGAGTCCATCATAAACACGTCGCGCGCGCTGATCTCGCAGGGCAGCTTGTCCGCCACGCAGTCAACCAGATTCTGCGCATGCAGTGTGGGCGCCAGACCGTTTTCCGTAGGCGTACAGGCGATGGTGCCGCCTGTTGCCAGTAGCATCAGCTTTTTCATGCCATCCTCATCTTTCACCACTCAGGCGGTGTGTACAAAACAACCTTGCCCTGCCTGCGGGTCAGGTTCATATCGATCACGCGCTGGTTGCGGCTGCCGCAGAAATCCAGTTCCAGCGAGCGCAGCGCCAGCACAAAGGGGCCGTCCACCAGCACATCGGTCTCGTCCAGCAGGCGTTTGAGCGCCTCGTCGCTCTGTGCGCGCTCCTGCAGCTTTTCCAGGGTGCTGCCGGTATACGTCCACACATTCAGCCCTTTCTGATGGGCGCGGTGTGCAAGCTCGGCACAGGCCTGCGCCTGCTCAGCCGGTTCGCCGCCGGAAAGGGTGATGCCGCTCAGCAGCGGATTGCTGCTGAACTTTTTCTCCACATCGTCCAGCGTCCACACGGTACCGCCTTCAAAGGGCTGGCTTTCGGGATTATGGCAGCCTTCGCAGTGAT
>JAFULL010000107.1 GCA_017473345.1 Clostridia bacterium | reverse complement strand
GACGTTTTTCCCTTCACGCTTGTACTTACCGAAACGTGGAAGGAATTCGGCTTTGGCACCATCGTGTATCTGGCGGCGCTGACCGCCATCGATCCCACTCTGTACGAAGCCGGTATGATCGACGGCGCAACCCGTTGGCAGCAAACGCGCTATATCACCATCCCCGGCATCATGCCTACCGTGATGCTGATGATGATCCTGAGCATGGGCAATATCCTCAATGCCGGCTTTGATCAGGTGTTCAACCTCTACAGCCCGCAGGTCTACCGCACGGGCGACATTCTGGATACGCTGGTGTACAGACTGGGTCTGGTGGATATCCAGTACGGCGTGGCCACAGCCGTGGGGTTGTTTAAATCGTTTGTTTCGTTTGTGATGCTCGCTGTTTCATATTTCCTGGCCTACAAATATTCCGACTATCGTGTGTTTTAGGAGGCTGCCCATGCGCTCAAAGCATTCTGTATCTCCGGCTGAGCGCCGCAGCCGCGGCGAAAAGGTATTTACCCTGTTCAACTATCTTTTTCTTACATTGTCTGCTGCAACCTGTCTGATTCCACTTCTCAATCAGCTGGCGATATCATTCAGCACTTCCTCCAGCGTTGCGGCGGGACGGGTGTTTCTGATCCCCAGGGAATTTACGTTGGAATCCTATCACTTCATGGCGCAGCGCCCGGCGTTTTTCCTCTCTTTGTGGATGTCGGTAAAACGTGTGGGCATCGGCGTTCCCCTGAGCCTTGTGCTGACCATCCTGGCCGCCTATCCGCTCTCCAGGGAAAACAGCGAGTTCAAGGCGCGCAAGTATTACATCTGGTATTACATCATTCCCATGATGTTCTACGGCGGACTGATTCCCAGCTATATTGTTGTGCGCGACACTGGTGTGATCGACACCGTGTGGGCACTGGTGCTTCCCTGCGCAATCAATGTGTTCAACATTCTGCTGGTGATGAACTTCTTCCGCGGCCTGCCGCGTGAAATGGAGGAGGCGGCAACCATCGACGGAGCTGGGCACGTGCGTGTGCTGTGCCAGATTGTACTGCCGGTTTCCGCGCCAGTGCTGGCCACGGTAACGCTGTTTTTTATCGTCAACCACTGGAATAGCTGGTTTGATGGGCTGATTTACATGAATCAGCCGGAACGGTATCCGCTGCAGACCTACCTGCAAACCATGGTCATATCCAAAAACCTGACCACCATGGACAGTCTTCGCGATGTGCGCAGCATGGCCAATGTATCCGATCGCACGGGCAAAGCGGCGCAGATTTTTCTGGCGGCGGCTCCTGTGCTGGCAGTGTATCCATTTCTGCAGAAGTACTTCACCACCGGCATCGTTATGGGCAGCGTGAAAGGATGAAGGGAGGAAATACGATGTGGAGACTGGATTCGCCTGAAGGGAGGATCAGGCTGGAAGGAACCGCTTCCCAGGACACGGTACGCATGTCCATTTGGAAGGATGACGTAAACTGCCTCGCGCTCGACTTTGGTTTGGTGCTTGACACAGGTGCGGTATCTTTTGAAAACGAGATGCTTCGGGATATTCAATCCATCAGCGAAAGCTACAGTCTGCCCGCCGGAAAAATGCAAACCTATTCCATCAGTGCCTGCGAGCGGCTGATTGATTACGGCGCTGTATCACTGAGGATTCGCGCAGACAGGCAGGGTGTCGCTTTCCGGTATGAACTGGCAACCGGTGCTTCCTGCATATGTGCGGAAAAAACGCGTATTCACTTTGACGAAACTTATCATACCCTGTATGCACAGGATCTGTTCAGCACATATGAGCGCCCTTATGAAAAGCGCAGCTGGCATGATGCACACCAGCAAAGGCTGGGCATGCCGGTTCTGGTGGAGGCCCCGCACGGCTGGGCGCTGGTGAGCGAAGCTGAACTGCTCTCGAGCGCAACGTTTTGCTCCTGCCATCTGATCGGAAAGGAGGACAGAAGCCTTTTCATAGCCTTTGCACCGGAGGAAAACGGGCAGCCTGTTCCTCTGCAGATGCCATTTGTGTCTCCGTGGCGCTATATTACGCTGTGCGATGATCTTGACGAGCTGGTACAGTCTCATTTGGCATTCGATCTCTGCGGGCATTCCCGACTGGCGGACAGTTCATGGATCCGTCCGGCGCGCGCACTCTGGGCATGGTGGGAGTACGAAAATGGTGCTCAGCTTTACACTGAATCCCGCCGCTACGTGGATACTGCAGCGCAGATGGGTTTTGAGGCGGTGGTACTGGACTGCGGCTGGGATGCCAACTGGGTGCCTCATTTATGCCGCTATGCCCATCAAAAGGGTGTGCAGCTGTGGCTGTGGACAGATCGCCATCGTGTGGATACACCCGAAAAAATGGAGCGCTGGCTCCCAATGTGGGCTTCGTGGGGGATTGACGGCCTCAAAATCGACTTTTTCGAAAACGATTCTCTGGAAACCATGAAGGCTTACCGTATGCTTCTCAAACGCACAGCTGAGCTTCGCATGATGGTTAATTTCCATGGTGCCACAAAGCCTGCGGGCGACGGCCGCACCTGGCCGCATCTGATGACCACCGAAGGAATTATGGGGCTTGAGCACTACAAGTGGAGCAACATGCCCGACGCAGTACACAACTGCACCGTTCCCTTCACCCGAAACGTATGCGGGCCCATGGACTATACGCCTGTTGGCTTTACCAACTCAAACCGAAACACAACGCATGCGCATCAGCTTGCTTTGCCGGTGGTGTTTGAATCCGGCGTGACACATTACTCGCTCTCCGTTTTTCTGCTGGAAGGCTGGACAGGCACGAATTTCCTGAGAAGAACCAAGGCGAAGTATGATGAGGTACGTGTGCTGGCAGGTCATCCGGGGCAGGACGCCGCTATCATGCGCCGCAGCGGAGAGGAATATTTCATCGGTGCGATTACCGCAGAAAAGCAGCAGATGAATCTGAAGCTCGACTTCCTGCCGGAGGGAACCTTTGAGGCGGAAATCTACGAGGACGATGAAAAAGATCAGATGCTCAGCGTACGCCGTGAGAAGGTAGATGCCGGCACCACGCTGTGTTTGCCGCTCAAGCCATGCGGCGGCGCTGCGATTGCCATCGCTCGTTCACTGCCCGATTTTCCCCAAGCCGCAAAGCAGCTGCAGCTGGTTCATGCAGCAGAATGCATGCCTCGCGGCGGAAGCGAGCCCATGCGCTTTGTGGATGGGCAGACCGGCATGCTGCTGTATGGTTCGATGACCTTCCATCTGGCTGCCAGACGTACGGGCTGGCACACGCTGCGGATGTTTTTCACCTCCGCTGGCAGGCCACGCCTGTGCGTCAAAAGCGGCAACCGGAAAGAACATCATACGCTGGGAGAAGGGAAAAGCTGGTTTGATATACGCTCCTTTGATCTGCCTGTCTTCCTGTGTGATGGAGATAACGAAGTATCTCTCGAACGCGTTGGCGAGGCTGTTGCGACAATTTCCAAAATAGTCCTGCTGGATCAGAAGCCCCTGCGTTGGAACATCTACGGAAAAGAAGATGCTGTGCTGACAGGCGACGCAGAATGGACGCAAAACGTACGCGGCGTCTGGGAAGCCGTTGGACTTGGCATGGATGCAGAGATCCACTTCGACCATATCTGCGCACAAAGGGATGGCATGCACATTCTCAGCATTCACTACTGCGGAGGAGAAAGCCGGGACATTTCCGTTCAAACAAACAGCGATGAACCCATTCACACCTATCTGCACAGCACTTCCGGCTGGGGATTCCCCACATGGGAGAACGCCGAGAACAAGGAACTGCTGATCCACCTACACAAGGGAGAAAACCACATCCGACTGTTCTGCAAGCACGGATCGATGTCCCATATCACGTCCATCGCAGTATGCGAGGATGAATTAGGTGAGTAAAACAAAAAACGCCGGCATTGCGCCGGCGTTTTTTTGACTGCATAAATAATAAAGAGAAAAAACCGACTTGCAAATCACAAGTCGGTTTCATGGAACTGATGACCAGATCTGAACCGGTGACCTCAGCACCCCAGTCTTGCAAACGCATCGTCCTTCGTGCGATCAAACGCCGCTACATACCATTCATGACTGAGTTCCTCTCCGGGCTGGATCCGTCGGTGAGGCGGCAGCTCAGGACCTACGGAGGCCGAGCCGATACCGCTCATGCGCAGGTCGATATTCAGCGTCAGCGCCTGAACAGGCGGCAGGTCGCCGGGATGTGCGGCTGCGGTCATCTCTTCAGGCGTCCACGGCTGCACATTAAAGAAGAACGGCCGGCTGCTGTAGAAAATCAGTCCCTTTCCGCTGTCATCCGTCATGGTGACGAAGTACGCATTCCACGCGCCGCCCCATTCCTGTGGCCGCACATAGGGAATGGGGCGCTGCAGGGCGTCGTAGCTCCACAGCCCGGGATGGCAGGACAGGTGCTTGTCCTCGTAGCTTTCGTGCGGACCAAAACCGTAGTACTGCACGTTTTTCAGCCGCTTGTCCACCGTCCACTGCAGACCGAAGCGCGGCAGCCACGCCGGATAATCCGCGCGCACCTTTGCATCCACTTTTACCCGCAGCGTGTGCACATCGGGCGCATCCCAGTCGATATACCCGGTCACCGCAGCGCGATAGCTCATGCCGCCCAGCGCAAAACCGGTATGCAGGCCGTTTTCGGTTGCTTCGCTGTTGATAACGCAGGCAGGAATGTGGATGTTTTCGCCAGCATCCGACGACGTCCACGTTTTGCGGATCAGCCGGTCGTTGTCCAGCGGCGCGCGCCAGATGACCGGCTCGACCGCACTGACTGCCAGCTGATCAAACGCCATCAGCTGACTGACCATGCCGTGCCTGTACTGCCACTGCAGCGGATGCACGCCGTTTTGCGGCACAAAGGCCGCTGCTGCAAGTGGGAAATACATCCGGCTGACAGAAAGCCCACGCGGATTCATCACTTCTGCAAGCAGGATGTTATCCCCCTCAGTTGACAGGGACGGAAGCACAACATCCACGCTGCTGCTTTGATGCGGCGGGGCAGGCGGACAGGTCAGCATGCAATCATGCACCGTGCTGCCGTTGTGCATAACGCTCAGATGGATGGTATGCCCTTCCAGATCGGTAAAATCATAACGGTTGTCCAGCCTCAGCTGTCCATCCTCCCATGTGATATGCACAGGAGCATAGGCCTGCTTCAGCTCGTACAGCGCACTGTGCGGCTCGCGGTCGGGCGATACCAGCCCGTCGGCGCACAGGTTTCCGTTGTGCTTGCGCTCGCCAAAGTCGCCGCCGTAAAGCATGGTTCCATCCCTGCCGCGCAGGCCGTGGTCGCACCATTCCCAGATGCAGCCGCCGATCAGCCGGTCGTGACGGAAGAATGCCTCGGTATATTCAGCAATATCGCCCAGGCTGTTGCCCATGGCGTGACAGTATTCCGTCAGAATGACGGGGCGGTTCTCGCCGGGCAGTTCAAGCACCTCCTGCAGGGTTTCACAGGCCGGATACATACTGCCGATCAGATCCACCAGTTCGGGCCCTGCATCGGACACACACTGGGCAAGCGGTTTGCGCCGTTGGGAACTGAATGCGCTTTCCATGTGAATGAGTCGTGAAGCGTCGCACTGGCGGATCCACCCGGCAGCCTTTGCCAGATTGCAGCCCCAGCCGGATTCGTTGCCCATAGACCACATCAGAATGGAAGAGAAGTTCTTGTCACGTTCCACCAGCTGGCGTTCACGGTCCATGATCGCATCGGCATAGCGGGCATCGCTGACCAGCAGGTCGGAATTGCCGATGTAAAAGCAGCCGTGTGTTTCCATGTCCGCCTCGTCGATGACATACAGGCCGATCTCGTCGCACAGGGTATAAAAGCGTGGGTCATTGGGATAATGCGAGGTACGCACACAGTTGATGTTGAACTGCTTCATCAGCTCCAGATCGCGGCGCATGGCGGCAGCACTCATCACATAGCCGGTGTCCGGGTCGCATTCGTGACGGTTGACGCCCAGCAGCTTGATGGACTGGCCATTGAGCAGCAGTTTGCCGTCCTCCACCGCCACGGTTCGCAGCCCCACGCGCTGCTCCACCCATTCATCAGGCAGATCAATGCGCAGCGTGTAGAGATACGGCGTTTCAGCATTCCACAGAATGGGCGCCGGCACGTCCAGCCGCAGCTTCATATGTTCTTCACAGCGCTGCCGGGTCTGACAAACGCAGCTTCCGTCCGCATCCATCACCTTCAGCCGCACCTCGCCGGAAGGGTGTGCAATGTCAAGCGATACATCCATGCCGGTCAAATCCGGCTGAATGAACAGGTCGTGCATATGCGTCCGGGGGCGGCTGACGAGGTACACATCGCGGAAGATGCCGCTCAGGCGCAGCTTGTCCTGATCGTCCAGATAGCTGCCGCTGCACCACTTAAGCACCGCAACCGTCAGGCGGTTTTCGCCCGGCAGCAGGTTTGGGGTCACATCAAACACCGCCGGGTTGTGAGGCCCTTCGGAATAGCCCAGCAAAACACCGTTCAGGAAATACACGCCGCAGCTGTCCACCCCGTCAAAGTGCAGCGTCACCTTTTCTGCCTCGGGTGCCTGAAAGCACGTCATGTATACGCCCACGGGGTTTTGAGGCGGCACATTGGGCGGGTCGAACAGGAAGGGATAGGGCGACGTGATGTACTGCGCCTGATCATACCCCTGCGTCTGCCAGTGGCCGGGCACCTGAATGGTGTGCGAGAAGCGGGTCTGTGCAGCGACGGCGTTCCAGTCAACATCCTCTATGCTTTCGTAGTATTCAAACTGCCACGTGCCGCTGAGCAGCTGCAGCCGGGGGGATGCTTCCCTTTCTTCATTTGCATGAACGTTGGGAATCAGATAAGCCACGGGTTCCTGTGTGCCGATATGGTGGGTCTGGGGCTGTTTCCAATAAGCCTCAAGCATACATACACCTCATCTTTATCCTTTTACAGAACCGGTCAACCCATTGATAAAGCTCTTCTGCAGTGCAAAGAAGATGATCAGCGTAGGCAGCGTGGTCACCGTGACCGCCAGCATGATCGCGCCGTAGTCCGGCGTATAGCCGCTGTCCGTCAGCAGCGACAGGAATACCGGCATGGTGGTTTTCTGAGAATCGGTCATCACCACCAGCGGCCACAGGAAGGCATTCCACGTATTCATAAACGTCATCACGATGGCGGTGGAATACACCGGCTTCATCGTGGGGATGAACATGCGGAAGAAGATCATCCATTCGCCCAGCCCATCAATGCGCGCCGCCTGAATGATCTCGCCCGGAAAGCTTTGCGAAGCCTGGCGGAACAGAAAAATCAGAAATGCGGTGGCCAGAGACGGCAGCATAAAGGCAAAGATGGTGTTGAGCAGCTTCATGCGGCTGAACAGGCGGAACATCGGAATGAGAATGGCCGCCGTGGGGATCATCATCGACAGAAGGATGACGGCCATCACGGTATCCTTGGCTTTGGACCGGTACACCACAAAGCCATAGCCTGCAGCTGAAGAAATGCATACGGCCAGAAGCGTTGTGGTGACCGAATAGATGACGGAGTTTTTGAATGCCGGCAGAAAGCGGCCGGTGTCCACCAGCGTCTGAAAATTGACGCCCAGATTGCTGCCAAGCGTCAGCCGGCCGCGCAGCACATCCACCGATGTGTTGGTGGAGCAGATGATGATCCACACAAAAGGCAGCGACGTGATGAGCGAGCACACGATGAGCAGAGCATGACGCCAGAAATAGCTTTTTTTGCCGCTGAAGTTCATTCCTTGTCACCCACTTTCATCTGGATAAAGGCAAGCAGAGCAGCGATGAGGAAGATGATATAGGCGATGGCGGATGCATAGCCATACTGCGGCACGCCGCCGAAGCACAGCTGATACAGATAATTCGACAGCGTGATGGTGCCGTTGGCGGGACCGCCGCCAGTGATATTGTAAACCTCGTCAAACAGCTTCATCGTGCCGGTGGTGGAGGTGATGGTGGTCAAAAGAAGGGTGGGCTTGAGCAGCGGCATGGTGATGCGCGTGAATGCCTGCACGCCGGTCGCTCCATCGATGGCGGCAGCTTCATACAGGCTGTCATCGATGTTTTGCAGTCCCGAAAGGAAGTAGATCATGTTCGTACCTGTCCAGCGCCAGGTCATCACCAGAATGATGATCGCACGGGCAGACCATTTGTTGGCCAGAAAATCGATGTATTCGCTGATGACACCGGTATTCAGAAGCAGCGTGTTGATATAGCCGTCATTTGCAAACAGGCGCAGGAAGATGATGGAGCACGAGGCCAGCGACGTGACAGCCGGCAAAAAGATGAGCGTGCGGTAAATGCCGCGGCCCTTCAGTTTTCGGTCGTTGACCAGTACCGCAAGGATCAGTGCCAGCGAAAGCATGACCGGGATCTGTACGACCAGATAAAACAGCGTGTTTTCGAGCGCTGCAAGGAAGGTGGCGTCTTTGAACAGGCGCACATAATTGCGCATGCCAGCCCATTTCAGGTTGTTGGCCTTGCCGGACTGCAGCGACAGCAGCAGCGTTTCAAACATGGGATAAAAATGAGTGAGCACCACGAGCGCCAGGGCAGGAATGATGAACATCCAGCCGATACGCTGCGTTTTGCGCTCCAGTGAAATGGGTCTGCGGGGGCGAACGTTGATCATCGGCAGTACCTCCCGGATATGCTGAAAGCGCAAGGAGGTGCACATGGCATCCTCCCTGCGCAGAGAAGATTATTCCTCGATAAGGAAGTTCACGGTTTCTTCAGCAGTCTGAAGCGCATCCGCCACCGACTTGCCGGCGAACACTTCCTCAACGGCGACCAGCATATTGGCTTCCACTTCAGAGTTGAAGGGACCATACTCGATCACCGGGGTCTTGGCGGTGTAGTCCATGATGTCGGCAAACACAGCCTGGCCGTTGGTGAAGGCGTAGGGAGCCTTGATGCAGTCAAGGTTCTGCGCGGGCAGATAGGTGGGAACGGTAGCCAGCTCGTTGATGACGAAGGTGTTGAAGGTGTCATCCGTGAAGATCTTCAGGAAATCCTTGGCCAGATCCTTCTTCTGAGAGCTTTCGAGGATCACCCAGGAGGAGCCGCCGTTGCTGGAGTAGTGGCCGAAGCCTTCGCCCATGGAGGGGATGTTGGTCATGCCCCACTTGCCGCTCTGATCCTGAGCGCCCACGATGGAGCCGAGGATCCAGTTGCCGGTCACGGTGCACACGGCGTCGCCGTTGTTAAGGGACGCAATGTAGCTGGCCCAGTCGCTGTTTTCCTTCACGATGCCGCTCTCATGCAGCTTTTTGATGGTTTCCACGGCGGCCACAACGCCGGGATTGTTGATCATGTTGGCGGTGCCGTCCTCATTGAAGTACCACTTGCCGGAGGACTTCACCAGCACCATCAGCAGGTTGCCATAGTTGGTTTCGGTCAGCATGTACTTGCCGGTGGCTTCCTTCACCTTCAGGCCGATCTCGATGAACTCGTCCCAGGTGATGCCCTTCAGGTCGTCCAGGGTATAGCCGGCGGCCTCAAGATAATCCAGGCGGGCGAAGGTGGCGCTGGCAGCACTGTCAAAAGGCAGGCCGTACACGCCGCCGTCGTACGTCCAGTAGCCTACCTTATCGGCGGCGAACTGGCTGAAATCGAATGCGGAGCTCAGTTCCACAAAGTTGCCGGGGAAGAACTGCAGGAACTTCTGAGAACTGTAGTCCTGGAAGAGGGTCACGTCGGGCATGCCGCTCATGTCGCCGGAGGACAGCGCAACCGTCAGGCGGGTCTCGCGGTCGCTGGTGGCCACTTCTTCAATGTTGATGGTCACGTCGGGGTTGGCAGTGGTGTAGAGCTCGGCAGCCTTGCGGATGGCCTTGCCGTTGACGCCGCCGGAGTACCAGACGGTCAGTTCCTTGTCGCTCTCAGCCAAAGCGGCCATGCTCATGGTCGCAAGCAGCGCCACAGCCAGTACGAGGGACAGCAGTTTTTTCATGGGAATACCTCCTTACTCTATTCAAATGCATACGCATTTGGCACGAAAAGAATAGAAAAATCTTGACGATTTTTCATCAGCGTGTTATCCTGACATTGCAGAATTATAGTGTTTTATGGACAAATTGTAAATCTAATGATATTGGAAAAACTATAAGGATATTGGTTGTTTATGTTTTTTGAAATCAAGGATCCAAGCTATGAAAAGCTGCCCTTTCTCATTACCACCATCGGTTCGCAGGCCTTTCAGCCATCAATTGCCCGCCCGGAAGGCGCCTCATTTCACCATTTTTTGTATGTAACGGCGGGCGAAGGCCTGTTCACCCTGCAGGACAGGCAGCTGAAGCTGCACAAAAATCAGGGTATCTTTACCCGCCAGAAAACACCCATCAACTATGAAGCCACCGGAGACGTTTTTTCGACGGCGTGGCTCACCTTTCGCGGCAGCGGCGCAGAGGCGATGCTGGATTATTACAACATTGGTGACTATCTGATTTTTGACGCAAGCGACCACATGATCGCCGCGCTGACGTCGCTGAAGCACAGCATCCGCCAAAAAAACATCGCCGCCCGCTCCGCAGACGGCTATGCATTCGTGCTCAACCTGTTTGAGCAGGTTACGCTGCCTTCGTCGGAATGGTCGCGGCGCGTGGTGCAGATCAATCAATATATGGAAAGTCACTTCAACGAGCCCATCACATTGGACGATCTGGCCGACCATATCGGTGTGGACAAATTCTCCATCTGCCAGCATTACAAGCAGCTGACCGGCATCACCGTGATGAACAAACTGCGCAGTATCCGCATTCAGCAGGCCAAGGCCTTTTTAAGCGAAGGTCACAGTGCGCTGTATGTATGCCAGGTATGCGGCTTTGAAAGTCCCAGCTACTTTGGTAAAATCTTTAAATCTGTCACAGGCATGACCCCCGGAGAATATCGTCAGCGCAACCTGATACGCAGCGCGGAAGGATGACGGGAAAAGCCCCCGGCAAAGCCGGGGGCTTTTCATATGCGGTTTTTGTTCTTAGTTGATACTTGCTTTTCAGAGAGCTTAAACGCATTCAGTCCCACAGCGAGGATGAAGAGAATGACCGTATTGTGCAAGCCTACATTGATAGCGGCAGGATATGTGAGTTCCTCAAGGCGGGGGAACGTAAGCCCGAAGCCAAGACCAAAACCAACTTTAAGACCTATGCCGCCTGCTGGATGAACACCTACAAAAAAGGCAAACGGAAGCCCCGCACATGGCAGACCTATAATCAGTATCTGACGGCACAGCTTTACCCTGCGTTTGGCGATATGAATATTGAGGATATCACTGCCAAAGATGTACAAGCGTACCTTAACACCAACAAAGATCAGGCTGGAAAATCCCTTAAAAACTATCTGAACCTGTTGAAACAGATTCTTGATTCGGCAGTGGAGGATAAGATCCTTCAAGAGAATCCTTCCGCCAGTTCGCGTATCTTCAATCCGTCCGACAAGAAAACCCCGCGCAAGGCTTTGTCCGTTGACCAGCTCAAAGAGATCATACCTGACCATGCTGGCAGGAGAAGGCGTTGACCTCAAAACATTGCAGACGATCGCGGGACATGCAAACATTCAGACCACCATGGATATCTATGTGAGTCCGCGAACCGACAAGATCACAGCGGCGGGCGAAACGATGGACAGGCTGTTGAATGCTTATGCATCGCAAGAGAACGGTTATTCATCCAACATCCTTGCCATGGACGCAACTGGTTTATGCACAAAAAGAAAAACGCTCGATCCGTTATGGATCAAGCGTTTTCTATGGTGGTGCTTACTGGACTCGAACCAGTGACCCCATCGATGTGAACGATGTGCTCTGGCATAGCGGGCTGAGTACATAACATTTGCTTAGGGAATAGCATATATATAGTTCATCGGGAAATCGTATTCTGACAGGTTCGTTCCTTTTATCCAAAGACCAAACATGTATCCATAAGTCTGGGGATAACTCTGTCCAATATAATAATCCTGATAAGTACTTTTGAATGATTGCCAACCATAAATCAATTGATTTATAGCCGGATTGGAAATGGCTAAGAGATAGGGAGAGGCTTTTCCGAATTCGAGAGAACCTGTAATAATCACATCCCCACTTTGAAATGCAGGAAAGCCGTTTTCTTTCAACTGTGCTAGTGGAATGTGCTCGATCTCATCTAGTATTTGTAATGGCTGTTGTCCGTTTTTGCCTGTATAGTATGTGTCAAGCCCTAATCCAATAATTCGTTTACCATCTGAAATTTCAACGGCATGTTGAATGCATTCTTCCAGATGTTCTTGATGAGAATAGGGCATCATGGCTGTAATCATCATGCAGCCGCGGAAAACTAAAAAGCATGTGAGCAATACAGCAAGCAACTTTTTTTGCTTCCATACAATACTGACACCGTAAGCAACAAAAGGAAGAACTAAAGCGAAAAAAGGATATAGAGTCCTCATAAATAATGTGGTAACAAATAAATTATAAACCAAGAATATCAAGAGGATCGCAGGTAGAACATATGCAAAATAAATCGTAACAGAAGATTTTTTTTGCAGACTGAATTATGAATTTTTCGAATTGCAAGAAAGAAGAACACTGGAGAAAAAAGTATATCTGAATATAGGAACCAATAGAAAAAAACGGATAGAATATGATTTCGCAAGCCGCCAATTTCTGTCGTATTTCCCGAATAAATGTAAGCGTCCATTTCTCGATTGATTACTTTATTTAAGTAACCGAAGTCGCCAACTACGCCTGGAGAAAGAAGCAGAAAGCTGCAAGCCATTATCATTAGGCCGATCACAATACGCAACACACATTTTTTCCATTGATTACCCTCGCCAAGAATTAGCGAAGCAAGAGGAATCAGCACAAAATAGACCAGTGGATATTTAACTGCTGCTGCAAAGCCGACAAGACAAAATGATATATATATATATCCTCGCGCGGAGTTTGCTTTAGCTTTAAGAAATTGTGCAGAAGAATACACGCTTAGGATTAAAAGAGCAAATGAAATAGGGTCTCCTGTTCCATATCGCGATTGCTCAATATGAAATATCGAAAAAACACAAAGTAGTATATATAGCAACGCAGAAAGGCGATCTTTCTTGAAGAAATGTTGCACAATCCTCAATCCAGTTATACAGCCAATTGTATAATAAAACAATGCACCGATTCGATTCGCTAGTCTGGTAGAGGCGTTAATATTGATGAGTTTGAAAATGATTTGAAATGGTGCATAAAAGAAATAACTTCCTTGTGGATAAGGCTTGACCTCAGAATACTCAGATTCCACTCCAAGAAGGACATTTGCCATAGAAGTGGCGGAATGCACAAATACTCCTTCGTCTGGATGATTATTCATCTCGTGCGACAAACAAAGCATTCTGGAAAAGACAATAAGAAATATCAATACAGCAGTTAACACGACAAAACCGTTTTTACATTTTAACCCAATCCTCATTTCATACACCTCATAAAGCAAAAAGAGTTCCGCAGTCTAGCAGAACTCTATGGTGGTGCTTACTGGACTCGAACCAGTGACCCCATCGATGTGAACGATGTGCTCTACCAACTGAGCCAAAGCACCACGTCTTGACGACGCTGATTACTATATCACACTTTTGCGGGCTTGTCAACGCCATCAGACGAAAAAATTATTTTTCTGTGACCACCATCTCCACCCGGCGGGTGAGGGTCATGGGGGACAGGGGTGCAAGCGGGACGAGGAAGTCGCCGTCGTGGCAGGCGATCTGCATGGCGGCAAAGTCTGCGCCGGCTGCAAGGCTGAAGCCCATGCCGCCGGAGAAGCGGGGATTGACTTCAAGGAACCAGTACTCGTCGCCGCGCACAATGAACTCCATGTTCACCACACCCACGATCTGCGCGCGCTGGGCAATGGCGGCGCACAGCTTTTCAAGCGGATGGCCGGGACAGGTGCGCACCGTGGTGCCAAGGCCGTTGACCGTGCGCAAAAGCTCCTGCCGGGGCAGGCAGCACACGTTGCCGTACAGGTCGCGCGCAACGTCCACGGTGAAGATGTCGCCTTCGATGAACGGCTGGGCGATGTAATCGCTGCGGTTTTTCAGGGCTGAATGAAACGCCTCTTTGGTGCGCACGATGGCCTGCCCCTGCGAGCTGCGGCCGTGGATGGGCTTGAGCATGAGGGGAAAGTCGCTTTCCGCCGGTTCCCAGCCGTAGGGCGAACGGGTGGGGATGGTGCGGCAGATGCCGTCCTCAGCCAGCACCTGAGCAATCTTCATCTTGTCGCGGCAAAGACGCGCGGCAGGCTCGTCCGGGGTGCACACGGTGCAGCCGAGGGAGGCGAAGTTTGCCTTGCAGGCGCACAGCACGTCCACCTCAAGGTCAGTCAGCGGGATCAGGTAATCGACATGCTCGCGCTCCACGGCGTCCATCATCTGGTTGACGTAGGCGGCTTCATCGGTCACAGGCAGCGCCTGAAAAAAGGCGTCCACCTCGCTGGAAACGATGTTCCATGCCTGCGGATAGATGTCGCAGCCGATCACGCGGTGGCCAAGCACGCGCAGACTTTTGAGCGCAGCTGCGGCGGAGGCGCTGCCCACGGCGGTAAGAAGCGTGGTTTTCATGAATGAAGACCTACTTTCTGAATTTCTTGAGCATGTCCAGAAGATAGCGCGCGCTTTCCAGATGGAACAGCAGCGCAAGGCCGGTGTAGATGGTCACGCCCGCAGCCAGCTGAAGGATCAGCAGCACGGCACTTGGCAGGGCCAGCTGGCCGATGAGACTGACCAGCAGGAACATCACAACGGAAAGTGCGATGGAGGGCAGCACGTCCTTCATCTGCTCCAGATAGCCGTAGCCAAGCAGCTTGCGGTTGGGTGATGCGTTCACCAGTGCGCTCAAAAGCGTGCTCACCACCGCGCCCCAGGCAATGGCATAAACGCTGTCAAACAGGAACACCGTGATGGCCAGCACCGCGATGCCGTAGCTTTTTTTGATCAGCTCCAGCTTCAAAAACACGTCGCTGCGGCCCATGGCGTTGATGGCCTGCAGGTTGGCTGTGTGGATGGGGTAGAAGGCGTAGTCGATGGCAAGGATCTGCAAAAAAGGCACGCAGGGCAGCCATTTGTCGGTCAGAAGCAGCGAGATCAGCGGCTTTGCCACAGCGGCCAGACCGGCCATCATGGGCAGCACCAGAAAGCTGGATACCATCACTGAGCGGCGCATCATCTGCTTCATGCGCTCGCGGTCATCCTGCTTTTCAGCAAGCACGGGCAGCATCACGCTCTGAATGGAGCCGTTGACCGCGTTCATCAGCAGCTCGGGAAACTGCCTGCCGCGCGTGTAAAAGCCCAGCGCTTCTTCGTTGTAGCGCTTGCCGATGACCGCGCTGCGCAGGTTGACATAGCCTGTGTCCAGCAGACTGGACACCAGCAGCTTCCAGCCAAAGCGGATGTGGCCGCGCACTTTCTGCCAGCTGAACTGAAGCACCGGCCGCCACTTGACGGCAATGAGCAGCAGCACCGCCAGTGAGAACTGGTTGGTGAGCTGCTGGGCCACCAGCGCCCAGTAACCGGCCCCGCAAAGGGCCATCGTTACGCCCACCGTGCCGGACAGCGCCGTGGCCGACAGGCTGCACAGCATCTGCCGTCGGAAAGCCATCTGCCGGGCGATGACGGCGCTTTGCACGCTGACCAGCGCGCCGGGCAGCAGCACCAGCGCCAGCACGCGCAGGGCGGGTTTGAGCTCCGGCATGCTGAAATAGGCGGCGATCAGCGGCGCGCAGGCAAACAGCAGCACATACAGCGCTGCGGCAATGCCGAGGCTTACATAAAAAACAGAGGAAATATCAACGTCATCCACTTCTTTTTTCTGGATGAGCGCGGTGTTGAGGCCGCTTTGCACAAACACCTGTGAAATGGCGATGAACACCGTAAGCATGCCCAGCACGCCGTAATCGCCGGGGGTGAGCAGGCGCGCCAGCAGAATGTTGACGATGAACGACACCAGCTGCATGCCCACGCTTTCCACCAGCTTGAACACGAATGAGGACGCCGCTTTGCGGCCGCGCTGCTCAGCCATGGCGCACGACCCTGCGAATCACGCTGCTGATGAGGGCAATATCCTCCTCGGCAAGTCCGGGGTACATGGGCAGAGTGACCACGCCGTCGGAAATGCGCTGCGCCACCGGCGTGCGGCTGGAATCAAAGCCGGGCATGCCGCGGTAGCATTCAAAATCGGTGATGAGGGGATAGAAGTACTTGCGCGCGTACACGCCTTCTTCGAGCAGGGCGGCGCACACGGCGTCGCGCACTTCGCGGCTTTCAAACACCACGGGGAAGTAGGCATAATTGCTCTCCACACCCGCCTGCGACTTGGGCAGCACCACGCTTTCAAGGCCGGACAGCTGCGCCATGTAGGCCGCATGCACGGCTTTGCGATCGGCAATGTCCTGCGCAATATGCCGCAGGTTGCAAAGCCCCATCGCAGCCTGAAATTCATTCATCTTGGCATTGCCGCCCACAGTGATCACGTCCTCCGGGCCGGTGATGCCGTAGTTGCGCTCCAGCGCCAGCTTCTGTGCCAGTTCAGCGCTGCCGGTGGCGATGGCGCCGCCCTCGATGGTGTGATACACCTTGGTGGCGTGGAAGCTGAACATGCTGGCCAGGCCGAACTGCGCCGCTGCCACGCCGTTTTTGCTCACGCCAAAGGCATGCGCTGCGTCATAGATGACGGGGATGTTGTACCTGCGCGAAATCTCATCCAGCTTTTTAACATCGCACAGGCGACCGTACACATGCACCGGCAGAATGGCGCAGGTCTTGTCAGTGATGAGGCTTTCGACCTGGTCTGCATCGATGGTGTAGTCATCTGCGCGGATATCGGCAAACACGGGCGTAAGGCCCTTGCGCACGATGGCGTGCGTGGTGGATGCAAAGGTGAACGGCGTGGTGATGACCTCGCCCTTCAAATTCATTGCAGCCAGCAGCGCCTCCAGCGCCATATGTCCGTTGGTGAACAGCTCCACCTGCGGCGCATGCAGATAATCGCTCAGCTGGGACTGAAGCGCCTGCACCTTGCTGCCGTTGTTGGTAAGCCACCGGCTGTCCCACAGGTCGCGGATCTGTTCGCAATATTCTTCAAACGAAGGCATGGAGCTTCGCGTGACATTGATGCGCATAGTGTTGTTTCCTTCCCTGCGTACATTTACGCATCATCTATTATACCCCCTCCGGCCCGGAAGGGCAAGAGGGCCCCTCGGTTGACGAAAAGGCCGTATTTGAGTACAATATACACAGGTATGCGCAGCTTTCCATGCTCATTCATTCTGTTATCATTCATGCTGCGCCTTCCAGCCGATACGAAAGGAATGATCGCTATGTTCGGATTTCGCCCTGAAGGACGCCGTGTAAAGAACATGGACCCCATCGTGCAGATCACGCCCTACATCATGCCCATGCGCTGCGACGCACAGGTGATGCTGGACTACGAAGCCGAGTACGAACCCCTGATGCGCTACATCGCCCAGAAAAGCCGTGAGGGCTGCAAGTTTACCTTTATGGAGCTGATCGTGGCCTCCTACATCCGCGCTGTGTCGCAGGTGCCCGCCGTCAACCGCTTTGTGCTCAACAAGCAGTTCTACAACCGCACCGAGCTCAGCGTGGGCTATACCATCCTGATGGATACCGACGACGGCAGCATCAAGGAAAACGCCGTGAAGATCTTCTTTGATCCCGCCGACACCATCTATGACGTATCCGCCCGCATGAAGCAGGCGGTCGAAGCCAACCGCAAGGAAGAAACGGCCGGTTTTGTGCTGAAGCTGGCGACCTTCCTGATGAAGGTGCCCTTCCTGCCCGGCCTGGTCGTGGGCCTTGTGAAGCTGCTGGACCGCTATGGTCTGTGCCCCAAGGCGCTGCTGGATGCGCTGCCCTTCCACACCAGCATGTTCATCACCAACAACGCCTCCATCGGCCTGATGCGCGTGTATCACCACATCTACAACTTCGGCAACGTCGGCATGTTCCTTGGTATGGGCGTGCCCAAGCGCTACAACACCGTCGACGGCAAGGGCAATGTGGTGCGCAAGTGCCTGCTGCCCATCGGCATCACCGTGGACGAGCGCGTTTGCAGCGGCGCGGTGTACGCCCAGTTCTTTGCCGTGATGAAGCAGTGCCTGCTGCATCCCGAAATGCTGGAAACCGCGCCCGAAAAGGTGTATTACAACGACGGCGTGGAGTTCCATGCGCCCAAGCCTGAAAATGTGCAGACGCCCATGACTGCGGGCATGGAGGTTTCTGCGTAAAAACATTCTTTCTGAGCCGGACTGCTGAAACAGTCCGGCTCTTGTGTTTTTGGAAAAATGGAGGTATACTGAACCCGATGCATAATTGCGATACGATCGTCCATATTTTCTAAAGGAGGATTTTTGCTGTGAAACTTGGCGTATTTAATCCTGTTCTGGCTGGCATGTCCTTTGAGGACGCCATGAAGTACCTGTCTGACAGCGGCGTGCAGGCTGTGGAGATCGGCTGCGGCGGCTTCCCCGGCAAGGCCCACTGCGACCCCGCTGTGCTGCTGGGCGACGAAGCAGCTCTGGAGCACTTCAAGAAAGTGCTCAGCGACAACAAGCTCGAAATTTCCGCCCTCAGCACCCATGGCAACCCCGTGCACCCCGACAAGGAAGTGGCCCAGAAGTTCCGCGACGACTTCGAGGGTGCTGTGCTGCTGGCTGAAAAGCTGGGCGTGAAGCGCATCATCGCGTTCTCCGGCTGCCCCGGCGGCTCTCCTGAAGACAAGACCCCCAACTGGGTCACCGCTGCCTGGCCCGAGGACTTCCCCAAGATCCTCGACTACCAGTGGAACGAAGTGCTCATTCCTTACTGGCGCGAGGCCACCGCTTTCGCCGCTGCCCATGGCATCGAAAAGATCGCTCTGGAAATGCACCCCGGCTTCTGTGTGTACAATCCCGAAACCCTCATGCGTCTGCGCGCTGCGGTCGGTCCGCTGATCGGCGCAAACTTCGATCCCAGCCACCTGTTCTGGCAGGGCATCGACCCCGTGGCCGCTATCCGCTACCTCAAGGACGCCATCTACTTCTTCCATGCCAAGGACACCAAGATCGACCCCATCAACTGCCCCGTCAACGGCGTGCTGGACACCAAGAACTTCACCCGCGAGGTCGAGCGCAGCTGGATTTTCCGCAGCGTTGGCTACGGCCATGACTACAGCGTGTGGAAGGACATCGTCAGCAACCTGCGTCTGGTGGGCTACGACGACGTGCTGTCCATCGAGCATGAAGACAGCCTGATGACCCCCAACGAGGGCCTGCAGAAGGCCATCAGCTTCCTCAAGGAAGTGCTGACCTTCGAAGCCAAGAACGAAGACGTGTTCTGGGCCTGAGTCACCCGACAGCTTCATCATGGGCCGGAATCATCCGGCCCATGCTTTTCTACCCAAATAAAACGATATAATACGACATCTTTCGACGTGAAGGAGGACTTCATCCTATGGCCCGACTCTTCGGCACCGACGGCGTGCGCGGCATTGCCAATCAGGACCTGACCTGCGATCTGGCGTTTCGGCTGGGTCAGGCCAGCGCGTATGTGCTGGCCAGCGACGTGCATCGCCCCACCATCCTAGTGGGCCGCGATACGCGCCTGAGCGGTGAAATGCTGGAAAGCGCGCTGGTGGCGGGCATCTGCTCGGTGGGCGCGCGCGCCGTGCTGGTGGATGTGCTGCCTACGCCCGCCATTGCCTATCTCACCCGCTACAACGAGGCGGATGCAGGCGTGGTGATCTCGGCCAGCCATAATACGGTGGAGTACAACGGCATCAAGTTCTTTGACAAAAACGGCTATAAGCTGCCCGACTGCATTGAAGACCGGATTGAGGAGATCGTGCGCGGCGGCATGCCCGACGACTTTGAAATGCCCGTGGGCGACCGCGTGGGACGCCCGGTCCGCCAGCGCAACGCCATGCGCCGCTATGTGGACTTTGTGAAGGAAACCACCGCCGTGCGCCTGGACGGATTGCATGTGGTGCTGGACTGCGCGCAGGGTGCCAGCTACGAAGTGGCGCCCATGGTGTTCAAGGAGCTGGGCGCAAAGGTCAGCTGCTATTATCATGAGCCCGATGGCACCAACATCAACGAAAACTGCGGCTCCACCCATCCCGAGCGCCTGTGCGAGCTGGTGCGCGAACTGGGCGCGGACGTGGGCTTTGCCTTCGACGGCGACGCCGACCGCCTGATGGCGGTAGACGAGCGCGGCCAGCTCATCAATGGCGACCAGGTGATGGCGGTGCTCGCCGTGTGTATGAAGGAACAGGGGAGGCTCAGGCAGAACACCGTGGTGGCGACCGTCATGAGCAACATGGGCCTTGACGTGGCCATGAAGAAAAACAGCATCAAGATGGAAAAGACCAAGGTCGGCGACCGTTATGTGCTGGAAAAGATGCTTGCCGACGGCTATAATCTGGGCGGCGAGCAGAGCGGCCATGTGATTTTGCTGGATTACAACACCACCGGCGACGGCCTGGTGACGGCTGTTCAGTTGATCAGCGCGATGGTCAGGGCGCAAAAGCCGCTGAGCAAGCTGACCGCTGTGATGCAGACCATGCCGCAAAGCCTGTATGCCGCCAACGTCGACGACAAAAAGAAATACGACTTTGACAAAAACGCAAAGATCGCCGCCCGCATCGCCGAGCTGGAGGCCAAGTACAAGGACAAGGGCAGGCTGGTCATCCGCGCCAGCGGCACCGAGCCGCGCGTGCGCGTGATGATCGAGGGCCCTGACCAGCGCGAGATGGATCGCGATGTGTATTCCCTTAGCAAACTGATTGAACGGGAGCTGAAATGATATGAAGTACGGACTGCAGCTGTACAGCGTGCGCGACATGACCGAAAATGATCTTTACGGCGCTTTGAAGGAAGTGGCCGCGCTGGGTTACGAAAATGTGGAATTTGCAGGTTTCTTCGGCCACAGCGGCGAAGAGGTGGCCGGCTGGCTTGCGCAGCTGGGCCTGCGCGCCAGCGGCACGCATACCGGGCTGGATGCGCTGGAAAATGATTTTGACGCCATCGTCGCCCTCCACAAGGCCATTGGCTGCGATCTGGCCATCGTGCCGTGGGCCGACGCCAAAACGCCTGCTGAGGCAGATGAACTCATCCGCCGTATGAACGCCATGCAATCGCGCCTTGCGGCGGAGGGCATGCGCCTGGGATACCACAACCATGCACACGAGTTTCAGCCCATCGAAGGCACGCCCAGCCTGATGGAACGCTTCGCCAATGACACCACCATTTTGCTGCAGCTGGATACCTTCTGGGTGTACGCTGCCGGTGAGGACGCCGTTGGCTGGATGGAGCGCATGGCAAAGCAGGACCGCCTGCCGGTGATCCACATCAAGGACGGCTTTGCCGATGGCGAGGGCGTACCGCTTGGCAAGGGTACCGCGCCTGTGGCGGATGTGTACCGCAAGGCTGTCGAGCTCAACGTGCCCATGGTGGTGGAGAGCGAAACCCTCACCCCCAGCGGCATGGACGAAGCCCGCGTATGCATTGAATACCTGCATACACAGGAGAAATAAACGGAAAGCGCCGGTTGAAACCCGGCGCTTTTTCGTTGTATAATATCCTTCGATCTGACATGAATCGGGGGAAAACGACATGTTTGCCAGAAGGATGAGATCCTCTTTCCAGTATACGCTGGCCTTTGTGCGCTGGGTGCTCACGGGCATTGTGGTGGGCGCGCTGTGCGGCGTGATCGGCGGCTTGTTTGCCATGGGCGTGGAACACGCCACGCATCTGCGCCAGCACCATGAATGGCTGATTTATCTGCTGCCCGTGGGCGGCCTTGCGATCGCCGGGCTGTACCGGCTGCTGAAGCTTCCGCTGTCGCTTGGCACGGATGAGATCATCAAAACCGTGCGCACGCAGGGCAAGGTGCCGCTGGCCATGGCTCCGGCCATCTTCCTGTCCACGGTCATCACGCACCTGTTGGGCGGCTCCGCCGGACGCGAGGGCGCTGCGCTGCAGCTGGGCGGCACCATCGGCGCTGCTGTGGGCGACCTGACCCATCCGGATCTCAGGCGCGACGACCGCCGCATTTTTGAATTGTGCGGCATGGCGGCGCTGTTTTCCGCGCTGTTTGGCACGCCGTTTACCGCGGCGGTGTTTGTACTGGAGATCATTGAGGTGGGCCGCTTCAACCACCGTGCCTTCCTGCCCTGCGTTACGGCGGCCCTCACGGCCAAGCTGGCCGCGTTGGCCATCGGCGCTCCGGTGGAGGTTTTCCCGCTGGCGACAGGCCTTACGCAGGTGGGCGCTGTTACGCTTTTGCAGTCCGTGGGCGTGGGCATTGCGTGCGGACTGGCGGCCATCCTGTTCTGCTGTGTGATGCATGTATCCGGCCGGTGGATCAAAAAGCTCATTCCCAATGATTTTGTGCGCGTGGCCGTGGGCGGCGCGGCGGTCATCGGGCTGACGCTGCTCATGGGTTCGCAGGACTACAACGGCGGCGGCATGCATGTGATTTTTGCGGCGCTGGCCGGTCAGGCCGTGCCTGCGGCGTTTCTGCTCAAAATGCTCTTTACCGCCGTGTCCCTTGGCAGCGGTTTCAAGGGCGGCGAGATCGTGCCGTCGTTCTTCATCGGCGCCACACTTGGCTGCACGGTGGCCGCTCTGGTGGGTCTTTCGCCTGCAGTCGGCGCGGCGGTGGGCCTCATCAGCGTGTTCTGCGGCGTGACCAATGCGCCGCTGGCATCGCTGCTGCTGGCGGTGGAGCTGTTCGGCACGGAATACCTGCCGCTGATCGGCGCGGGTCTGGCGGTGTCGTTCATGCTGTCGGGCCATTTCAGCCTGTATCATGAGCAGCTGTTCGACCAGCCCAAGCTGGGTCATGTGGAAGAAAAACAGGAGAGCATCGCCGCATGATCACACTTCGCAAAGTCGACGGCGGAAACATCGACCCGCTGCTTGCGCTGGAGGTGGACGCACATCAGCGCGCCTTTGTGGCCAGCAACACCCGCAGCATTCTGGATGCGTATGTGGCCATCACCGCAGGCGGCGTGGCGCTGCCCTTTGGGATCTACGACGGCGACACGCCCGTGGGCTTTCTGATGATTGGCTACGGCGACGCCGACTGGCCGGATGCGCCTGCCATCGCTCATGACAATTACAGCCTGTGGCGGCTGATGATCGACCATCGGTATCAAAACTGCGGGTACGGCAAGGCCGCCATGCGGGAAGCACTGCGCTTCATCCGCACCTTTCCGTGTGGGCAGGCGCAGTATGTGTGGCTGAGCTATGAGCCGGAAAACGCCGTGGCCCGGAAGCTGTACCATTCCTTTGGATTTGAGGAAACCGGCGAAATGGACGGCAATGAGATCATCGCTGTTTTGAAACTGTGAGGAGAAACGTCATGCTGACTGAAACCATGATTCTGGACTTTGCCAAAACCCTGCAGCCGGAGATGACAGAATGCTTCCGCTGGCTGCACCGTCACCCAGAAACGGCGCACAACGAGCAGGGCACCAATCGCTTCATCCGTGAAAAGCTGCAAAGCTGGGGCATTCCCTTTGAAGCGCCGGAGGACAATATTACCATCGCCATGGTGGACAGCGGGCTTCCCGGCGCGACCATCGGCATCCGCTGCGATACCGATGCCCTGCCCGTGCAGGAGGAAACCGGACTGGAGTACGCCAGCGAGGTTCCCGGCGTGATGCATGCCTGCGGCCATGATGCGCATATCACCGCCGGTCTGTTTGCGGCGCGCATGCTTCAGGAGAATAAGGGCCAGTGGCATGGCAGGGCAAAGGTCATCTTCCAGCCTGCCGAAGAGGGCGAGGCCGGTTCGCTGGACGTGCTGGCCACCGGCCTTGTGGACGATGTGGATGTGTTCTTTGGCATTCATGTGTGGAGCCCCTATGCCTCCGGCACGCTTCATGCATCCGCCAACCCCGTGAGCGCGGCGGTGGATATGTTTACCCTGCGCATTCAGGGCAAAGGCGGCCACGGCGCAACGCCGGACCGCTGCGCCGATGCGGTGGTCGCTGCCTCTGCGCTGGTGATGGAGCTGCAGACCGCCGTTTCGCGCCGCGTATCGCCCATGGAGCCTGCGCTTCTCACCATCGGCAGCTTCCACGCGGGCACGGTGGGCAATGTGATCGCCAACGAGGCGGAGCTGAAGGGCACCATTCGTTCCTTCAACCCGGAAACGCGTCACACCCTTGTCACTTTGCTGGATGAAATGACCCGTCGGGTGGCCGAAATGCACGGCTGTACCGGCCTTGCGCACAACCGCAGCCTCAGCGACGCCGTCATCAACGACCCGCGCGCCACCGCCATTGCACGCCGTGTAGGCGAAAGGATGGGCAAAACAGTGGAGGCGGAAACGCCCCTCATGCTGGGCGACGATTTTGCCGACTACGGCCGCATCGCGCCCTACTGCTACGCGCAGGTGGGCATTGCCGACGAGGACAAGGGCACGCATTATGCGCACCACAACGGCTGCTTCAAGGTGGACGAGGACGTGCTGCCCCTCTGCGCAGCGTGGATGGCTGCCTTTGTTGCGGACGCCGGTGAAAACTGGCAGAAGTAACGCTTGTATCTTCTGTGTATTTTCGGGCCAAAAGGTTGATTTTTGGTTTTGGGTGTGCTAAAATTCCATCCATATTCAACGCGATGACGAAACCAAGTACGTATCGGGCACTGTCCCTTCAGAGAACTGCCGGCTGGTGCGAGGCAGCGGGAAGCCGATAGGGAAATACCTTTCTGAGCGGCATGGCGGAACGTTTTTTCAAGTAGGCCATGACGGGCGCGCCCGATACAGCGCCAGGGGCTGATGGGCCCTGCTGAGGCCGCAATGGCGGCGAATATGAGGTGGTACCACGGATTTTCCGTCCTCTGCTCAATTTGAGCAGAGGACGTTTTTTGATTCAAAACAAAGGAGGCGCATGCAACATGCCGATTACTGATTTTCTGGAAAGAAACGCCCGTCTGTATGGTGCGGAAGTCAGCCTGGTGGAGGTCAACCCCTCCGAGGCGCGCGATAACGCCGCGACCTGGCGCGAACTCAACCTGATCGAAGCCGCCAGCCCCGACACCCCTTACCGCCGCGAGATGACCTGGAGCGAATTTGACCGCAAGGCCAACAAGTTCGCCAATCTCCTTTTGAGCCGCGGCACGCCGCGCGGCACCAAGGTAGCCATCCTTCTGATGAACTGCCTGGAGTGGCTGCCGGTATACTTTGGCATCCTCAAGGCCGGCTGCATCGCCGTGCCCATGAACTTCCGCTATTCCTCCGACGAGATCGCCTACTGTCTGGATCTGGCGGATGTGGACATTCTGGTTTTCGGCCCCGAGTTTACCAGCCGCATGGATGCCATCGTCGACAAGGTGAAACTGCGCACCATGTTCTTCGTGGGCAAGAACGGCCCTGCCTACACCGAGGATTACCTCACCTTTGTGGAGTTCTGCTCCACCTCAGCGCCGCCGGTAGCGCTTTCGGACGACGACAACGCCGCCATCTATTTCTCCTCCGGCACCACGGGCTTCCCCAAGGCCATCCTGCACAACCACCGCGCGCTGGTTTCCAGCTGCCAGACCGAGCAGAACCACCACGGTCAGACCCGCGACGACGTGTTCCTGTGCATTCCGCCGCTGTACCACACCGGCGCGAAGATGCACTGGTTTGGTTCGCTGCTTGCGGGCAGCAAGGCGGTGCTTCTGCGCGGTGTGAAGCCTGAATGGATCCTGCGCACAGTTACCGAAGAAAAGTGCACCATCGTATGGCTGCTGGTGCCGTGGGCGCAGGATCTGCTTGATGCCATCGACAGCGGCAAGATCAACCTCAACGACTACATGCTGGATCAGTGGCGGCTGATGCACATCGGCGCGCAGCCCGTACCGCCCAGTCTGATCCGCCGCTGGCTGGACATCTTCCCCGCCCATCAGTACGACACCAACTACGGTCTGTCCGAGTCCATCGGCCCCGGCTGCGTGCATCTGGGTGTGGAAAATGTGCACAAGGTGGGCGCCATCGGCAAGCCCGGCTATCTGTGGGAGGCGAAGATCGTCGACGAGCGCGGCAATGAAGTCGAGCAGGGCGACGTGGGCGAGCTGATCGTCCGCGGCCCCGGCGTCATGCTTTGCTACTACAAAAACCCCGAAGCATCCGCCGAGGTGCTCAAAAACGGATGGCTCTTTACCGGCGACATGGCCCGCATGGACGAGGACGGTTTCATCTATCTGGTCGACCGCAAGAAGGACGTTGTCATTTCCGGCGGCGAGAACCTCTACCCCGTCCAGATCGAGGACTTCCTTCGTCAGTTTGACAAAATCAAGGACGTGGCCGTCATCGGTCTGCCCGACGCGCGTCTGGGCGAGATCGCCGCAGCCATCATTGAGATCAAGCCCGACATGCTTTGCACCGAGGACGAGATCAACGAATTCTGCAAAGCGCTGCCCCGCTACAAGCGTCCGCGCAAGATCATTTTCGACAAGGTACCCCGCAACCCCACTGGCAAGATCGAAAAGCCCGTTCTTCGCGAGCGCTACTGCAGCGGCCGTCTCGTCGAAGCCCAAACCAGGGGGTGACCCCCTGGACCCCCGGACCGCTTCGCGGGTCGGGAAAAGGGTGGCTCCGGTGCTAAGACCGCCGGGCCACATGCGGGTGGCCCGGCTCGCCTGAGTGAAGATGGAAGGATAAATAAATCCCCCAAAAAACAGTAAAGGAGAATGAGTATGGATCTGTTCATCAAGTTGGCAATGCTGGTTGTGTTCTTTGGCGTCATGGTGGGCGTGGGCCTGTATTGCCGCCGTCATTCCACCGACGTAAACGGCTTTGTGCTGGGCGGCCGCAGCGTTGGCCCCTGGCTGACTGCATTTGCTTACGGAACCAGCTACTTCTCCGCCGTTGTTTTTGTGGGCTATGCCGGTCAGTTTGGCTGGAAGTACGGTATTGCCGCCACCTGGGCCGGCATTGGCAACGCCATTCTGGGTTCGCTTCTGGCATGGGCGGTGCTTGGCCGCCGCACCCGCGTGATGACGCAGCATCTGGACAGCGCTACCATGCCCCAGTTCTTTGAAAAGCGCTTTAACAGCAAGGCACTCAAACTGGCGGCCTCTGCGGTGATCTTCGTGTTTCTCATTCCTTACACCGCGTCTTTGTACAACGGCCTGAGCCGCCTGTTCGGCATGGCGTTTGACATCGACTATTCCGTCTGCGTGATCATCATGGCGGTGCTGACCGGCATTTACGTCATTGCCGGCGGCTACATGGCAACCGCCATCAACGACTTCATTCAGGGTATCATCATGATCATGGGCATCTGCGCGGTGATCGCGGCGGTGCTCAAGGGTCAGGGCGGTTTTCTGGAGGCGCTCAACCGGCTGGGTCAGGTGAGCGATCCCGCTGTGAGCACCACGCCCGGCGTGTTTGCCAGCTTCTTCGGCCCCGATCCCGTCAACCTGGCGGGCGTTGTGGTGCTCACCTCGCTTGGCACCTGGGGCCTGCCCCAGATGGTGCAGAAGTTCTACGCCATCAAGAACGAACAGGCCATCAACAAGGGTATGATCATCTCCACCGTGTTTGCGCTGGTGGTCGCGGGCGGCTGCTACTTCCTGGGCGGCTTTGGCCGTCTGTTCTCCGATCAGGTGGATATCGCTGTCGGCGGCTACGATTCCATCATCCCCACCATGCTGTCCGGCCTGTCTCCGCTGCTGATCTCCGTGGTGGTCATTCTGGTGCTGTCGGCCTCCATGTCCACGCTGAGCTCGCTGGTGCTGGCGTCGTCCTCCACGCTGACGCTGGACTTCATCAAGGGCTCGCTGGTCAAGGATCTGGACGAAAAGAAGCAGCTGCTGATCATGCGTGCGCTCATCGTGGTGTTCATCGCCATTTCGGTGGTGTTGGCCATTTTGCAGTACAAGTCAAACGTGACCGTCATCGCCCAGCTCATGGGCGTCAGCTGGGGCGCTCTGGCGGGCGCGTTCCTGGCCCCGTTCCTTTACGGCCTGTACTGGAAGGGCGTCAGCACTGCCGGTGTGTGGGCGAGCTTTGTGTTCTCCACCGTGGTGATGCTGGCCAACGTTGCTGCCCGCGGCAGCTTTCCGGTCATCCTGCAAAGCCCTATCAACGCAGGCGCGTTTTGCATGGTGGCGGGCCTGATCATCGTGCCGGTGGTGAGCCTGTTTACGCCCAAGCCCGACCGTGTGCTGGTGGACAGCGTATTCAGCTGCTACGAGCGTAAGGTCACCGTGACCGTGAAGGACTCCATTGGCGAGCAGGGCTGATTGAAACAAATGTAAAAAAATCCACTTCCCGGCCTTTGGGAAGTGGATTTTTTTGTCAAAATGCTTGAAAAATACGCCACTAGGGGTGTATAATTCGCTCGAAATTCAAAGAGGGTGATGATTTTGAACCAGACGCATCTGTTTCTCATGCCGGATTATTATCAGCAATTCACCTGCAAAATGGGCGATTGTCGCGCGGCCTGCTGCGAAGGATGGCCCATTTCGTTTTCGCTGCAGGATTATCACCATCTCATTGGCGTAGAGTGCAGCACAGATCTGCGCCGCAAGCTGGACTGCGCCATGCACATCAAGCTGCATCCCACGCCCGAGGCCTATGCCGAGATTGCGCCGCGCTACGACGGCAACTGCCCCATGCGGCTGGAGGATGGCCGCTGCGGTCTGCAGGCCGAGCTGGGGGAGGAGGCGCTGTCGTATGTGTGCAGGCTGTATCCGCGCGGCATACGCACCGACGGCGACAGAGAATGTTCCTGCGCCAACAGTTGTGAGGCCGTTCTGGAAATGCTGTTTGAACGCGACGAACCCATCGAATTTGAAAGCCACGAGATGACCTTTGATCTGCCGCAGACAGCTGCGCGCAGCGTGCATTTTGAAACGCTGGGCCGCGGGCAGCAGATTCGTCTGTGGCTGATCCGCCAGATGCAGCAGCAGGCCCTGCCACTTCCGCAGCGGCTGATGGCCACGGGTCACGGCCTGTGGGCCATGGAGGAGGCGCTGAAGGCAAAAGATGTGGAAAAAGTGGAACGCCTGCTGCAGGGCAAGCAACGGATTGTCCCGCTCAGGCCGCAGGAACTGGCGCAGGGGCATCTGGATT